>DAIMFJ010000228.1:0-8571 GCA_036724695.1 Planctomycetota bacterium
ACTGCTCGACCGCATCTACGGCCGCTTCTGTCTGGGCAAGTGACCGCGGGTCGAGCGGCGGCAGTGCGGCGTCCACGTGCGAACGTTGCGCCTTGCCGTGCGAACCCCTTTGACACACAAGCCCTTGGGGAGGTATGGTGCCACCGTCTGCAAGGTCTGGATGGCGGGGTCAGCCGCCTTCCGAGTCCGCCCAGTTCCATTTCGGTGCACCGCTGGTCGCGGTCCGCCGGAATCGGCAAGCTTATGCGCTGTCCGTACTGCAAGGCCGACAACGATCGGGTCATCGATTCACGCGCGAGCGCCGACGGATTTGCAATCCGGCGGCGGCGGGTCTGCGCCGACTGTGGTCGGCGTTACACGACCTACGAGCGCGTCGAGACGGCCCCGATGCGAGTCGTCAAGAAGGACGGGGAGCGCGTGGCGTTCGATCGCCAGAAGGTGCTGGGTGGCATGTTGCGTGCGTGCGAGAAGCGTCCGGTGTCGCTCGACCAGCTCGAGGTGATCACCGACCGCATCGAACGCCAGTGCATGGAGGCCTTCGACAAGGAGGTGCCGAGCAAGGTGATCGGCAACCTCATCATGCAAGAGCTGCGCCAGCTCGATCAGGTGGCCTACGTGCGTTTCGCTTCCGTGTACCGGGAGTTCAAGGACGTCACGCAGTTCCTCGACGAGCTCAAGCCCATGCTCGAGAAACGGCGGGAGGGCGGTCATGAAGCGGCGGACGGAACATCTGGTTGAGAAGCGCGACGGGCGGACGGAGTTCCTGCGCGCGACCAAGCTCGCGCGTTCGATCCATCTGGCGTTGCACAGCGTCGGAGTCGACGAGGACTGGCGGGCGCTCGAACTCGCCAACGTCGTGTTGATGGGCCTGCGGCAACGGCAGCAGGCCGGCGGCGACACGGCGGTGGCGACCGCACCGTTGCCGACCAGCACGATCGGCGAAGCGGTGCAGCACCTGTTGGTGGTCACCGGGCAGAGCGCGGCCGCCGTCGCCTACAGCAGCATGGCCGCCGAACGGGCGCGGCGCCGCGGTGCGTTGGCGCTGCTGGCGCGCAACCAGCTGCCGGTCGGGCAGCTGCCTGTTGGTATCGGGCCGATGTCGCCGGTGTTGAGCCGGTTGCCGCGCGGCTTCGGCGACCACGACGGCGGCGGTTCGTCCGGCGGCAACCCGAACGGCGGCCAGCGGCCGCAGGTGGACTGAGCGATGCGACTCAAACGCCTCGTCGCCCGCGGCTTCAAGTCGTTCGCCGACCGCACCGAGTTCGAGTTCGACTCGCGGCTGACCGGCATCATCGGCCCCAACGGCTGCGGCAAGTCCAACGTCGTCGACGCGATCAAGTGGGTGCTCGGCGACCAGCGCGCCAAGAGCCTGCGCGGCAGCGAGATGACCGACGTGATCTTCAAGGGTGCGGAAGGCCGCGCCGCGCTCGGCATGGCCGAGGTGACGATCACGTTCGAGGATCCCGAAGGCCGCTTCAACGGCCAGACCGAGATCGACATCTCGCGGCGCTTGACGATCGATCGCGAGTCGAGCTACCTGCTCAACGGCAGCGAAGTGCGGCTCAAAGACGTCAAGGACGTGCTGCTCGACACCGGGCTGGGCACCGCCGGCTACTCGGTGATGGAACAGGGCCGCATCGACGCGGTGCTGAGCGCCAACCCCGACGCGCGCCGGGCGATCTTCGAGGAAGCGGCCGGCGTGGCCCGCTTCAAACTCCAGAAGAAGGAGACGCTGCGCAAGCTCGAGCGCACCGACCACAACCTGTCGCGCGTCACCGACCTGCTCGAGGAACGGGCGCGCCGGATCCGCAGCCTGCGCATCCAGGCCGGCAAGGCCAAACGCTACCAGGAACTGCAAGCGGCGCTGCGCGACCTGCGCACCGCGCTGGCCGTGCTCGACGGGCGCCTGCTGCGCGACGCGGCCGCCGCCCAACGCGCCCGCCTCGACGAACTGCAGATCGAACTGGCGACCGCCGAGGAAGGCCGCGACCGCGCCGCCGACCAGCTGGCCACCGCCGACGACCACATCGCCGGGCTCGCGGCCGCACTCGGCACCGTGCTCGACGAACTGCGCAGCTGCCAGAACGAGCTGACCACGCACAGCGAGCGCGCCGAGACGCAGCGCCACCGCGCCGCCGACCGGCTCGAGGAGATCGACCGCAACCGGCGCCGCGCCGAGGGGCTCGCCGAGCAGCAGAGCGAGCGGGCCACCCAGCTGGAGATGGCGCGCGACGAGCTGGCCCAGAAGGAAGAGGAACTGGTCGAACTGCACCGCAGCCTCGACGAGCAGAAGGCCGCCAGCCAGGCGGCGTTCACGTTGGCGCGTTCGCTGCACAAGGATCGCGAAGCGATGCGCGAGCGGCAGCTCGAGCTGCTGCACCAGCGCACGCGGGCCCGCAACCGCGCTGCCGACGGCAAGGCGCGGCTCGACGCCAGCCGGGCCCGCGAACAGCGGCTTGGCGAGCGCCAGCAGGTGCTGCTCGGCGAGCAACAGCGGCTGGTCGACGAAACCGCGCGCTGGCACGGCGACCTCGCCGACCTCGCCACCCGTGAGCGCCTGCTCACCGAACGCGAACGCACGGTGATCGGCGACCTCGAAGGTGCCGACCACGCCGCCGCACAGCTTGCCGAGCAGGAGTCGGCGCTGCGCTACGAGTGGTCGCAGCTCGAAGGCCGGCGCGCCGCCCTGGTGGCGATGGAATCGCACATGGAGGGCCTCGATCAGGCGCCGCGCTACGTGCTCGAACAGCAGCCCGCAGGGCTGCGCGGGCGCCTGCTCGACCTGATCGAGATCGACCTCGAACACGGTGCCGCCCTCGAAGCCGCGCTGGGCCCGTTCGTGCAGGCGTTGGTCGTCGACACCCGCGAGCACGCCGCCGCGATCGTGCGCGATCTGGCAGCCAAACGGCTCGGCCGCGTGCTGCTGCTCGTCGAGGAGGCGTTCGGCGAGCAGCCGCCGCGCGCCAGCCGCCTGCTGGCGCCGCCGGCCGGTGCCAACTACCTGACCGAGCTGGTCCGGCACGTCAACGAAGGCGGCCGTTCCGAGGCGCTGCTGCGCTGGCTGTTGCGCGGCGTCGTGCTCGGCGACTTCGACATCGCCGACAGCAGCCGCGCCGACCTCTGCTTCGTGACCCGCGACGGCACGCTGGTCTGCGGCCCGCGCATGGAGGGTGGAGCGGCCGCCGAAGGCCACGCCGGCCTCGTGGTCCGCAAGTCGCAGATCGCCCAGCTGGGCGAACGGGTCGCCGAACTGCAGCAACAGCTCAGCAGCCTGCAAGGTGGCAAGGACCGTGCCGTCGGTCGCGTCGACCGGCTCAAGCGCGAGTTGAAGGCCGTCGCCGATGCGCTGCGCGTCGTGCGCAACCAGCGGCAGGGCGGTGAAGGGCAGGTGGCGCGGCTCGCCGCGCGCGCTGCCGACGTCGATCGCGAACTCGGCGAGTTGCAGCACGAGGCCGGCGAGCTGTCGCGGGTCGGTTGCGGCGCGCTCGCCACCCTTGCGGTGGCGCTGTTCGACCAGTTCCTGTTGGCGCGCCGCGAAGCCAGCGCCCAGCAGGACGAAGCCGGGCTGTCCGAACGCATCGCTGCCGCCGAGCAGGCCGCGCGCGAGCAGCAGCACCGCGAGCAGGAGCAGAAGGTCCGGCAGGTCACCGTCGCCGAGTCGCGCGAGGGCCTGCTGCGCTCGATCCGCATGCACGACGAGGCGCTGCGCGACTTCCAGCGCGCGCAGGCCGAGATCGAGGACCGCCAGCGCACCGCCGAGGACGACCGTGCCCGGGCGCTCGCCGAGGCCGAACGCCTCGGCGAACTGGCTGGTGCCCTCGAAGACCGGCTCGCCGAGCTGGAGGCCCACAAACTCGAGCGGCAAGCCGCCGTCGACGGGGCGCGCAGCGAACGCAACGCCGTGCAGCAGGCCCTGGCGGCCTGCGACCAACGCCGCGCGGTGGCCAGCGAGGCGCTGACCCAGGCGCGCTTGGCGACCAGCGACCTCGAGCACCGTTTCGGGCGGCTCGAGGAGCGTCTGCGCGAGGAGACCGGCATCGAACTGCAGCGCTGCCTCGGCGAGGTGAGCGGCATCGGGCTGGTGCGGGACCCGCTCTGGCAGGGGCCGCCGGCGCCGCGCGGCCTCGTCGAGTGCCTGCAGGGGCCGCCGCTGCCGCCGTCGACGGTCGAGGAATGGCAGCAGCTGCGCCGGCTCTGGCTCGAACCCGAGTTCGACGCCAACGAGGCCAAGAAGGAGGTCCAGGTTCTGCAGAGCCAGAAGGACCGGCTCGGCGCCGTCAACCTCGACGCGGTCCAGGAACTGGCCGACGAAGAAGGTCAGTTCGGCCACCTCGAGCAGGAGGTCGCCGACCTCAAGGAAGCGCGCCGCGCGCTGCTGGAGACCCTCAAGAAGCTCGAAGCCGAGTCGAAGCTGCTGTTCGAGCAGACGTTCCACGAGGCCCGGAAGAACTTCCAGGAGATCTTCCGCAAGCTGTTCCAGGGCGGCAAGGCCGACATGTTCCTGTCGTTCGAGCCGAGCAAGAGCGAGGACCTGCTGGAGGCCGGCATCGAGATCGTCGCACAGCCGCCGGGCAAGCAGTTGACGTCGATCAACCTGTTGTCGGGTGGCGAACGCTCGCTGACCGCGGTGGCGATCCTGTTCGCGTTGTTCAAGGTGCGGCCGAGCCCGTTCTGCATCCTCGACGAAGTCGACGCCGCACTCGACGAGACCAACGTCGAGCGCTTCCTGCGCGTCCTGCGCGACTTCACGCACGGCACGCAGTTCTGCATCGTGACCCACCACAAGCGCACGATGGCGGAGTGCCAGGTGCTGTACGGGATCACCATGCAGCACCGCGGCGTCAGTTCGCGCATCGCCGTGTCGCTCGAGCAGGTCGACAGCATCCAGGACGGCGGAGCGGCGGTGGGGGCCGGGGCCGGCAAACCCGATCCGGCCAAGAAGCAGCGCATCGCCGGCGAAGAAGCGATCGGCTTCTGAGGGCGGAGGCCGACAGGGGGCGTTCGCCGCTGGAATGCGGTGAGGCGAAAGTCGGCCGCCGGATCGGCCGAGCACCGCAGACTGGGCCGCCGAAGTGCGCATGGCGGCGACGCCGAGCGCCCCGCTAGGGTCCACACCATGGCACCCAGCGCGGCGGACTACCTTCACGATCCGAGGCTCAACAAGGGCACGGCTTTCACGGCGGCCGAGCGCGACGCACTCGGCTTGCATGGCATGTTGCCGCCGCGCGTCTTGACCCAGGACCAGCAGATGGTGCGCGTGCTCGAGAGCCTGCGGCGCAAGGACAGCCCGCTCGAGAAGTACATCTACCTGGCCGCCCTCGTCGATCGCAACGAGCACCTGTTCTACCGACTGCTGATCGAGCACGTCGAGGAGATCATGCCGATCGTCTACACACCGACGGTCGGCGAAGCGTGCCAGCGTTTCGCGCACATCTTCCGCCGCGCGCGCGGGCTGTACGTGACCGCCGAGGACCAGGGCCGCATCGCGCAGGTGCTGCGCCACTGGCCGGTGCGCGACATCGGCATGATCGTCGTCACCGACGGCGAACGCATCCTCGGCCTCGGCGACCTCGGCGCCAACGGCATGGGCATCCCGATCGGCAAGCTGGCCTTGTACACGGCCTGTGCCGGTTTGCGGCCCGAACTGTGCTTGCCGATCACGCTCGACGTCGGCTGCAACCGCGCCGAGATCCGCGACGACCCGCTCTACCTCGGTTTGCGCCAGGAGCGCCTGCGCGGCGCTGCCTACGACGAGTTGGTCGAGGAGTTCGTGCAGGCCGTGCAGGAGGTGTTCCCGCGCGCGGTGCTGCAGTTCGAGGATTTCGCGACCGAGAACGCGATCCGCCTGCTGGCGCGCTACCGCGACCGCGTCTGCTGCTTCAACGACGACATCCAGGGCACCGCCGGCGTCGCGTTGGCCGGGCTGTTGACCGCCGGCCGCATCACCGGCAAGATCCTCGCCGAACAGCGGGTGCTGTTCCTGGGCGCTGGCTCGGCGGCGACCGGCATCGCCGACCTGTTCGTGTCGGCGATGGTGCGCGACGGCGTGTCGGCCGCCGAGGCGCGGCGGCGCTGCTGGTTCGTCGATTCGAAGGGCCTGGTGGTCGAAGGGCGCGCCGACCTCGCCGAACACAAGCTGCCGTATGCGCACCCGCACGCGCCGGCCGGCGACCTGTTGACGGCGATCGAGGCCCTGCGCCCGACGGCGCTGATCGGTGTCTCGGCGCAAGGTGGCACGTTCACCGAGGCGGTGGTGCGCGCGATGGCCCGGCACAACGAACGGCCGATCGTGTTCCCGCTCAGCAACCCGACCAGCAAGTCGGAATGCACGGCCCAGCAGGCGTACGAGTGGTCGGACGGCCGCGCGGTGTTCGCCAGCGGCAGCCCGTTCCCGGCGTGCGAGGTCGGCGGCCGCAAGTTCGTGCCGGGGCAGGGCAACAACGCCTACATCTTCCCGGGGCTGGGCCTGGGGGCGGTGGTGGCCGGCGTGCGCCGCGTCACCGACACGATGTTCTACGTCGCCGCCCGCACGTTGGCGGAGCTGGTCGATCCCAAGGACCTGGAATTCGGGCTGCTGTACCCGCGCCTGGCGCAGATCCGCACCGTGTCGGCGCACATCGCCACGGCGGTGGCGGCCAACGCCTACGAAGAGGGGTTGGCGACCGCGCCGCGGCCGGCCGACCTCGGCAAGGCGGTCGCCGAGGCGATGTACGACGGGCGCTACCCGAACTACGCCTGAGGGCGGTTGCCGGTGGCGCGGCCTGCCGCGGGCGGGCAGACTGCGGCGATGGCTCGCCGCTCGTCGTGGTTCGTGCTGCCGTTGCTGCTGGTTGCCTGTGCGACCGCACCGCCGGCGCATCCGGCTCTCGCGCCGGTGGCGGCCGACCTCGCCGGATACGTGCAGCGGCAGTTGCGGGAGCAGGGAGTGCCCGGGGCGACCGTTGCGGTGCTCGACGTCGATCCGGCGACCGGGGAAGAGCGGCGCTGGGCGGCTGGTTTCGGCACGTTCGATGCCGCTGGCACGCAGGTGATGCCGTTCGACGCGGTCGGCCGGATGGCGTCGATCAGCAAGTTGTTCACGGCGACCGCGGCGATGGTGTTGGTCGAACGCGGGCAGCTCGATCTCGATGCACCGGTCACCACCTACCTGCCCGAGTTCGCGCCCGCCAATGCGTTCGGCGGCGCGGTGACGTTGCGCCTGCTGCTCGGCCACCGCGCCGGCATCGTGCGCGAGTCGCCGGTCGGGCACTACTTCGATCCGAGTGAACCGGGTCTGGCGGCGACCGTCGCCAGCTTGAACGACACCGCGTTGGTGCATGCCCCGGATGCCAAGTTCAAGTACAGCAACCCCGGCATCGGCGTGGTCGGCGAGGTGATCGCCCGGGTCACCGGCAAACCGTTCGAGGTGGCCGTCGACGAGCTGGTGTTGGCCCCGCTGGGGCTGATGGACAGCAGTTTCGCCGCCCGTCCGGAGCTGCTGCAGCGCGTGCCGGTGGGCCAGATGTGGACCTACGACGGCCGCACGATCCCGCTGCCGACATGGGGTTTCGGGTACGGTCCGGCGGCGAACCTGTACAGCACGACCGGCGACCTGGTGTCGTTCGCGAGCAGCTGGATGCCCACCGCCGAACGCCGGGTGCTGACGCCCGCGAGCCAGGCGGCGATGTGGGAGCCGCGGGGTGGGGTCACGCGCGGCTGCGGGCTGGGTTTCTTCGTGCGCGACTTCGACGGCCATCGGCACGTCTCGCACGGCGGGGCCGTGTACGGCTTCGCGTCGACGGTGGCGGCGTTGCCCGAGGCCGGCCTGGCCGTCGCCGTGCTGTGCAGCAAGGACTTCGCCAACGAGGTCAGCGATGCGATCGCCGACCGGGCGCTGCGGCTGTTGCTGGCGGCGCGGCGCGGGGAGGTGCTGCCGGCGGCCGAGTTCCCGCAGCCAGTGGGCGTCGCCGCGGCCCGGCAGCTGGCCGGCCGGTGGCGCTGCGGTACCAACTGGGTGTACCTGAGCGAACGTGCTGGCGAGCTGTTCTTCGACCCGAACCTCGGCGTGCGCACCCGGCTGCGGCGCGCGGGGGACGGTGCCTTGGTGGCCGACGACCCGCTGGGCATCGACACGGCGCGGCGCCTGGTTGTGCTGGGCAACGGCAACCTGCACGATGGCGAGGTGGAGTACGTGCGTGACGATGCGGCGCCGCCGCCGCCGAGTGCGGAATTGCAGGAACTGCTCGGCGAGTACGGCTGGGACCACAACGTACTGGTGGTCTACGAGGAGCTGGGGCAGCTCGGCGTGTTGATCGAGTGGGTGGTGCGCGACCTGCCGACCAGGCTGGCCAAGGACCACTACCAGTTCCCGGCCGGCATGTACGGTGGCGACCAGCTGCGCTTCGAACGCGACGCCAGCGGCAAGGTGGTCGCGGCGCTGGTCGGCGGAGCCCGGTTCGCGCGGCGGCCGGATCCGGACGGCAAGTTCCGGATCGAACCGCTGCGGCCAGTGCAGGAGCTGCTGGCCGCCGCGCGCGCCGCCGCGCCGCCGACGGCGGCTGGGCGGCCCGGCGACGGCCGCGAGCCGCGGCC
>DAIMFJ010000229.1:0-2790 GCA_036724695.1 Planctomycetota bacterium
GCAGGTGCCGCTCGGCGGCGGCCCGCACGTCCTCGCGCGTCACCGCGCGGATCAGCTCGGGATACCGATGCAGGTAGTCGAATCCGAGCCCGAAGCGTTTGGCGCGGATTGCGTAGGAAGCCAGGTTGCTGTTGCGTTCGAGGGCGAACACGAAGCTGCCGGTCAGGTAGTCCTTGACGTCCTGCAGTTCCTGTTCGCTCGGCGGCTCGCTGCGGATCCGGCGGATCTCGTCGAGGAAGCCGTCGATCGCGCGTTGGCGATGTTCGGGGGACGTGCCGATGTACGCGGTGAAGGTGCCCGGCTCCTCGCCGGCACTGGCGGTGATGCCCGCGCTGACCGAGTAGCAGAGCCCCTGTTCGTCGCGCAGCTTCTTGCTGCAGCGCGACGTGAAGCCCGGGCCGGTGCCGAGGATGTGGTCCATCACCGACAGCACGTAGAAGTCGGGGTCCGCACGCCGGATGCCGAGGTGGCCGAGGTAGACGTGCACCTGTTCGCGCGCCATCGCCAGGTGCACGTCCTGGCCGGCGTCGCCCAGGCGCAACTCGGGCATCGGCACGTGGGCCGGCGCCTTCTTGCGGAAGCCCTTGAAGGCCTTCTCTAGGCGATCGAGGAGCACCTCGGGTGCGTCGGGGCCGGCGGCCGCGACGTAGCCGTTCGCCGGGCAGAACCACTGTTCGTGGAACGCGCGCAGGTCCTTCGGGGCGAGTCGGGCGACCATCTCCGGCGTGCCGTTCGACGGCCGGCCGAGCGGGTGATCGCCGTAGATGGCGCGCCGGAAATGGCGTGCGGCGACGACGCGCGGATCGTCCTGTTCGGTCTTCAGCTCGGTCAGGATCTCGCCTTGGACGCGGCGCACCTCGCGGCTCGGGAACGACGGCGCCAGCACCATCTCGTGCAGCAGCGCGAGGGCGTCCTTCTGGTGCACCGCGGGACTCATCACGACGCCGCCGCGGTGGTTGCCGACCAGCGAAGCGCCGAGGTTCTCGGCGACCTCGGCCAGCTCGAGCGCGTCGTAGCGCTTCGTGCCCTCGTCGAGGGTCTCGCCGACCAGGTTGGCCAGCCCGCACTTGCCGGCCGGCTCGGCGCTCGGCAGCACGTCGAGCGACATCGCGCAGGCGAACGTCTGCACGCCTGGATTGCGGACCGCCAGCAGGGTCAGACCGGAGGCGAGCCGCCGCTCGCCGATCTCGAGACGGATCGGGCTGCTCATCGTTTGCCTCCGCGGCGCTTGCCCGCACCGCGCGTCGCCTTGGCCGGCCGCTTCGTGGCGGCCTTCGCAAGCTGCTTGGCCTTGGCCCCGGCCTTCGGCCTGCTCTTGCCCTTCGCGGGAGCTGGAGCAGCACCCGCCGCCGGCATCGCCCAGACCACCGCCGCGCGCCGGAAGTCCAGGTACCGGGCGGCGGTCGCCGCCAGTTCCTTGGTCGTCAGCGACGCGTAGGTCGGCAACACGTTGGCCAGCGTGCGGTAGCCGTCGGGCGTACCGGCCTCGAAGCGAGCCAACTTCATCGCCAGATCGAGCACGGCCTCGTCCTGGAACAGGAACGACGCCTCGATCTGCGTGCGGATGCGCGCCAGGTCCTTCTTGGCCACCCCTTCGCTGGCGACCGCCTCGATCTCGGCGCGGATCGACTTCTCGACCTTCTGCGGATCGGCGCCGTCGCGCAGCTCGGCCATCACGTAGAAACCACCCGGGTCCTGCCGGGTCTCGTTGATGACGCTGACGTCGGTCACCAGTTCCTGGTCGAGCACCAGGCGCTTGTACAACCGGCTGTTCTTGCTGTTGCCGAGGTCGTGGGCGATCACGTCGAGCGCGTAGTCGTCGCGCTCGCCCATGCGGCAGGTCGGGAACCCGACGCAGACGCGCGCCACCGAGTGCGGCGTGCGCAGCTCGGCGCGGCGTTCGCCCTGTGGGGCGGGTTCGCGGAGGGGTTCGGCGCGATCGGCGACACGGGGCAGACCACCGAAGAGCTCGCGGATGCGCGCCGCGGTGCGCTGGCGATCGATCGCACCGACGACCACCAGGAAGGCCCGGTTCGGGCCGTAGTGGCGTTCGTAGTAGGCGCGCATCTGCGGCGCGGTGAGCCGCTCGAGATCCTGGCGATAGCCGATCACGGGATGGTGGTACGGATGCACCTGGTACAGCAACGACTCGGTCGCCTGGTACAGCGGTCGCCACGGCTCGTCCTCGCCCATTGCGAGCTCCTCGAGCACGACGTTCTTCTCGCTGGCGAACTCCTGCGGGTCGAGCAGGCAGCCGCGCATGCGGCTCGCCTCGATCTCGAGCGCGGTCTCCCAACGATCCGCGGCGAGCGAGAAGTAGTAGGCGGTGCTGTCGCTGTCGGTGAACGCGTTGTTGCTGCCACCCATCTTGCTGGTGGCGAGGTCGATGTGTCCCTTCGGGAAACGGTCGGTGCCCTTGAACATCATGTGTTCGAGGAAGTGCGAGACACCGGTCTCGCCGTCGCGCTCGTCGCGCGCCCCGATCCGGTACCACAGCACCGAGGCGACCACCGGCAGAGGACCGCGCTCGACCAGCAGGGCACGGAAGCCGTTGGACAACTCGACCACCTCGACATCGGGCAACATCGCCGCCGTTGGCATGGCCTTCTTCATGACTCGAACGTCTCCTGGCGCGCGATCTCGCGCAGTCGCTGCACCTCGTCGAGCTGCACGAACCGCCACGCCGCCTCGCGCAGGCCGTGCAGCGACAGTTCGCCGATCCGGATGCGTTTGAGCTCGATCACCGGATAGCCGAGCTTCGCGAACACGCGGCGGATCTCGCGGTTCTTG
>DAIMFJ010000229.1:2800-8552 GCA_036724695.1 Planctomycetota bacterium
CGGTCGGCCCCTCGGCGAGCCACACGCCGCTGCGGGCCTTGGTCAGCTTCGCCTCTTCGACGCGGCCGCGCACCTGCACCGAATAGACCTTCGGCACGCCATAGCGCGGATGGGTCATCTCCTGTGCGAACGCGCCGTCGTTGGTCAGCAGGATCAGGCCTTCGCTGTCCAGGTCGAGACGACCGACCGTGAACAAGCGCCCGCGGACCTCCGGCAGGAAGTCGATCACGCGCTTCTTCTGTTCGTGTCGTGCATTGGTGCAGACGACGCCCTTGGGCTTGTTGAACAGCACGTAGGTCGGCCGCTCCGGCTGCACCCGGGCCTCGTCGAAGCGCACGTCGTCGCTGGTCGGATCGACGCGCGTACCGAGCTCGCGGACCAGTTCGCCGTTCACGGTGATGCGCCCGCCGGCGATCAAGCCGTCGGCGGCGCGCCGACTGCAGACGCCGGCCATCGCCAGGAAGTGGTTGAGGCGCACCTTGCCGTCGTTCGGCGTCTCGACGCCCTTGGCCGGCGTGACCCGCAGGCCGTCGTTGCGCCGCACGCTGCCGATCGGCCGCCGTGCCCCGCCGGAACGGTTGGCGGACTTGCCGCCCGGTCCCGACCGCTGACTGCCAGCGCGCGACGATGCCGGGCCCTTGGGTCCGGCTCCCTTGGGTCCAGGGCGCTGCGGTCCGGCCCCTTTCGGTCCGGGCCGGCCACCACCGGCCCCGCGCGGGCCAGAGCCCTGGGCACCAGCACCCCCTCGGGAAGAGCCCTGGCCGCGCCCCACGCGCTCGCCAGGCTTACGGTCGACATGTCGTCTCGCCATCAGTCGGTTCTCGGATCGCAGACCAGAACGGTCGTCGGCGCCGCAGCGCCCAAATGGATGTGCCCCAGCGCCGCCGGCAACAAGGCCGTGTCGGCGCGCGCAATGGTACGGGTCGCCGGGCCGTTCTCCGCCTGCCATCGCAGTTCGCCGCCGCCGGCCAGCACGGTCAGCGTCGCGAACCGGTCGGGAAGCTGCAGGTGCAGGTCCTGGCCGGGCACCAGCCGGTAGCGCCGGACCGCGAAATCGCGCATCGCGACGATGCGCTCGCCGCCGTCCGGCAGCGGCACGGCCGTCTCGCTCTCCGCCGGCGGCGGCGCCAGCCGGACCGCGGCCATCGCCTCGGCGAGGTGCACCTCGCGCGGCCGCCCCCAGTCGTACAGCCGGTAGGTGACGTCGCTGTTCTGCTGCACCTCGAAGACGACCACGCCCGGACCGATCGCATGCACGGTACCGGCCGGGATGGCGATCGCATCCCCCGCCCTGGGTCGCAGTTCGACCAGCAGGCTCTCGATCGCCGCCGAACTGGCCGCCGCCGCGAACTGATCAGGCGTGACGCCCGCCCGCACGCCGCGGCGGATCCGGCCGTCGGCCTCGGCGTGCAGCACCACCCAGGCCTCGTTCTTGCCATTGTCGCCGGCCGCGCGGGCCAGCTCGTCGTCCGGGTGGACCTGCACCGACAGCACGTCGCGCGCGTCGATGAACTTCAGCAGGATCGGCAACCGCCCGCCGGTGCGGGCCGCGATCGAGGCCCCGAGCACCGCCACCGGGTCCGCACGCAGCAGGTCGGCCAACGTGCGCGCTTCGCCGCGCAGCCGGCTGCGGGCGCCGGGCCGGTCGTAGAGTTCCCAGGTCTCGCCGATCGCCTGGTCCGGCGGCAGATCCAGCCCGAGGACGTGCGCCAGCGCGCGCCCGCCCCAGACCTTGGGCAGGCACAGACGCTCGAACAGAAACGGTTGCCGGAACGACGTCACGCAGCGGGCGCGGCCGCCGAGCGGACGCGTCCCGTGTTGTAGCCGACCTGGGCCCGAGAAACCACGCAGCCGACCGTGCGCCGACGCCGCCCGGCGGCAATGATGCGCCCGGCCGACAGGCGCGGGTGCCCGCCGGCCACTTCTGCACGCGCCATGGAATTCGCCCTGCTCGGCCTCGTCGTCCTGCTGCCACTGATCTGGTGGATCGTCACCTACAACCGGATCGTGGCCCTGCGCCAGGCGATCCGCGAGAGCTGGGCCGACATCGACGTCGAACTCAAGCGCCGCTACGAGCTGATCCCGAACCTGGTGGCGACCGTCAAGGGCTATGCGACCCACGAACGCGACGTGCTCGAGCGCGTCGTGCAACTGCGCAATCAGGCGATGCAGCCGCACGGTTCGGCGGCCGCCCAGGCCAAGGACGAGAACGCCCTGGCGACCGGTCTGCGCTCGTTGTTCGCCGTCGCCGAGAACTACCCGACGCTGCGCAGCGACGCCCACTTCCTGGCCCTGCAACAGGAACTGGCGGTGACCGAGGACCGCATCGCCGCAGCGCGGCGCTTCTTCAACGGCAACGTGCGCGACCTGCGCAACCTGCGCGAGTCGTTCCCGACCAGCATCGTCGCCAGCGCGGCCAAGGTCGAGGAGCCGTCGTTCTTCGAACTCGAGGACCGCAACGAGCGCGTCGTGCCGCGGGTGGGGCTCTGAGCATGGAGCCAGCCGGTGTGTTCGCGCTGTTCGGCTTGTTCGTGGTGATCGCCGGCGTCGTCGGCTATCTCGGCTGGAAGCACGAGAAACAACGGCAGCTCGCGATGGCCGAACTGGCGACGCGCCTCGGCCTGCGCTTCGACCCCAGCAAGGACGACCGCCACGACGACGAGTACCGGCAGTTCGAGATCTTCCGCCGCGGTCACTCGCGGGTCGCCCACAACACGCTGTACGGCACGATCGAGCTGTTCGGCACGTCCTGCCGGCTGCGCTGTGGCGACTTCGTCTACAAGGTGACCCGCAACAACGGCAAGAACTCGTCGACGTCGACCTACCGGTTCAGCTACGTGATCGTGCACCTGCCGTGGCGCACGCCGGCCCTGCTGATCCGTCCCGAAGGCGTCTTCGACAAGCTGGCCGCGGCGTTCGGCTTCGACGACATCGACTTCGAGTCGGCGGAGTTCAGCCGCAAGTTCCTGGTCAAGTCCGACGACCGCCGCTTCGCCTACGACGTGCTGCACCAGCGGATGATGGAGAAGCTGCTCGCGACCACACCGCCGATGATCGACATCGAAGCCGGGGCCATGTGCTACAGCGACGGCCAGCGTCGCTGGTCGCCCGAACAGTTCGAACGGCAGCTGGCGTTCGTGCGCGAATTCGCCGAGCTTTGGCCGCGCCACCTGCTGCAGGACCTCGGCAAGTAGCCGCGGCGGCGACCCGCCCTTGAGCCCGACCCGCGGCAGCGCGTACAACCTCGCCGTGGACCCCGTGCAACGCATCGACGAACTGCGGCAGGCGATCCGTCGCGCCGACGACCAGTACTACAACCGCGGCTGGTCCGACGTCACCGACGCCGAGTACGACCAGTGGTTCGCCGACCTGCGGCGGCTCGAGCGCGAACACCCGGAGCTGCTGCGCGCCGATTCGCCGACCCAGAGGGTCGGCGCGCCGCTGCCGAAGGGCAGCGAGTTCGCGACGGCCGCCCACCTCGCACCGATGGGCAGCATCGAGTCGCTGATGGCCGCCGACGAAGTGCAGGACTTCGCCGAACGCGTCCACAAGCTGCTCGAACTGCCGGCCGGCGCCGAGGTCGACTGGTACTGCGAACCCAAGCTCGACGGCACCAGCGCCAACCTGCTGTACGAGAACGGCGCGCTGGTGCGGGGCCTGTCGCGCGGCGACGGCAGCACCGGCGAGGACCTGACCCGCAACCTGCGCACGATCCGCAACCTGCCGCTCGCCTTCGCCGGGCCCGGGCCGTTCCCGACGCGCCTCGAGATCCGCGGCGAGGTGATCATGGGCCGCGCCGCGTTCGCTCGCCTGCAGGAACACGAGGAGACCAGCAGCGAGGGCACGTTCCGCAACGCCCGCAACACGACCGCCGGCACCCTCAAACTGCAGGATCCGCGGCTGGTGGCCCGTCGGCCGCTCGATTTCCTCGCGTTTGCGGTGGGCCACGCCGAAGGCGTCACGTTCTCCACCCATGGGGCGCTGCGCGAGCAGCTCGCCGCCTGGGGCTTCGCCGTCGCCGAACCGGCTCGCCGGGTGACCGGTGTTGCCGGCGTGTTGGCGTTCCGCGACGAACTCGAAGCCCGCCGCGACGAGCTGCCGTACGAACTCGACGGCATCGTCGCCAAGGTCGACCGCACCGACCTGCAGATCCGCCTCGGCCGCACGTCGCGCACGCCGCGCTGGGCGCTGGCCTACAAGTTCGCGCCGCGCCTGGCGACGACCCGGATCGAACGGATCGGCGCGCAGGTCGGGCGCACCGGCGCGGTGACGCCGGTCGCGCACCTCGAACCGGTCGAACTGGCCGGCGTCACGGTGCGCAACGCCTCGCTGCACAACTGGGCCCTGGTCGCCGAGCGCGACATCCGCGCCGGCGACACCGTCGAGATCCAACGCGCCGGCGACGTGATCCCCGAGGTCGTGCGGGTGTTCGTCGACCGGCGGCCCGTCGACTCGCAACCCGCGAAACCGCCCGAACGCTGCCCGGCGTGCGGCAGCGACCTGCACCACGAGGGCAAGTTCGTCTACTGCCAGGCGATCGACTGCAAGGACCAGCTGCGCGGTCGCATCGTGCATCTGGCCAGCCGCCGCGCGTTCGACATCGAAGGGCTCGGCCCCAAACAGGTCGAACAGCTCGCCACCGCCGGACTGTTGCGCAGCGTCGAGGACGTCTTCACGCTGGCCGAACGTCGCGACGCGATGCTCGAACTCGAACGCTTCGGCGCGCGCAGCGTGCAGAACCTGCTCGACAACATCGCCAAGGCGCGCCAACCGGCCCTGGCCCGCTTCCTGCACGGCATCGGCATCCGCCACGTCGGCGAGCAGACCGCCAAGGACCTCGCGGCACGCTTCGGCTCGCTGGCGCGCCTCGCCAGCGCCTCGCTCGACGACCTGATGGCGGTCGACGGGGTCGGCACCGAGGTCGCCACCGCGGTCGTCGACTTCTTCGCCTCACCCGCCAACCAACGCACGCTCGCCGCCCTCGCCGCCGCGGGAGTCGCCCCGCAGGAGAGCGCGCCGGCCGGCGACGGCCCGCTCGCCGGCCGCATCTTCGTGTTCACCGGGGGGTTGACGACGATGTCGCGCGACGAGGCGAAGAGCCGCGTCGAGGCGCTCGGCGCCCGCACCGCCGGCACGATCGGCAAGAAGGTCACCGACGTGGTCGCCGGCGAAGCCGCCGGCGGCAAGCTCGACAAGGCGCGCGCGCTCGGGCTCAACATCCTCGACGAAGCGGCGTTCACCGCGCTGCTGGGAACCCTGTGACCGCCGCCGCCCCCTCGCACCCGTTGGCCCGCGCCGCGCGCATCCTGCTGGCCGGCGTGCTGCTCGGCGTGCTGGCCTACGCCGGCTACCTGGCGCTGGGTCTCTGGTCATGACCGCCGAAGCGCTCCTGGCCGAGCTCGCCGACCCGGCCTGCTACCCAGCCGCGCCGCGCGCCAGCCAGAGCGCTCCGGGCGTGCAGATCGTGCAGACGCACCTGTCGATCGTCTGCATCACCGGCGAACTGGTCTACAAGCTCAAGAAGCCGCTGCGGCTGCCGTTCGTCGACTTCTCGACGCGCGAACTCCGCCACCAGGCTTGTCTGGACGAGGTGCGCCTGAACCGGCGGCTGTGCCCGGACGTGTACCTCGGCGTGGTCGCCTTGCGCCGCCACGCCGACGGCACGCTGCGCTTCGACGCCTTGGCAGCGCACTCGGGTCGGTCCGCAGCCAGCCCACCGGACGAACCAGCCGAGCCAGCCGAACCAGCCGCC
>DAIMFJ010000230.1:0-8493 GCA_036724695.1 Planctomycetota bacterium
GCACTGCTGGTCGATCGCCGCGGTCAGGAAGAACGCCAGCATCATCGGCGCCGGGCCGTTGATCGTCATCGACACCGACGTCACCGGATCGCACAGGTCGAAGCCGGAGTACAGGCGTTTGGCGTCGTCGAGGCAGCAGATCGACACGCCGGCATTGCCGACCTTGCCGAAGATGTCGGGACGCAGGGCCGGGTCCTCGCCGTACAGGGTGACGCTGTCGAACGCCGTCGACAGGCGCTTGTAGGGCTGGCCGAACGACAGGTAGTGGAACCGCCGGTTGGTGCGCTCCGGTCCACCCTCGCCCGCGAACATGCGGGTCGGATCCTCGGCGGTGCGCTTGAACGGGTACACCCCGGCTGCGAACGGGAAGCGACCGGGCACGTTCTCGGTGAGCAGCCAGCGCAACCGGTCGCCGTACGAGGTGTACTTCGGCAGGGCCACCTTCGGCACGTCGAGCCCGCTGAGCGAGCGCGAGTGGTTCTTGATCCGCACCTGCTTGTTGCGCACCGTGAACACGAAGTCCTCGCCGGTGAACTCGGCGCACATCGCGTCCCAGCCGCGGACCAGCGCCAGGCAGTCGGCGTCGAGCTTGCGGGCGACCGCCGCCGCGGCCTCGCGCACCGCGGCGACGGCGGCATCGCCCTGGGGCAGCGCCTCCGCGGCCTGCTCCAGCACGTACAGTCGCTCGGCCAGGGCGCTCTGTTCGCGCGCCCAGGTGCCGTAGCGACGGTTGCTCTCGACGATCTCCGCAAGGTAGCGCGCCCGTTCCGACGGGATCACGTGCGTCGTCGACGGCTCGCCTTCGACCAGCGGCAGGCTGCTCGCGAACCGGCCCGGCCGCAGGCCGTCGAGCGCCTTGGCGACCGCGCGGTACAGCCGGTTGGTCCCCGGATCGGCAAAGCGCGCCGCCATCGTACCGAACACCGGCATCGCGTCCGGACTCCGGTCGAACGCCTTCTTGTTGCGCTGGACCTGCTTCTTGACGTCGCGCAGCGCGTCCTTGGCGCCGCGCCGGTCGAACTTGTTGATCGCCACGACGTCGGCGTAGTCCAGCATGTCGATCTTCTCGAGCTGGCTCTGCGCGCCGAATTCGGGCGTCATCACGTACAGCGACAGGTCGGCGTGCTCGACGATCTCGCTGTCGGACTGGCCGATGCCGCTGGACTCCAGCAGGATCAGGTCGAAGCCCGCGACTTCGAGCACGCCCAGGGCATCCTGCACGGCCTCGGAGAGGGCCATGTTGGCGCGGCGGGTCGCCATCGAACGCACGAACACGCGCTCCGAGGTCGCCGCGTTCATGCGGATGCGGTCGCCGAGCAACGCGCCACCGGTCTTCTTGCGGGTCGGGTCGACGCACAGCACCGCGATGCGGGCGTTCGGGAAGTCGAGCAGGAACCGGCGCAGCAGTTCGTCGATCAGCGAGCTCTTGCCCGCCCCGCCGGTGCCGGTGATGCCGAGGACCGGCGGTGGCGTGGCGATCTTGGCACGCCGCTCGGCGAGCGTGCTGCGGTGGCGTTCGGGGAAGTTCTCGACCAGCGTGATCGCCTTGGCGACGCTGCGCGCGTCGGTGGCGGTGCACGGCGGCAGCTCGTCGCTGGCGTTCGCGGTCGCGAAGTCGCAGCGCCTGAGCATGTCGTCGATCATGCCCTGCAGCCCCATCGCGCGGCCGTCGTCGGGCGAGTAGATGCGGCCGATCCCGTAGCGGTGCAGCGCTTCGATCTCCTCGGGCAGGATCACGCCGCCGCCGCCGCCGAAGATCTTCACGTGGCCGGCGCCGCGCTCCACCAACATGTCGTGCATGTAGCGGAAGAACTCGTTGTGGCCACCCTGGTAGGAGGTCACCGCGATGCCCTGCGCGTCCTCGGCGATCGCCGCGTCGACGATCTCACGCACCGAGCGGTTGTGGCCGAGGTGCACGACCTCGGCCCCGGAGGCCTGGGCGATGCGCCGGAAGATGTGGATCGACGCGTCGTGGCCGTCGAACAGGCTGGTGGCGGTGACCAGCCGGATCTTGTGCTGCGGACGGAACGGCTCGGCGGCAGCCGGCTCGGGGCAGTGGGCGGGCGAAGAGGAGTTCGGGGTTGCCGCGGTGGTCACGAAGCGTTGTTCCGGGGGTGCTGAAACCCCGATTCTAGGCCTCGCGCGGCGCAGGGGAAGCGCGCACGCCCAGTTGGCGTGCGGCCAGCCGGCCCCGCCTCACTCGGTCGCCGCTTCTTCGGTCGCCAGTGGCGAGAAGTGCTGGGCGACGATCTTCCAGTCGTCGCTCATCCGGCACAGCGAGAACGTGCAGTTGCCGGTCTGGTCGACCGAACGACCTTCCGGGTCGGTCTGCGACAGCTTCCACACCCCGACGGCCGTGGCGAACTGGTCGTCGAAGACCTGGAAGTCCATGTCCTTCAGCTCGAGCTTGACCGAGTCGAGGTAGCGGAACTCCTGGTCCAGCACCTCCTCGAAGGCGCCCCAACCCCGGTCGCGGCGGCCGCTGGCATCGAGGTTGTGGAAGCGCTTGTCGGTCCAGAAGTGGGAGCGGAAGGTCTTCAGGTCCCGGCTGTTGAACGACTGCCGCATGCTGCGGAAGAAGTCATCCAGTTCCTTCAGGCTCTCTACACTCATGAGAAATAGCGTCCTTGCCGCGGATGGGCACAGCGGCACGGTGGCCGCGATCGATCCCAAGGCTGGTCGAAACCGCCCTGTACCGGTGCCAGATTCGTTCGAAACCGTTACGCCGCAGAGGCTTACCGCGCGATGTGGCGGTACAGCGGCTCCTTGGCCTTCTCGTAGACGACCTTGCCGTTCACGATGGCGGTCTCCACGAAGGTAGCATAGTGCAACGGGTCGCCATCCAGAATCAAGATGTCGGCGTCCTTGCCGGCTTCCAGCGAGCCGACGCGGGCCTCGACGCCGAGGATGCGGGCGGCATCCAAAGCAATGGTGCGCAAGGCTTTACGGTTGTCGAGGCCGCCTCGGACCGCGTACGCGGCGTCGACGTGTGGCGTGTTCAGGTCCTGGCCCAGGATGCCGCCGGTGCCGACGCCGGCGCCGCCGAACATGCCGACCGGGCAGGTCACCGCGACCGGCACCCCGGCCGCGGCCAGCAGCGCCGACGACGCCAGGTTCGAGCCGGTGCGTTCAGGATCCTTCGGATCGGCCGGCAGGCGGTCGCGCGGGCTGATCACGACCATCGAGCCGCTCGCCGCGATCTCGCCCGGCACCAGCCAGGCCGAGGTCGGCTTCTGCAGCACGACGCCGACGCCGAGCAGTTCGCTGATCGCCAGCGCTTCGCGGATCGCCGGCAGGTCGCTGGCCGCACCCATGCGGCCACCGCCGAACGGGTTGAAGCCACCGCCCGACAGGTTGACCCACAGCCGGCGCTCGCCTTTCAGCACTGGCACCAGGGCCTCGGCGCCGCGCGGCATCTGGGGTTCCTTGGCGTTGGCGTCGGCGGCCTTCTGCTTGGGGAACCCGGCCAGCGCGGCGAGGTACTCCTTGGCCTGCTTGACGGTCTCCTCGAAGCGCTGCCGGTCGGCGAGCGACATCGGCACGTTGATCGCGGCGACGGTGTTCTCGGCCAGCACCATGCCCTTGACGTCGCCGTAGGCGAGCTTGATCACCGCGTTGCTGCCGCTGGGCATCGAGCCGCCGCCCGGCGAGCCCGCCAGGAACGAGGTGATGCCGGCCGCGAGGCCCTGCTTGATCTCGGGGTCGAACGGGTTGACCGAGTCGACGAACGGCGCGCCGCGCGGCGCGCCCATGCCCGCACCGAGCACGCAGACGAAGCCGGGGCTGACGACCTTGCCCTTGGCGCTGATCTCGGTGGCGCCCTCGGGGATCTCGAGGCCGTGGCCGACCGCTTCGACCTTGTCGTCGGCGACCAGCACGGTCGCCCCGGTCAGCCGCTGGCCGGTGCCGAGGTAGACGTCGCCGCCGGTGATCGCGACGTAGGTCTTGGGCTTGGCGGACTTCTGTGGCGCGGCGGCCGGGGTCGGCGCGGCTTGTGGCGGTGCCTCGCCGCCGGGGTGCTGGCCGCGGCGACCGCGGCCCTGCGCGGGCAGTTCGGCGAGCGTGGTCGCGGCGAGCGCGAGCGCGAGGAAGGTCTGGATGCGCATGGCGGGAACTCTTGGCGGGTAGGTGGTGGAGGTCACTGCGTGTCGGGCACCTGCTGCCCGCGCAACCAGACCGATTCGAGGCGGCTCGCCGGGTCGAGCGGGTCGCCGGTGAAGACCAGCAGGTCGGCATCCTTGCCGACTTCGAGCGAACCGGTGCGCTTCTCGACGCCCAGCGCCTGCGCCGGCACCAACGTGACGCCCTTGAGCGCCACCTCGGCCGGCAGGCCACTGCGGACCAGTTCCATCAACCGGAAGAACGTGCCTTCCGCGGTGCCGGGGTCGCTGCCGATCAGGAAGCCGATCGTGACGCCGGCTTCGTGCAGCGTGCGCGCCGGGTGCGTCAGCAGCCGCGAACGCGGCATCGTCGCCAGCGTCGGCGGCAGCAGCACCGCGGCCGGTTGCTGCGCCCTCACGAGGTCGAGCACCTGGTCGATGGTGCCCTCCTGGGTGTTGTGGCCGCTGACCACCAGCGTGTGCGGGAACGTCGGCGCGGGGCTCTTGCCGGCCTCTGCCGCCTCCTTGCCAGGCGCGGCGTCGCCGAAGGTGTGCTGCCAGTGCAGCATCTCGGTGGCCGAGTCGATCTCGACCAGGGCGCGGCGCTTGCCGTCGAGCAGGTCGGCGAGCACCTCGTGGTTGGGGTTCTTCGGCGGTTCCTGCCGCCGCGGCGCGGCCTGGGCCGGCGCCTGCCCCTGCGGCTGTTGCTGCGGAGCGGGCTGCGGGTTCGGCGTCGGCTCGGGCTTGGGTTCCGGCTTCGGCGTCGGGGTGGGGGTCGGCGTCGGCGTCGGCGTCGGATTCGGCGTCGGATTCGGCGTCGGCGCTGGCCCCTCCTGCTTGGGGGCCTCGGTCTTCGCGGCTTCGGCCGGCTTTGGCTCCTCGGACTTCTTCTCCTCGGGCTTGGGCTCCGGCGGCTTCTTGCGGGCTTCGAGCACCTTCTGCGCCGCCGCGAAGTTGTCCTTCAGCAGCTTCTTGGTCTGCCCGTCGCGGCCCATGCCGACCATCACGAACGCCTCGCCGTCGAGAGTCAGTTCGTCGAGCGTCTTGCCGTCCGGGCGCAGCAACGCCCCGAGGCCCGGGAACGCGTCGCCGCGCGGCGCCAGGCTCAGCGTCGTGATGCCCTTGCGCAGCAGTTCGCCGAACACCGGTTGCTTGGCGTAGACCCCTTCGATGGCCTTCGCGGCGGCTTTGTCCTGGGCCCCGCCGCCACCCGGCATCGGCATCGGCATCGGTTGGCCGCGCCGGCCACCCTGCCGGGCGCCCTGCGCGTCGCGCGGCCGTTGTGGCTGGTCGAGGCCGGCGCGCGACACGGCGCTGACCAGGCCCGGCATGATCGTCTTGCCGGCACAGTCGACGACGCGCGCCCCGGCGGGCACCACGGCGTCCTTGCCGATCGCTTCGATCTTGCCGTTGCGCACCACCAGCGTGCCGTTCTCGACGACCGGGCCGGCGACCGGCACCAGGCGGGCGTTGACGAAGGCGATCGGCCGCGCGTCCTGGGCGGTCGCGGAGGCTGCCGCGAACGCCAACAGCGCCGCGAGGGAGAGGGACCGGGGGAGGTTTGCCATGTTCATCGCACGTCTCCGTGACGGTGGACCAGAGTGCCTTCGATGTAGACTTCGAGCGGCGGATGTCGAGGATCGAGCGGGTCGCCCGCGACGACGAGGAAGTCCGCGTCCTTGCCTGGCTCGAGCGAGCCGACGCGGTCGGCGGCGCCGATCTGGCGCGCCGGTTGGATGGTGACGGCCCGCAGCGCGGGCTCGTAGGGCAGGCCGAGCCGCACCGCCATCGCCGCCTGCAGCGGCAGTTCTTCGGCGGCGACGACCGGCGCGTCGGTGTTGATCGACAGGTCGGTGCAACCGGCGTCCCAATACGCCTGGCAGGTGCCCTGGAAGCAGCCGTCCTTGTCGAACTCGTACATGCGCGGGCCGAGGTTGACCGGCGTGTTGCGTTTGGCCAGCGCGGCGGCGGCGACCCAGCCGTCGAAGCAGCCGTGCGACAGGATCATGCGCACGTCGAACACGTCCTGGAACATGCGCGCGGTGGCGATGCAGTCGCGGGCGCCGGCGGTGTGGATCAGCACCGGCACCTCCTTGTCGAACACCTTGCGCAGCTGTTCGAGCGACGCGTCGAAGCGCGGCGCCGGGCCGCGGCCGGCCCGGTGCTCGCGCCAGGCGTGCGCGTAGTCGCGGCCGCGTTCGAGCAGTTGCGTCAGCAGTTCGCTGCTGCCCATGCGCGTCAGGCCGAGGTCGCCGCTGCGTCGTTCGGGATTGAAGCCCTGCGCGACCTTCATCGCGCCGAGTTCGCGGACCACCAGCTGCTCGAGCGGCGCGTTCCAGCGCATCTTCATCAGCACGCCGAAGCCGCCGATGTTGGTGCCCGAGCCGGGGATGAACAGGGTCGTCGTGATGCCGCCGGCGGCGGTGCGGCGGATCTCGTCGTCGCTCGGCTTGACGACGTCGAGCGTGCGCAGCTCGGCGTTCAGCGGGGCGACCATGTCGTTGATGTCGCCGCCACCGCCGCTGACGTGGTGGTGCAGGTCGACGAAGCCCGGGCAGAGCCAGAGGTCGCCGTGGTCGCGGATCGTCGCGCCGGCCGGCACCGCGGTGCGGCTGCGCGGGCCGACCGCGACGATGCGACCGCCTTGGACCACCAGCACGCCCCGGTCGATCGGTGCGCCGTCGCCGGGCAGGATGCGCGCCGCGAAGTGCACGGTGGTGGCGTCGGCCTGCGCGGGTGCCGTGGCCATGGTGCCGCCCAGCCCGGCCAATGGCAGGGCGAGCGTCAGGCTGAGGCGGTGCAGCAGGTTCGGCATGAGGTTCGGTGGCAGCGCAGCAGTCGGCTCACCACAGCGGCCGGCTGGCGTCGCGCGTGTAGCAGATGTGGCCGTTGACGACCATGCGGCGCACGTGCGAACGCGGGTCGAGCGGATCGCCGCTCCAGATGCCGAGGTCGGCGTCCTTGCCCTTCTCGAGCGAACCGACGCGGTGCTCGATGCCGGCGAAGCGCGCCGGGTTGATCGTCAGGCCGCGGATCGCCCATTCCTGCGGCAGCCCGAGCCGCGTCGCCATCGCCGCCTGCAGCGTCAGTTGCTCCTGGGCGACCACCGGCGAGTCGGTGTTGATGCCGATGCCGTCGGGGCCGACGCCGAGCACCGGCGAGCGCCAGCCGTGGTCGCCGCCGCGCGTCCAGTTGCTGGCGAGGCCGTTGAACTGGCCGGTCCGGGGATCGAAGTAGTACTGGCGCGGCCCGTTGCAGATCGGCATGCCGGCCCGCAGCGCGTCCTCGCTGAGGCGGAAGCCGTCGAACGTGCCGTGCACGATCACGGTCCACAGACCCAGCTCCTGGCGCAGTTGCTGCAGCGTCTGCAGCACGACCTGGTAGATCTGCGTGTGCACCGACACCGGGTACTCGTGGCGGAACAGCCCGCGGATCAACTCGAGCGTCGGGTCGAACTGGGGCTTCTCGCCCTTGCCCTGCTGCCAGGCTTCGTGCTGTTCCCAGTAGACCTTGCCGCGCAGCAGCGTCGCGCGGATGCCGTCGCTCATGCCCATCATCGCCGCGCCGAGGTCGCCGCTGCCGCGTTCGGGGTTGCCGGCCTGGGCGATCTTGAGGCTGCCCGGGAAGCGCACCAGCGCGTCCTCCGGCGAGCGGCCCCAGGTCTTGGTCAGCGTGCCGAAACCGCCCATGTTCGAACCCGAGCCTGGGATGTACAGCGCCGTGCCGACGCCGCCGGCGCGCGCGACCTGGATCTGGTCGTGCTCCATGCCGATCAGGTCGAGGGTGCGGAACTCGGGGTTGGTCTGGTGCACGGTGTCGTTCAAGTCGAACGACGAGCTGGCGATGTGGCAGTGCAGTTCGACGAGGCCGGGGACCAGGATCGAGTCGCCGCAGTCGATCAACTCGTAGCCGGCCGGGATCTTGATCTCCTTGGCACTGCCGACGGCCTCGATCAGGCCGTTCCGGGTCAGCACGATGCCGTCGGTGATCGGCGGCGCGGTGATCGGCAGGACCCGGGCCGCGCGGAACGCGTACGCCGGGCTCGGCTGGCCGCGCGGGCCCCATTTGGCCACCTGGTGGTCCTGCTCGGTGGCCGGCTTGCGCGGGTGCCAGACCTCGAACTTCGGCGGCGTCGCGGCGGTTTCCTGCGGCTGAGCCGGCGCCGCGGGCTGAGCCGGCGCCGCGGGGGCCTGGTTCTGCTGGGCGGAGAGGCCGGCGGTCGCGACGGCGGCCGCCAGGGCGAGGAGTCGGAGGTTCATTGCTTGCCTTCCCGGTGGTCGACGACGATGCGACCGTTGCAGACGACCAGCAGCACCTTGCTCTGCGGTTCGATCGGGTTGCCCGAGAACACCACCAGGTCGGCGTCGCGGCCCTTCTGCAGCGAACCGATGCG
>DAIMFJ010000231.1:0-8083 GCA_036724695.1 Planctomycetota bacterium
GCGTGCAGCAGCACGGTCGAGTCGACGCCGGCCGAGAACGCCACCACGACGCCGGGGTGACGCGCCAGGGCCGCCGACAAGGCGGCGCGCCGGCTCGCGTAGGTGGCAGGATCGGCAGCGGCGTGCATGGCGTCGTTCTACCGCCCGCGGCCGTCGTAGGCCACCTGTCCACCCACCACCGTCAACAACACCTTGGCCTCGAGCAGTTCGGCGTCGCTGCAGGTCAACAGGTTGCGGTCCCAGACGGTGAAGTCGGCCCACTTGCCGAGTTCGATCGTGCCGAGCAGCTTCTCCGCGAACATGCCGTGGGCGGCGTGCAGCGTGAAGCCGGTCAGCATCTCGGTCCGGCCGAGCACCTGGTCGGGTCGCATCGCCGCGCCGTCCGGCGCGCCCTTGGTGGTCGTCGCGGCGAAGAAGCCGCGTCGCGGGTCGGCCGACTCGACCGGGAAGTCGCTGCCGAACGGCACCGGCAGCCCCAGCCCGTGGAAGCGCTTCCAGGCGTAGGCGCGCAGCGTGCGTTCGGCCCCCAGGCGCGAGCCCGCCCACGGCATGTCCGAGGTCAGGTGGGTCGGCTGCATCGAGGGCAGTACCCCCAGGGCCGCGAAGCGCGCGAAGTCGGCCTCGGCGACGACCTGCGCGTGTTCGATGCGGAACCGCCGCGCGGCCAGCCCGCCCTCGACCTTCACCTCGGCATAGGCGTCGAGCACGGCCCGGTTGGCGGCGTCGCCGATCGCGTGCGTGCACAGCTGCATGCCGTGGTCGGCGCAGAACTGCGCCAGTTCCAGCACGCCGGCCTTCGGGCTCAGGAACAGGCCCTTCCAGTTCGGCCGATCGCTGTACGGTTCGAGCAGCACCGCGCCGCGCGAGCCGAGGGCGCCGTCGGCGTAGCCCTTGACGGCGCGCACGACGATGCGGGCGTCGGCGGTCTGCCACGGCCCGCGGGCGATCAGCTCGCGTTCGCGCGCGGCGAGCAGCACGTAGGTGCGCAGGTGCCACTTGCCCTGCCCGTGCAGGGCGAGCATCGCGTCGAGGCTGCGGCGGTCGACGCCGGCGTCGTGCACGCAGGTCAGACCGAGCCGCAGGCACTCGTCGTGCGCAGCCAGCAGGCGGGCCTGCAGTTGCTCGTCGGTCAGCGGCGGCTCGGGCACCTTGCCCATCGCGGTGTCGATCAGCACCCCGGTCGGCAGGCCGTCGTCGTCGACCAGGATCTCGCCCCCCGCCGGCGCGACGCTGCCCTTCTCGACCTTGGCGAGCGCCAGCGTGCGCGCGTTGGCCAACCCGGCGTGGCCGTCGACGCGCGTCAGCCACACCGGGTGGTCGGGAACCGCCGCCGACAAGGCCCGGTGGTGCGGCATCGTCTGGTCCGGCCAGTCGTTCTGGTCCCAACCGCGGCCGAGCACCCAGGCCCCCTTCGGCAGTTTCTCGGCGGCGGCGGCGGTCTTCTGGATCACTTCCTCGTAGCTGGTGGTACCGACCAGATCGACCTCGACCAGCGCACTGCCCAGACCGAGCAGGTGGCCGTGCGCATCGTGGATGCCGGCGGTCACGAACGCACCCGGCAGCTCGAACTCGACGCCCCCGTGGTGGCTCACCAGGACCGAACCGGCGGATTCGATGCGGCCGTGGCGGGCCGCCAACGAGCCGCTCCACGGCTTGCCGGTCCCGGTGTGCACGGTGACGCCGTGCAGCTTCACGGTGCCGGTCGGCGCCGGAGCGGGCGTTGGCGGGTCCTGGGGAGCGAACGACGCAACGAACACGAACGCGGCGGCGATGGCGGCGACCATGCCGCCATCCTACGTCAGCCGGTGGTGCCGTCGCAGCGGATCTCGGCGTCGGGGGTGAAGATCGACCGCTGCGCGACCTTGCCGGCCGGCACCCGCGCGTTCGGGAACAGCAGGCACTCGCCGAGCTGCGCGCCGGCGCCGAGCTCGGCGCCGGCCATCGCGACGCAGCGCGTCAGCGTCGCGCCGGCCCCGAGCCGCACGGTCGGGTCGACGTGCTGCTCGGCGCCGCGCTGCTGCATCAGCCGCAGGTTGAGTTCGAGCAGGTCGGCAGGGTAGCTGACGTTCATGTCGGCCTTGACGACCTCGGCGGCTTCGACGCGGTAGCCGTCCTCGAGGAAGATCTGGATCGAATCGGTGATCTCGTACTCGTTGCGCATCGCGGTGCGCGGCGTGCGCCGCACCGCGTCGAAGAACGCCTGGTCGAACAGGTAGATGCCGCAGCCCTTCAGGTCGGTGCGCGGGTGGCGCGGCTTCTCGACGACGCGGTAGACGACCTGTTCGGCGTCGGTCATCACGACGAAGTTGCGCTTGATCGCCTCGAGGTTGGGTTCGCGCTTGCAGGCCAGCACCCCACCCAGGCGCCCGGCGCGGAACCGGTCGAGCATCGAGCCGAGGTTCTCGGTGTCGAAGTAGATGTCGCCCAGGAACAGGAAGAACGACCGGTCGACGTGCGGTTCGAGGCGCGACACCGCGTGCGCGATGCCCAGCGTCTCCTCCTGCTCGACGTAGCGGATCTGCACGCCCCATTCGCTGCCGTCGCCGAGGGCGCGGACCACCTCGTGGCCGAGGTGGCCGATCACGACGACGACGCGGCGCACGCCGAGCCCGGCCATCATGCGCAGCTGGTAGGCCATCAGCGGCACCCCGAGCACCGGCAGGATCGGCTTGGGCCAACGTTCGCTGAACGGCCGCATGCGCGTGCCCTTGCCGGCCGCGAGGATCACGCCCATCAGTTCGTCGCTCACCGGCACCTCATCGACGTTCGCAGCCGTCGGGATGGAATCCAGCTGGCTCAGTCGCCGATCCGGCGCAGCACCGACACCCGGTCGGTGACCAGACTGGCGACCACGACGTCCTGGCGACCGTCGCCGTCCATGTCGAGCTGCAGCGCGTCGGATGCACCGAACGTGCCCGGGAACGGCGTGATCACCGGGAAGCCACCCTTGCCGTCACCGGCCAGGATCCGGAAGTCGGCGCTGCCCATCGCGGTGACCAGGATGTCCGGCTTGTTGTCGCCGGTCAGGTCGCCGACCAGCAGCGCGGTCGGCGTCGAGCCGGCCGGGTACGAGGCACCGGTGAACCCGTTCGGCCCGCCGAACAGCACCGAGACGGTGCCCGACGCGGCGTTGCTGACCACGAGGTCGGCGCGCTGGTCGAAGTTGAAGTCGGCGGTCAGCAGGTAGTTCGGGGCCACGCCGACCGGCACGGTCAGGTGGTTGACGAAGTCGAGGCCGTTGGCGTTGCGCAGCACCAGCACGTCGGCGAACGCCGACCGCGAGATCGCCAGATCGGGACGGCCGTCGCCGGTGAAGTCGGCGACCACCAGGTCGATCGGTTCGCCGCCGAGCGGGCGCACCACTTCACTGCCGAACACGAACGGTACCGGGGTCCCGGCGACGATGTGCAGCGTGCCGGTGACGAAGTCGCAGGCGACCAGGTCGAGGTCGCCGTCGCCGTCGAGGTCGTGCGCCGCCGCGCCGAACGGGCCGACCGCGGTCGACAGCGTGCCGGGCAGGGCCGTGAACGCATAGCCGGCCGGCGTCGATTCGTTGCGCAGGAGCTTCAGGCCGTTGGCGACCGAGCACAGCACGTCGGGCTTGCCGTCGCCGTCGAGGTCGACCGTCTCGATCTGGAAGATCGCCTCGCCGAGGTCGAGATCGAACTCGACCTCGAGCACGCCGTCGGCGCGCGGCGACAGCAGCGAGATCCGCGTGCTGGCCTGGCTGCCGACCAGCAGGTCCTGGTCGCCGTCGCCGTCGAAGTCGCCACCGCCGAGCCACGACGCGGTCGGCAGGTTGACCGCGAAGTTGCGCGCGCCGCGCAGCTTGCCGTTGTTCAGGCCGGCGAGCAGCGTGATGCGGTCGCCGAGGCTGGAGGCGACGAACACGTCGCTGCGGCCGTTCTGGTCGAAGTCGCCGACCCGCACGCGCGTCGGCACGCCGGTCACGTCGTAGTGCTGCAGTTCGCCGACGCCGCCGCCGGGCAACTGCGGACCGAACATCAGGCTCGACGCGAACGCCAGACTGGCGACGAGGTCGGGCAGGCCGTCGCCGTCGACGTCGGCGATCGCGCTGACGCCCGGGGCCTGGCCGACGGTGACGTCGAACGACGCGTAGCCGGTGCCACCCTGCAGGGCCGGTTGGCTGAGATCGGTGACGACGACGAACTTCGCCAGGGTCGACGCCGACACGACGATGTCGGTCAGGCCGTCGCCGCTCAGGTCGCCGAGCGTCGTCGAGATCGGCGCACCCGGCACGTCGAGCACGTCGAGGCCGTTCGCCGCGCTCGGCGCGCTGCCGTTGGCGCCGTGGAACACGACGACGCGTTCTTGTTGCGGATCGGCGACCACCAGGTCGACGAACCCGTCGCGGGTCACGTCGCCGACCGCGACGTGCAGCGCGAAACCGCCGCCGGGCAGGCTGAGGTTGGGCTGCGCGGTGAAGCCACCGGCCCCGTCGCCGCGCCACCAGGCGATGTCGGCCGAGCCGCTGCGGGTCAGCACGAGGTCGATCGCCCCGTCGCCGTCGAGGTCCGCGGCTTCGCAGTACAGGCCACCGCCGCCGATCACCAGTTCGGCGTACTTCGCGAGCGCGCCGTTGCCGTCGTTGCGCAGCAGGTCGATGCGTTCGGCGGCCTGCCGGACGACCGCGTAGTCGCGATCCCCGTCGCCGTCGAAGTCGCCACCCGCCAGGCACAACGGATCGCCGCCGAGCGCGAGGTTGCGGACCGGCAGGAAATCGGCACCATTGCTGGCCAGGATCTGCAGGTCGCCGTCGATCGACAGCACCGCCATGTCCAGGCGCCCGTCGCCATCGAGGTCGGCGAGGTCGAAGTCGCTGTGGTTGCCGACCACCGCGTCGATCTCCTGGCGGGCTTCGAACGTGGGAATCGTGCCGACGTTGGCGGACGGCGCGCTGTTCGAGTGGCGGGCACAGCCGGCGAGGCTGAGGCAGACGGCGGCAGCGAGGAGGTCTGGGCGGGGCAACTTCTTCATCGCGTTCCTGGGGGTCGAGACGGCGCGGGGACGCCATCGTAGTGTAGCACATGCCGGCGTCGCGTCGTCGCAGCGCATGCGATTCCCGCTGCAGCGCATCGCCGGCGCGAAAGCGCCGATGGCAACGGCGGTTCCGGGCCGCGCCGCGGCGGCCAACGGCCTAGACGATGCGGAATTCCGGCCGCGCAGGCCGCTCGCCGACGGGCAGGTAGCTCTCGGCGCGCCGCACGTAGTGCTGGGCGCGCCAGCGCAGCCCGGCCATCTCCTCGTCGGTGACCTGCCGCACGATCTTGCCCGGCATGCCGAGCACGACCGAGCGCGGCGGGATCACCGCGTTCTCCTTGATCAGAGCACCGGCCCCGATCAGCGAGTATTCGCCGATCCGGGCCCCGCCGAGGATGATCGAACCCATGCCGAGCAGCGCGTGGTCCCCGACCTCGACGCCGTGCAAGGTCACGCTGTGGCCGATCGTCACGCCCTGACCGATCCGCAGCGGGCAACCGATGTCGACGTGGATGCAGGTGTTGTCCTGCACGTTGGTGGCGGCACCGATCTCGACCCAGCTGTCGTCGCCGCGGATCGTCACCCCGAACCAGATGCCGACGTCCTGGCCGAGGCGCACGTCGCCGACGACGGTGGCGTTGTCGGCGACCATCGCCAGGCCGCGCCGACGGAAGCGGCCGACCATGTCGGGGTGGATCAGGAACTCGCGGGATTCGGGGATCATCGTGGGTAGAGCAGGTCGAGGGACGCCGGCCAGAACACCGTGGTCGCGACGGTCAGGCCGTTGTGCACGGCGTGGGCCAGCACCGCCGGCCACAGGCAGCCGCGGCGCCAGTACAACCAACCGAACAAGGCGCCGAGCAGTGCGGTCGGCACGGCGTACGGCATCGTGTGGCACAAGCCGAACACCACGGCGGTGACGGCGATCGCCAGCGGCGGCGGCAGGAGCTGCTGCAGCGCCCCTTGCAGGTAGCCGCGGAACACCAGTTCCTCGGCGAGCGGGGCGCCGAGGACCGAACCGGCCACCACCATCCAGAACGCCCAGCCCCCGGCTTCGTCGCTCGCCAGGAGCCGGAGCTGGGCTTGCGCCTCGACCGGTTCGCCGAGCGCGCGCGCGGCATGCAGGTAACCGACCAGCACGACGACCCAGGCGATCAGGAACGCGGCATAGGTGCGCAGCGTCGTCGCGACGTGCCAACGCCCCCACGGCTGCGACGGTGGCTGCCACAGCCCGAACCCGAGCACCGCGAGGCAGGCGATCCCGAACCCGAGCATCGCCAGGCCGAGCTGTTCGGCATCGCCAAGGGCAGGTCGATCGACGCCGAGCTGCGGCCACAGGTCCCAGACCACCAGCGGCAGCACCGCCAGGATCGCGAACGCGACCACGAAGCGCAGACCGAGCAGGTGGGCCGGCGCGGGGCTCATTCGCCGGCGATCACGCCGCTGGTCGGCGACGAGGCGGTGGCGTACAGCTTCTTGCCGATGCGGCCGGCCAGGAACGCATCGCGGCCGGCTTCGGCCGCGGCCTTCATCGCCCGCGCCATGCGCACCGGGTCCTTGGCCAGCGCGACGCCGGTGTTGAGCAACACGCCGGCCGCACCGAGCTCGAACGCGACCGTCACGTCGCTGGCGGTGCCGACGCCGGCGTCGACGATCACCGGCACCTTGGCGCGCTCGAGGATGATGCGGATGTTGTTCGGGTTCAGGATGCCCTGGCCGCTGCCGATCGGCGCGCCGGCCGGCATCACCGAGGCGACGCCGACGTCCTCGAGTCGTTTGGCGAGCACCGGATCGTCGCTGGTGTAGCACAACACCGTGAAACCCTCGCCGACCAGCGTCGTGGCGGCCTCCAGGGTGCCGATCGGGTCGGGCAGCAGGGTCTGCGGGTCACCGAGCACCTCGAGCTTGACGAGGTCGCCCATGCCGAGCTCGCGACCGAGCCGGGCGGTGCGCACCGCGTGCTCGGCGTCGAAGCAACCGGCGGTGTTCGGCAACAGCACGTACCGGTCGCGCGGCAGGTAGTCGAGCAGCGACTTGCCGTCCGGCACGCCGAGCTGCAACCGGCGCACCGCCACCGTCACGCACTGCGTGCCCGACACGTCCAGGGCCGCCACCATCGACTCCATCGACGGGTACTTGCCCGTGCCCAGGAACAGGCGCGACGTGAAGGTGTGGGCGCCCAGGACGAGCGGACGGTCGGTGAGGTTCACGGACCGATCGTGCGCCGCGCCGGCCTGCAACACAAGCACCAGTCCGGCCGTCGCCGGCGGAGTGCGACCGACAGATCAGCCGCCGCCGAAGAACGTGACGACCTCGAGCCGGTCGCCGGCCGCCAGCACCGTGGTGGCGTGTTCGGCGCGGCGCACGATCACCTTGTTTTGTTCGACGGCCACCTGTTTTCCGAGACCGAGGCCCTCCAGCAGGTCGAGGACCGAGCTGCCGACGGGCAGCTGCCGCGGTTCGCCGTTCACCAGGACCACCATGTGCGCCGCGTCGCTCATGCATCGATGCGCTGCAACAGCAGCACCTTCAGGTATTCGGATTCGGGATGGCCCACCAGCACCGGATGGTCGGGCCCCGCGCCCAGCCGCTGCCGCAACACGACCCGGAACGGCAGCCCCGCGATCGCGTGCCGCACGACCTCTTCGAAGCGCGGCAGCGTGACGTGGTGGCTGCAGGTGCAGGTCAAGAGGTGGCCACCGGGCGCCAGCAGCCGCAGCGCCTGGCGGTTCAGGTCGCGGTAGCCGTTCTCGGCGCCCGACAGCTCGCGCCGCGACTTCGCGAACGCCGGCGGATCGAGCACGATCAGCTCGAAGTTCGCGGCGGTCTGGCGCAGCGCGCGCAGTTCGTCGAACACGTCGCCTTGCCGCGTCTCGAGCCCGCCGAGGCCCTGGTTCTCGGCGTCGGCCCGCGCCTGCGCGAGGGCCGGCTCGGACTGGTCGATCGCCAGGGCCGAGACCGCCCCACCCGCCAAGGCGTGCAGCGAGAAGCCGCCCTGGTAGCAGAACAGGTCGAGCACGCGACGGCCCTTGGCCAGGCTGCGCACCAGCGCCCGCGCCGTCGCCGGCAGCCCGAACGTGTT
>DAIMFJ010000231.1:8093-8470 GCA_036724695.1 Planctomycetota bacterium
GCGCCGGTTCCTGGTCGAGGTAGATGCCGGTCTTGTGGCCCGTGAACGGCCGCACCGTGTGGTGGATGCCGTGCTCGTCGATCACCTCGGTGTCGATGCGGCGCCCAGCCAGCAGTTCGACGCGCGCCTCGAGGCCTTCCTTGCCGCGCACCGGCACGTCGTTGCGCGCCACCACCGACCACGCGTCGAGCCGTTCGACCAGGAACGGCACGATCGCATCCAGGCTGGCCTCGACGAACGCGCTGGTCGCCTGCAGCACCACGACGCGGTCGTAGAGGTCGACGACCAATCCCGGCAGCCAGTCGGCGGCGCCGTGCACGAGCCGCACTCCGGCCCCTGGGCCCAGGCGGGCCTGCCGCTGCGCGATCGCCGCCGCC
>DAIMFJ010000232.1:0-8454 GCA_036724695.1 Planctomycetota bacterium
TGTGATGGACCTTCACGAACTCCGACGGGCTCTCGCCCGGCAGCGTCAGGCCGGTTCGACGAACTGCTCCGGCAGGTGCCGCAGCAGCCGGTCAACCAGACGCCGGTGACCCAGACGCCGGTCAATCAGGGGCCGGTCAATCAGGGAACCGCCATCCAGGCAGCGATTGGCACTGCGACGGACGCGTCGGCGACCCGTGCCAAGGACGAACTCGCCGCGGCGACCCGCTACGAGGTCAAGTCGGGCGATTCCTGGTGGCGCATCGCCGACCGCACCTACGGCCGCAAGAACGCCGACAAGATGGTCAAGGAGATGCAGCGCACGAATCCCGGCGCCGGCGACGTGCTGAAGGTCGGGCAGGTCCTGCTGCTGCCGCCGAAGCCCTGAGCCGCGCGCGCCGGCTGGCCACTCCGGCCCGCCGGCGGTCGGCGCTCACTTCAGTCCGTACCGTTCGAGCTTCTTGTACAGGTTGCTGCGCTGCAGCTCGATGCGCTCGGCGGTGCGCTTGATGTTGCCCTGGTTCTCGAGCAGCTTGCGACGCAGGAACTCCTTCTCGGTCGCGCTGCGGAAGTCCTCCAGGCGTTCGTAGGCGAACCAGTCGACCACGCCGGCCGTCCCGCGGCCCGGCGGGCTGGTGCCGACGGCCACCAGGTCGGCGGGCGCCAGTTCGTCCTGTTCGGCGAGCACCGCGGCACCTTCGAGCAGGTTCTTCAGCTGGCGGACGTTGCCGGGCCAGGGCTGGGCGGCCAGCCAATCCCGCGCGGCGGCGCCGAGCCGCCGGTTCGGCAGCCGGTTGCGGCTGCAGGCCTCGGCCAGGAAGTGACGCGCCAGCGTGGCGATCTCCTCGGGTCGATCGCGCAGCGCCGGCAGGTGTACGCGGACGACGTGCAGACGGTAATAGAGGTCCTCGCGGAACTGCCGGCTGGCGACCAGCGCCTCGAGGTCCTGGTTGGTCGCCGCGACCAGCCGCACGTCGACCGGCTCCGGCCGCTCACTGCCGAGTCGCTGCACGACGCCGTCCTGCAGCGCCCGCAGCAGTTTGGCCTGCATCGCCAACGGCATGTCGCCGATCTCGTCGAGGAACAACGTGCCGCCGTCGGCCTGCTGGAACGCGCCGGCCCGGGCCCCGATCGCGCCGGTGAACGCGCCCCGCTCGTGGCCGAACAGTTCGCTCTCGACGAGGTCGAGGGGGATCGCCGCGCAGTTGACGGCGACGAACGGCTGGCGGCTGCGCGGACTGCGGTGGTGCAGGCGGCGCGCCGCCAGTTCCTTGCCGGTGCCGTTCTCGCCGGTCACCAGCACGGTGACGTCGGTCGGCGCCACCTTGTCGAGCAGGCCGCGCACCGCGACCATCGCGGCGCTGTCCCCGAGCAGTTCCGGCCCGGCCGACAGGGCCTGCCGCAGGGCGGCGTTCTCGCCGCGCAACTTGGCTACCGACAGGGCATTGCGTACCGACAGCAGCAAGCGGTCGGCCGCCACCGGCTTGGCCAGGAAGTCGTGCGCGCCGCGGCGCACGGCCAGTACCGCCGTGTCGAGGTCGCCGTGGCCGGACACCATCACGATCGGCAGCCCCGGCAGGAGCGCCGCCAGCCGGTCGAGCACCTCCAGGCCGTCCATGCCGGGCAGCTTGACGTCGAGCAGCACCAGATCCGGGGCGGGGGTGGCCGCCGCGGCCGCCAAGGCGGCCGCCCCGTCGGCCGCTTCGAGCACCTGGTAGCCGGCATAGCCCAGTGCAAACGCCAACTCTTCGCGGACCGCCCGATGGTCGTCGACGATCAGGATCCGCGCCGCGGGGCCGTCTCGGAGGGCTGCCATGCCGGCAGGCTAGGGGTTGCACGCCGCTCGTGGCAACCGAATCCACGGCCGCGGCCGGGCTGGCCGCGGCCGGCGCGCCGGATTTTTCCGGGGCGTTTCGCCGATGGCAAGGGCCCTGCCGCGCCGGCGATGCGCTGGGCCGCTTGCCCTTTCTGGTCCTGGGGTATCCTTGCTGCGTCAACGCGAGCTTCGGCCGTCTACTTGACGGTGGAGCGTCGGAACCTAGCATTCGAGGCCCTGTCCGCACCCGCTGGCAGGCTCGGCAGTTCCGGCGCCCAACGCCCTCGGCGCCGCGGCTCGATTCCCGATCGCCTCATTCCAGACCCCTCTGCCCTTCCCTTCCAAGGAGCCCTGTTCCATGGCCTGCTCGTTCCCTCAGTCTCTCCTGGCGGCCGCCGTGGCCGTCGTCGTCGGTGGTAGCTTGTTCGCGCAGGACACCCCGCTCAAGGAGGCGTCGAAGGCGCTTCGCCTCGGCCAGAAGGAAGCCGCCGTCGAGAAGCTCCGCGAGATCCTGTCGTCGGATCCGTCCAACGAGGACGCGATGGCGCTGTACCAGTCGATCTCGCAGGACGAGTGGTACATGCTGATGACCCAGCAGGGTGAGATCGGCAAGATCGCGCAGTCGATCCTGGACCGCGCCAAGGCCGAACGCCGCGAACGTTCGCGCGACGAAGGGGCGATCGCGCAGCTGGTCGCCACCGCGACCGCCGCCGATTCGGACCACGGCACGCGCCGCGCCGCGATCAACAAGCTGATCGTCGAGCACGGTGAGTTCGCGGTGCCGGCCCTGGCCGACAAGCTCGGCAACGCCGACGACGAAGAGGGCCAGATCCAGGCCGTCTACACCCTGAACATGATCGGTGCCCCGGCGGTGCTGCCGCTGATCGAACTGCTGAAGAGCAGCAACGAACTGGTCGTGCAGAACGCCGCCGCGGCGCTGCACCACATCGGCGACTCGCGCGCCAACCCGTACATGCTGCACCTGGCCGGCGACAGCCGCGTCGGCGTCAGCACGATCGCGAAGAACTACGTCCAGAAGCGCGGCCTGCAGGGCGACGCGGTCGCCACGCTGCTCACCGACTCGGCCAGCTACCTGAAGGGCAACGTGCCCGCCGGTGGCTTCAGCGAAGTGGTCTGGACGCTGGTCGACGACAAGCTGGTCGCGACCGACGTGCCGGCCCTGGTCTACGCCAGCGAACTGGCCAAGGCCTGCGCCCGCGATGCGGTCGCGATCGCCCCGGCCAGCCTCGACGCGCGCAGCGCGCTCGCCCAGGCCAACCTCGGCCAGGCCAGCCTGATCGAAGCGTCGATCGCGCAGGGTGACGAAGCGGTCAAGCCCCTCGAGGCGGTCGCCCAGGACCTGAAGATCGCCGCGCTCGCCAGCGGCGTCGATTCGCTGCGCAACGCGCTCGAAGCGAGCATGAAGCAGGGCATGGCGCCGGTGGCGCTGGGTGCGATCGGCGCCCTCGCCGACGTCGAGAACCTCGAGTCGATCGGCCAGAGCGCTCTGCTGAAGGCCCTCGACAGCACCGACAAGCGCATCAAGTACGCGGCCGCCGAGGCCCTGGTGCGCGCCACCGGTGGCAACAACGTGCCGGCCGCCGACCGTGTCGTCGCGGTGTTGGCCGAAGCGGTCGCCGAGGAGTCGGTTCGCCACGTGCAGGTGATCGGTGAGACGGAAGGCAGCAAGGCCGCCGTCGCCGCCGCCAGCGCCGTGCGCGGCACCGCGGTCAGCCGCGAGGCCAACGCGTTGTCCGGCATGCGCAGCCTGCTGGTCAACCCGAACGTCGACGTGGTGGTGATCCACGAGATCCTGCCCGACCGCCTGCCGGAGGACGTGATCGGCAACATCAAGAAGGACGCCCGCATGGCCAACACGCGCGTCGTGGTGGTCGCCAAGGACGTCGACGCCGCCAAGGCCCGCTTCGGCGAGGAGATCGGCTACATCCAGGCGCCGCTGACCGGTGAGAACCTGCTCGAAGCGGTCAACACCGCGCTCGAAGGGGTCAGCTCGCCGGCCGCCGCCCGCGCCGAGACCTACGCCCAGGGTGCCAGCGCCGCGCTGCTGGCGATCGCCGCGCAGAAGGTCAAGATCGACGGTGCGCTGACGAGCCTGGCCCTGCAGCTCAACCGCGCCGACGCGGTGGCGGTGCCGGCTGCCCAGGCCCTCGGCCTGGCCGGCGGGAGCGACGCCGTGGGCTTCACGGGCATCACGACCGACACGCGGACCCTGGAGCCCGGGGCGCTTTTCGTCGCCCTGCGCGGCGAGCGCTTCGACGGCCATCGCGCCCTCGGCCTGGCCGGCGGCGAAGCCCAGCTGGACGCCCTGGTCGCGGCCCTGACCAGCGCTGGCAGCAACGAGCTCAAGGTCGCCACCGCGAACGCGATCGGCGAGATCCTCGGCCGCAGCGCCGGCTGCCCGGACAGCGTGCTCGAAGCGCTGGTCGGCGCGGTCAAGGCCGGCGGTGAGGTCTCGGTGCGCGCTGCCGCCGCCTCGGCGCTGAGCCGCGCCAAGGTCGACGTCGCCAAGAAGTCGATGCTGCAGAAGCAGCTCAGCAAGGTCGCCGGCGCGGGCACCGAAGGCTGAGCGACCGCAGCCCGGCCAACCCTGGCCGGGCCCGCTCCGCACCTGACAGGCAATCTGGAACGCCGCGGCCGCAGCCCTTCTGGGGCTGCGGCCGTGGTCGTTTCCGGCGCCGGTCCCGCTGCCGCAGGCGCGTCGCCAGGCGCCGGTGCGAGCGGCGGGCTGCGGACTTCCTGCTGGAACCTCGGCCTGCGATCCGATATCCTGTTCGCCCGCAGTACGGCGCCAACCGGCTGCCGTCGCCGTCTGGCACGCCGATGTAGCTCAGTGGTAGAGCAACGCTTTCGTAAAGCGTAGGTCGGGAGTTCGACTCTCACCATCGGCTCCACTCCTCCTGCCGCCGGACCGGCCTGGTCCGCCGCGCGCCGGGCCGAACTGGACGCGCGCCCACCGTTCTGGTCCGCTGGCACCCACCCGTGCTGTCGACGGCGCTGATCTCCTGGGACGCCTTGCTGGTGCTGTTCGCCGCCACCGGCGAACTGCTGGCGCTGGTGTTCGTCTACCGCGTGCTGGTGCGCGGCGGTGCGCCCGCCAGCACGCTGCTGTGGATGGCGGTGATCCTGCTGGCGCCGTGGTTCGGGCTGCTGCTGTACTACCTGCTGCCGCGGCGGCTGCAGCTGCGCCGTCTGCGCCGCCTGCGGCAGCGCGGCGAGCGCTTTCGGACCGGCCGCAGCGAACGGCCGTCGCCTGCCGACCCGGCGCGGCGCGACGGCTCGGGCTTGCAGGCCTTCCTCGCCGATGCCGATGGGGCGGGCCTGTCGTTCGGCAACCGCCTGCAGTGGTTGCCGGAGGCGTCGGACTTCGCTCGCGCCGCGGCCGACGCGATCGCCGCGGCGCGCGTCGAGGTGGCGCTGCTGGTCTACATCTTCCGCGCCGACCGCGCTGGTCGCGAACTGCTGACGCTGCTCGCCGATGCGGCGCGGCGCGGGGTGCGTGTGCACCTGCTGTACGACTCGATCGGCAGCTTCGGCCTCGGCGATGGCGACCTCGCGGCCTTGCGTGGCGCTGGCGGTCGGGCCGAGGCGTTCTTGCCGATGTTCTGGAAGAAGCGGCCGTTCACGGTCAACCTGCGCAACCATCGCAAGCTGCTGGTGGTCGACGGCGCGGTGGCGTTCGTCGGCGGTCGCAACGTCGGCGACGAGTACTTCACCGACCGGCTCGGTCGCGAACGGCGCTGGCTGGACGCGATGCTCGAGGTGCGTGGCCCGGCGGTCGCCGATCTGCGCGAGGTGTTCGCCGAGGACTGGCACACGGCCACCGAGGAGGTATTGCCCGAAGTGGCCGTCGAGGCACCGCCGCCCGCCAAGGTCGTGGCCGGTCGTGCCGACGGCGCCCTCGCCGTGGTCTGCAGTGGCCCCGACCGCGAGCAGAGCGACCTGTGGTTCGCGACCGTGCAGGCGATCGCCGAGGCGAGGTCGAGCGTCGACCTCTGCTCGCCGTACCTGGTGCCGCCGCCGGTGCTGTTGTTCGGGCTGCAGTCGGCGGCGGCGCGCGGGGTGCGGGTGCGGGTGCACACCAACGGTCCGAAGACCGAGTCGTTGGTCCTCTACCACGCGCAGCGCAGCTACTACGCGCGCATGCTGGCGGCCGGCATCGAGATCTACGAGACGACCGACGACTACAACCACGCCAAGCTGCTGGTCGTCGACGGCAAGGTCGTGATGGTCGGCAGCGCCAACATGGACCTGCGCAGCGCGCACCTCAACTTCGAGATCGCGACGGTGGCGGTCGATGCGCCCGAACTCGGCAGGGCGGTGCTGGCGACCCTCGACGAACGTCGCCAGCGGGAGCGCCGCGTCGGCCCCGAGCATCTGCCGAAGCGACCGCTGCTGCGCGCCTTCGACGGCTTCTGCGGGCTGTGGTCGCCGCTGCTGTAGGGCGTCGGTTCAGCCGCGCTGCACGGCCCAGATCTCGGCCCCGAGGTGGTCCCACGGCAGCCGGCCCTCGTCGCATTCGTCCGGCTTGAACGAGAACTGCACGACGACCATGTACAGGATGCGGCCGGTGCGCTGGCCGATGTTGGCCGCGCCGTGCGCGACCCCGGGCGGGATGCGGACCAGGCGGTCCTTGCCGTCGCCGAGCACGAAGCGCATCGTCTGGCCGGCGGTCGGCGAGCCTTCGCGGCAGTCGTGCAGCACCAGCAGCAGCTTGTCGCACGGCGGCACGTACCAGACGTCGGTCTGGCGGTGGTGGAGGTGGAACGCCTTGATCGCGCCGGGTTCCATCTCCGAGTAGTTGACCTGCTTGCACTCGAAGCCGGGCAATTGGGCGTGCATGCCGGCCGTCAGGCGGCCGAGTTCGGTGATCGAGCCCCCGTCGTCGTTGAAACGGCGCAGCTCGACGATCTGCACGCCGTCGATCGGCTGCCGCGGCGCGTAGTCCTGGTACGAGAACGCCGCCTTGGCCTGCGGCAGGATGCGGACGAGCGGAGCGTTCTTGGCGTCGGTCACGAGCGTCGGGGCCGGCCGGCAGGCGCGGCGGTGGGGGAGTCGGAGGTCACTTGGCGCTCTGCACGCGCCACGGCTTCTCGGCCGACGGAGCGGGCAGGTCGAGGGTCAACACCAGGTTCATATCGGCGAACTTCTTCGGATCCTGAACCTTCAGCGGCGTGCCGAAGCGCAGCGCCATCTGCAGGCGGCCCTGCTTGTCGGCGGCGACGTGCGCCTCCGGTTGGAACGCGTTGCCGAGTGCGGGCTTCTTGTTGGTGCCCGGGATCACGCCGACCACGGTGCCTTCGAGGCCGCTCAGCAGGAACATGTCCGACTCGGTCGAGACCTGCGTCGCGCCGACCCGGATGAACTTGACGTCGGTGGCGTGCTGCGCCTCCTCGAGGTCCTTCTCGGTGAGGCCGTACCGGGTGATCACCTCGAGCCACGGGCCCTTCTTGGGGGCCTCTTCGCCTTCGGCCTTCTCGCCGGACTTGGCCTTGCGCTTCTTCAGGTCCTGCAGCTCCTTGTGGCCGGCCTTGATCGCGTCGGTCAGCTCGCGCGGCATGCCCTCGCGGCGGTACTGCACCGAGTAGATGCCGGGCGGCACGGCCGGGTCGACGAGCTTCTCGGTGGTCGCCAGGACGCCGACCAGCAGCGGCGTGACCTGGGCGCGTTCGAGCAGCTTGTTCAGGGCGACGTTGCGGGCGTTGCTGAGCCAGTGCATCGGCGCGAACGACACCGCGTGGTACTCGCTCGGGAAGCCGTCGGCGCCGAGTTCGTAGCGTTCCGCGCCGGCTTGCAGCGCCAGGTCGACTTCCTGGTTCTCGCCGAACAGGCTGCGGTTGAACGGTCCGCGCAGCAGCGAGAACAGCATGTCGTAGCCCGGCCGCAGGCTCTTCGCGAGGCGGAAGCCGACGCCTTCGAGCACATCGATCGTGCTGACGCCGGCGCGCGCGTCGATCAGCAGCAGCTCCGGGTTCTGGAACGACTGGTAGTAGCCGCCCTTGGTCAAGGCGACGTTGTTCTTCGGCACCGGCTTGAGTTCGAGCAGGTTGCCGACCTTGTGCTTGGCGACCTTCTTCCACTCGGCTTCGAACGCGTCGCGACCGGCCAACGGCTCGAGCCCGAGGTCGGCGACGTACTGGGCGATCTGGCCGAACATGTCGAGGTGGCCGAACGGTCCCGCAGCCGCGGCGACCGTGCCGGTCGGCTTGGCCTTCTGGTCGCGGGTGTTGTACATCTGCAGCGACTTCAGCAGCGGGTCACCGAAGCTCTCCGCACCGGCGGGCCACAGGTTCTTGCCGTCGCCGCGCGCTGCGCGCATCCACTCGTACTCGGTGGGCAGGCGCATGCCCAACCAGCCGGCGAACGCATTGGCGTCGGCGTGGGTGACGAAGCTGACCGGCATCTCGCCGATCGCATTGCCCTGTTCGTCCTTGACCTCGAACGGCAGTTCGTGCCCGTAGCGTTCCCAGAAGCGCACCGGGCCTTCGGAGTCCTTCGGGAACTCCTTGTTGATCTCGACCAGCTTCTGGTTGTAGTCGTCCTTGCGGCCGAAGCGCCACCAGTGGAACGGCGCCCGCACCGACTTGCCGGCCGCGCGCAGGTGCTGCACGTAGGCGAGGT
>DAIMFJ010000233.1:0-8450 GCA_036724695.1 Planctomycetota bacterium
CACGGACCGGCACGCGAGCTTCGGCTCGACGTGCCGGTTTGCATTTACGGGGGTCGCGCGGGCCGGCGACGAGGTCTGGACGGCTCGGGCGTCAGAGCTCCACCACCGTGCCATCGCGCCGCAGCACCCTCGCCTTGGCGCGCGGCGGCTCGACCCCGAAGGTGCGGTGCTCGTAGGCGGCGAAGAACTCGCCCCAACGCCGGTCGACGGCCACCGTGCGCGCACCATCGACGTCCGCGAAGTCGTAGTCGACCCGCACGATCTCGCGCAGCTCGCGCTCGGGCCCGGTCACGGTCAAGAACCACTCCGGGACCGTCGCCTGCTCGTGCACGTACGGCGAGCGCACGACCGCCAGCGCCAGGCGCTCGGGTGTCGCGACCCCGGCACCCCCTAGTTCGATCGTCGCGCCCGGCAGGGGCTCGTCACCTCGGAACGCACCACCGACCACCACGTGCCGACCCGCCTTCGCGTGGGCACGCACCCTGCCGAGGGGCCACGCGCCGACGTCCGTGAAACGCAGGCCGGAGCCCCCGTCGAGCCGGAACGACCGCCCGAGGTGCTGCAGGTGCCACCAATCGCCGGTCGCCTCGGCGTCGACCTGCCAGAGCCCATCGCCCCAATAGGTCGACGCCCACGTCCAACCGACCGGGGCGATCGGCTGCCCGACCGCCACCTCCCAACGCCAAGAGCGCCCATCGCGCAGGTTCGCGACGACCGTCATCGTCTCCGGGTCGCTGGAGCGCTCGTAGACGATCAGGCCGGGCACGCCACCGGCGAAGTCGTCGGTACGGTCGAAGTAGGCCTCGGGGGCCGACGAGTCCCAACGCACGCTCGCCAGCTGCTCGCGGGTGCCTTCCCAGGCGTCGACCACCAGCAGCCAGCGTTTCTCGTGGTCGACGCCGTGGTTGTTGGCGTACCGGATCAGACTCACCGGCTGCTTGCGCCGCATCGCCGTCGTCGACGCGAAGCCGTGCAGCGTGGCCGTCCGGCCGTCGGCGAACTCGACCTCGGCGCGGATGCGGCTGGGCCGGGCCGCGTGCGTGTAGCAGGCGCCGGTCGGCGTCGTCGCAACGACGACCGTGGCCGGGCCACCGTCCAGCGGTGCGAGCGTGTAAGCGGCCTTGACCACCGGGGCCGGCCAGACCGCCGCGTCGCGCGCCACCTCGAGCACCTGCGACCACAGCGGCCGCCCACCGTGGTAGCCGTGGAACTTCTCCTGCACGCGCAGCGCCAGGTCCGGCCGCAGTTCGCCGCCGGCCAGCCGCGTCAGGTCGGTGGCGAGGCTCTCCTCCCATCCGGTGTGGTAGTACAGCCGCGCCCGCAGCGGGAACGGTCTGGTCAGCACGCTGGTCAACGCATGCGCCGACAGCAGGCCGGTGCGCTTGAAGGCGTGCATCGTGCGCTCGCGGTAGCCGATCGGCTCGTGCTGCCAGTCGACCGCGACGACGCGCAGCAGGCTCTGGTCGGGTCCGACCGGTCGCGCCGTGAAGCGGTGCGTCGCCGGGTGCTGCGGGTCGAGGTAGGCGTCCGGTTCGGCGGCCATGTCGACGAAGAACCCGAGGGTGTCGTCGGCGCCCAACGTGCGACGGTGTTCGTGGCGCAGGCGCTTCTCGCGACCGTCGGTGAACACCAGCCGGTACTCGAGCACGGCGGTCGGGCCACCTTCGCACGACCACTGCCAGGTCGGATCGGCCCGGTCGGTGGCGATCTCGTACTCGCGCTGGTCGGTGCCCGCGGGTTCGCGCACGAACACCTTGGCGAGCTTCTCCAGTCGCCGACGATCGCCAGCCAGCAGCACGTGGCCACTGAAGGCGGGTTGGCCGCCTTCGCCGCCCAGATACCGGTTCCAGACCACCGGTTCGATGCGGTCGTCGTCCGGATAGGCGGTACCGGGGCCGAGCTCGACCCAGTGCTCGAGCACCTGCGTGCCGCCACCGCGCTGATGCAACGTCGCGATGGCGCGGAAGTCGCGGCTGGCGGTGCCGAACAGTGCGTGCTTCGCGAACGTCGCGTTCGTGGTCGTGCGACAGGGGGTGAACCAGGGATCGATCGTCCAGTCGACCCGCTCGACGTCGAACTGCCGGCGGTGTGGACGATCGACGGTCAGCGTCCACGACCAGCTCGGCCGACCGCCGGCATCGCTGCCGATGCGGCGTTTGTCGACCTCGATCCGGAACGTCTCTTCGACCGCGTCGCTCCAGGCCGGCTCGAACTGCAGCTGCTGGATGCCGCCGTCGACGTAACGCACCGTGGCGGTGATGCGGTTGGGCTGCTGGCAGATCCCGAACGCACGTTCGGTCGCCGGCCTGCCGTTGAAGCCGGTCAATCGCTGCACCGGGTCGCGCGTGTTCATGGCACCGACGTTCCAGACCACCTCGACGACGTCGTCGCGCTGCTCGAGCGGCACGTCGAGCGTCGCCTCCCACCAGAACAGCGGCGCGCCGCCGGGGCCAGGTCCGTGGTAGTCGTCGGTGAAGACGACCTTCGCCGCCCGGAAATCGGCCTTCGGGTTCGGGCCGACGAGCTCGGCCCCGACCGCCTGGCTGGTGCCGTCGGCGAACGTGACCGTGCCGCGCAGTGGCAGCGGGTTGCGGGTCGTACCCGCCAGCAGGGCAAAGCGCGTCGCGGCGCCGTCGCTGGTCCAACGGCGCTCCGCGTCCTGTTCGTCGATCCACGTCCACGCGACCTTGCGCACCTGCTCGAGCAGTGGCCGCGGGCCACGCAGGTCGGCCGAGAACACGTACACGAAGCGGCCGAGATCGCGGTCGTAGCGGGAGATGTCGGCGTGGCCGCCGACCTTCAGGGCCTGGCGGTCGACCGGCTGCGGCCGCGCCACCTCGTCGCCGCGGCTCGGCACGACCGGCTGCTCGACGTCTTCGATCGTGCACGCCCAGTTGCAGAACACGCTGTCGTCCCTGGCGATGCGGATCTCGTCGAACAGCTCGTACTGCAGCCACGCGTAGCCCCTTTCGCCCCAGCGCGGTCCCCACGAGTTCTGGATCAGGAAGCACCCGCGGGCGTCGTCGTAGCCGACCACCACCATCGCGTGTTTGCCGTGCGGCTGGTCGGGCTGCCGCAGGCGGCAGTCCTTCACGAACACGTCGAGCCCGTACCTCTCGAAGCGACCCGACAGGAAGATCGGGTTGACGTGGGCGCCGAACACCACCACCTGGCGGCGCTGCAACGCCCGCCGGATGCTGCGCCGGTCGCGCAGCAGCTGCAGGTCGAGCACCGGGTACGCGGCGGCCTCGGCGAGGGCCCGGCCGGCCGGCTGGCTCGTGAAGTCCTTCGGCAGGTAGGGTGCGGTCGCCAGCGTCGCGGCCCCCCGCTCGGCCATCACCCGCACCATCTTGACGAAGTTGCTGCCCTCGTCCTTGCCACCGTTGACCTGGTTGTAGAGGAAGCTGGGCGAGAAGATGCGTTCGGGCGCGTCCGGGCGCCAACCCTGGTCGCGGGCCTCGAGGAAGCTCTTCGCGGCGTAGCCGACCGCCCACGCCGTGCAGTCGTTGAGCGCCTGGGTGCCGACCGGCGGCAGCCAGCGGCGCAGGTCGACGACCCGCTCCTCGAGCAACTCGATCACCGGCGGCGCGGCGGTGCGCAGGCCAGCCAGCTCCTCGGCAGTGGGATCGAGGCTGCCGGTCTGGGCGAGCGACGGCAGGGCGAGCAGGACGATCGGCAGGAGGCTGGCAAGGCGCATGGCGACGGGATGGCGGGGTGGCGACGCGCAGTGCCGCCAGACACCTCATCGGCCGGTTGCGGCGACCAGCCGTACCATCGGGCGGTTCCGGCCTGACCGGACTGGCGCCTCCCGGCCGCGGTGCGTATGCCAACCACCATGCTGCACCTGCCGAGCTGCCTCGCCCTGCTGGCCACCGTCGTCGTCGCCCAGGCGCCTGCGCCGCCAACGACGCGACCGGAGGCGAGCGGCTACACCGAGACCTCGCAACTGGCCGACGTCCAGCGCTTCCTCGATGCCCTGGTGGGGCTGCCGCACGGCAACCGGCTGGCGGTCGAAGTGGCCGGCAAGAGCCACGAAGGCCGGCCGCTGCTGCTGGTGCGCGCCAGCCTGCCCGACGCGCCGAAACCGCCGCTCCGGGCCCTGGTGATCGCCAACATCCATGGCGGCGAGGTCGACGGCAAGGAGGCGGTGCAGGAACTGCTGCGCGAGATCGCGCTCGGCGAACACACCGCGATCCTGCAACACTGCGAGCTGTGGTGCCTGCCGGTCTACAACCCCGACGGCAACGAGCAGCTCGGGCCGAAGAACCGGCCGGGCCAGAACGGGCCACCGCGGACCGGGCAGCGACCGAACGGGCAGAAGTTCGACCTCAACCGCGACTTCGTCAAGGCCGAGGCCCCCGAGACACGCACGCTGCTGGGACTGTTCGCGCGGTTCGATCCGCACCTGTTCTTCGACCTGCACACCACCAACGGCTCCTACCACGGCTACCACCTGACCTACGCGCCGAGCCTGTCGCCGAACGTCGACCGCGAACTGGCGCAGCTGTCGCGCACGCTGCTCGACGCCACCACGGCGGCGATGCGGCAGCACGACCGCCTGCAGACCTTCGACTACGGCAACTTCGAGACCCGCGACTGGGACGGCGGCGGCGCACCGCGTTCGGCGGACGGCGTGCGCGGCTGGTACAGCTACGACCATCGCCCCCGCTACGGCGTCAACTACTTCGGCCTGCGCAACCGCATCGGCATCCTGTCCGAGTCGTACAGCTATTGCGACTTCGCGACGCGGATCGCCGCCAGCAAGCAACTGGTGCTGCGCACGCTCGAAGCGGCGGTCGCCCGGCGCGAGACCATCGCCGCGACCTGCCGGCGCGCCGACGAACGCCTCGTGCGCGGCGACGCCCCGGTCTACTTCGGTTTCGACACCGGCTTCGCGCCGCCCGAGACACTGCCGGTGCTGGTCGGCGAAGTCGAGACGATCGAACCGACCGGCGATGGCACCCGCAACTTCGCGCGCAAGGGCGACGGTCGGCCCGAGACGATGCCGGTGTTCCGCGCCTTCCAGGCCCGCCAGCAACGCGCCCTGCCGGCCGGTTGGCTGGTGCTGGCCGCGCCGCCCGAAGTGGTCGAACTGCTGCGCCGCCACGGCATCGTGCACCAGCTGGTGGCGTCGGGCGAGCGGGTGCGCGCCAGCAGCTTCGCGGTCGACAAGAAGCGCAAACCGCAGCGACCGTTCCAGGGCCACCAGGAGCTGTTCCTGACCGGCACCTGGAGCGCTCCGACGGACTTCGAGGTGCCGGCGGGCAGCCTCTTGGTGCCCAGCCGCCAGCCGCTGGCCCGCCTCGCCGCGCAACTGCTCGAGGCCGAGAGCGAGGACTCGCTGTCGGTCTGGAACTTCTTCGAGGCGCAGACCACCAACGTCTACCCGGTCCTGCGCCTCGCCGAGCCGCCCGCGCGGCGCTGACGTTCGGTCCGCCGCGGGTCACTGCCAGCGGAACAGTCGCAGGCCGAGCAGGAAGCAGAGCGCCGCGAAGGCCAGGATGCCGGTCAGCGGGGCGGCGACGTCGGCCAGCGTGCCCGGTTCGAGCATCAGGTCGCGCAGCGCCCGGTTGACGTGGGTCAGCGGCATCAGATCGGCAGCCCACTGCATGACCCCGGTGAAGCGGTCGTTGCTGAAGAAGCTGCCACCGAGCAGCCACATCGGCAGCAGGAACAGGTTCAGCAACCCGGCGACCCCCTCGGTGGTCTTGGCCCGGCTGGCGAGCAGGCAACCGAGCCCGGCGAACGCGAATCCACCGGCCGCGACCACCAGCAGGAACGCCACCCAGCTGCCGCGGAACGGCACGTCCCACAGGAACACGCCGAACAGCGCGATCACCACCGCTTCGGGGATCACCAGCACGAACCGCCCGAGCAGGTACCCGAGCAGGAACTCGCCGCGCGTCAACGCCGTCGTCGACAGCCGCCGCAGCAGGTTCTGCGTGCGCATCTGCACCAGGTTGAAGCCGAACCCCCACATGCCGGCACCCAGCAGGTTCAGCCCGATCAGCCCGGGGATCAGGAAGTCGATGTAGCGCGACCCGGGCCGATCCTCGACCTCGTGCGCGACCGCCACCGCACCGTCGGGCGGGGCCTGCAGGGCCCGCGCGACCAGCAGCTGCGCCAGTTCGGCTTCCGGCCGGGTCGGATCGGCGCGCAGGACCGGGGCCGCGCTGCCGCCCTTGACCAGCAACGCGATGCGGCCACGCGCCAACGCGCGGTCGGCGGCTTCGGCGTCGAGCACCTCGACCCGCAACCGGGCATCCGCCGCCAAGCGCTGCAGCAGCGGCAGGGCCTGGTCACTGGCGACGATCGCGATCGGCACCGGTTCGGGTGCCGCCGGCCGGAACGCGAAACCGAGCACCACCGCCATGATCAGCGGGAACCCGTAGGTCCAGAACAACGCCTCCGGCGTGCGCCAGAACTCGCGGAACTGCGACACCGCCACCGCCCAGACCGCGCGCCGCTTCATGCGCCCTCCCGCAGGTGCCGGCCGGTCAAGTGCACGAACACGTCCTCGAGCGTCGCCCGCCGCGTGCTGAGGTCGAGCAGTTCGATGTGGCGGCTGGCCAGCAGCTCGAGCAGGGCCGGCACCGTCGTGTGCACCGACGCCACCGTCAGCTCGGCGCTGGTCGCGGCCATCGTGCACTGGGCGACCCCCGGCAGCGCCGCCAGTTAGGCGCGGCTCACGACCCCGTCGAGCCGGTCGACGTCGAAGGCGACGAACTGCGCCGCGCCGAGCGAACGGATCAGCTCGTCGGGGGTCCCCAGGGCGATCAGGCGGCCGCGGTCGACGACGCCGACGCGGTCGCACAGTTGGTAGGCTTCGTCCATGTAGTGGGTCGTCAACACCACCGAACCGCCGCGCCGCTGGTAGTCGCGCACGATCTCCCACAGCTGCCGCCGCGACTGCGGATCCAGGCCCGTGGTCGGTTCGTCGAGGAACAACAACTCGGGGCTGCCGAGCAGTGCCGTGGCGACGGCGAGGCGTTGCCGCTGGCCGCCGGACAGGTCCTTCTGGCGCGCGCCGGCCTTCTCGCGCAGCGCCACCAGGTCGAGCACCTCGTCGACGCTGCGCCCGCCGCGCACGAACGCCGCGAACAGGGCCACCGTCTCGCGGACCGTCTGCTTGTCGTGGAAGCGCGTCTCCTGCAGGCAGACGCCGAGCCGCGCCCGCAGCGCCGCGTCGGCCCCGGTCCCCCACTGCTGGCCGAGGATGCGCACCACGCCGCTGTCCTGGCGCTGCAGGCCCTCGCAGATCTCGACGGTGGTGGTCTTGCCGGCCCCGTTCGGGCCGAGCAACCCGAACACCTCGCCGCATTCGACGCGCAGGTCGAGCCCGTCGACGGCGACGACCGTCTCGCGACCCTTGCGGAACGTCTTGCGCAGTTGCTGCAGTTCGATCGCCGGCGCGGTCATCGTGGGAACGCCTCCGGCAGGCCGCCGTCGACCGGCAACACCGCGCCGGTGGTCGGCGTGCGGGCCGCCGCGAAGAACGCCACCGCCTCGCCGACGTGGCGCGGCAGCACCTCGGTCTTCAGCAGCGACCGCTCGCGGTAGTAGCTGCGCAGACCGGCGGCGTCGAGGCCACGCGCGGCCATGCGTTCGGGCCCGACCGCCGCCCACAGCTGGCTGGGCACATCGGCGTCGCCGAACACCGCGTCGGCGTTGATCGCGTTGACGCGCACGCCGAACGCCGCGAACTCGAGCGCGGCGATGCGCGCGAGCTGCAGCGCGGCCGCTTTGCTGGCCGAGTAGGCCCCGAACCCGGCACCCGGTGCGAACACGTTCTTGCTGGCCTGCACGACGACGCTGCCGCCGGTGCCCTGCGCGCGCAGCACCGCCGCCGTCTGCTGCAGCAGCACGAACGTCGCCTGCGCGTTGACCGCCATCACCTCCGCGAACGCGGCCGGCGGCAGGTCCTCGAGCCGGCCGGTGCGGGCGATGCCGGCGTTGGGCACCACGCAGTCGATGCCGCCGAACGCCAGCACGCAGGCGTCGACGAGCTGCGCCACCGCCGGCGCGTCGCCGACGTCGCCGACCCCGGTCGCGAAACGACCGCGGTGGGCGCTCCAACGCGCGGCGGCGGCGGCGAGTCGTTCGCCGTCGCGGTCGGTCGCGAACACACACGCGCCGTGGGCGAGCAACGCCTCGACGATGCCGCAGCCGATCGCCCCGGCCGCCCCGGTGACGAACGCCACCTGCCCCTGCAGCGGCGGCGCCTGGCTCTTGCCGAGCTTGGCCAGTTCGAGCGGCCAGTACTCCATCTCGGCGAGATCGGCGTCGGCGAGCGGCACGTAGCGCTCGAGGGCTTCCGCCAGCGCCTTGGTGCGCACACTCGCGACGGCGATGTCGGCGGCGATCCGCGCCGCCTTGGCGTCGGGGCGGAACGCCGCCAGGCCGAGCCCTTCGACGACCACCACCACCGGCTCCGGCGGCAGCTCCACCCC
>DAIMFJ010000234.1:0-8440 GCA_036724695.1 Planctomycetota bacterium
GACGATCGCCAGCACCTCCCCGGCCGCGACGCGGGCCCCGATGTCGAAACGCCGCTCTCGCACCGTCCCGGTGGCACGGGTGAACACCCGAACCTGGGCGAACGGTTCGGTCCGGCCAGGCACCGTGTAGCGGGTCGCTGCAGTGACCGGCTTGGGGGCCGTCACCCGCACGGTCGGCGGCGACCCGGGCGGAGCCCCCTGGGCCTGTCCCGACACGGTCGAGCCGAGCAACACGCCGCCGAGGAAGACGTTCCAGAGTACCACGTTCATGCCACCTCCACTGCTTCGGAATCCACAGGCCCTGCCGGCCGCCACCGCGCACAGACGGCGGCGAACACGATCGGCACGACCACCAGCGACGCCACCGTGCCGAACAGCAGGCCGCCGATCACCGCGCGCCCAAGCGGCGCGTTCTGCTCGCCGCCTTCGGCGGTCCCGAGCGCCATCGGCACGACCCCGAGGACCATCGCGATCGCCGTCATCAGGACCGGCCGCAAGCGCGTGCGCACCGCCTCGAGTGCGGCCGCCGGCGCCGACGCGCCGGCCAGCAGACGATCGCGGGCGAAGCTGCCGACCAGCACGCTGTTCGCGGTCGACACGCCGACCACCATGATGATGCCGGTCAGGGCTGGCACGCTGAACATCGTGCCGGTGGCACCGATACCGAACAGGGCCCCGGCGATCGCCAGCGGCAGGCCACTGATCGCCACCAGCGGCAGGGCCCACGACTGGTAGTTGACGACCATCACCAAGAACACCAGTACGGCCGCCAGCACGAGACCCGCCAGCATGTCGGCGTAGACCGAGCGCATCAGCGCGGCCTGGCCGACCAGTTCGACGCGGTTGCCCGGCCGGAGCCGGGCCCGCAGTTCGCCGAGCAGCCGGTCGACGTCGTCGGCCAGGCTGCCCAGATCGCGCCCTTCGGCGTTGCCGAGCACGGTGACCGTCGGTTGCAGCGTCGTCCGCGACAGGCTGGCCGGCGCACGTTTCTCGACGACGCTGGCGAACGTGCGCAACGACACCGGCTCGCCGCCGCCGACCGACGGCCGCACCGGCAGGTTCAGCAGGTCCTCGATCGACCGCAGTCGTGCGGGCGGAGCGACGATCTGCACGTCGTACGAGGTCCCAACCACCGGATCGGCCCAGACATTGGGCGCCACCGAACCGCCACTGCCGAGCGCCGCCAGGACCGCACTGGCGGCGTCCTGCTGGTTGATGCCCAGCGTCGCCGCGCGTTGGCGGTCGACCCGCAGCGCATAGCCCGGCTGGTCTAGCACCTCGCGCAATTGCACGTCGACGGCGCCGGGCAACTGCGCGAAGCGGTCCCGCAGCTCGCGGGCCAGCGCCAGATTGCCCGGCACGTCGCGCCCGACGAACCGCACCTCGAAGGTCGTCGCCGCGCCGGCCGCCAGCGTCTGCCCGGTCGCATCCGCCGGCCGGAAGTACGCGGCTACCTCCGGGAACCGCGTCGCCAGCATGCGGCGGATCGCCTGTTCGTAGCCGACCGTCGGCCCGTGGCCAGGTCGCAACTGGATCAGGATCTCGGCATCGGCGGAGCTCACCGCCGTCGTCTCGACCCAGGCCTGGTTGACCGGGTTCGGCGCGCCGATGTTCTCGACGACGAACGCCAATTCGGCCGGCGGGATCAGTTCGCGCACCTGCTGCTGGATGGCGGCCAGCCGCCACGCGGTGTCCTCGACGCGCGTACCGCTCGGCGAACGCACGAACAAGCGCAGCAACCCGGCATCGGTGGTCGGGAAGAACTCGCGCCCGGTCGACGAGCCGACCCACGCCCCGCCCGCGACCACCAACGCTGTCGCGGCACCGACCAGCCACTTGCGGGCCAGGAGCCAGCGCATCGAGACGGCGTGGCGGGCCGCGAGCCGGTCCAGGCCATGTTCGACCCACAGATGCAGACGAGCCAGGCCGCGCGGTGCCGCGCCGGCGCGCGCCGCCGCGGCGCGCAGTTCGCCCGGCAGGAGCACCGACGCCAGCGTCGGCACCAGCGTGCGGGCCAGCAGGTAGCTGGCCAGCATCGCGAACACCACCGCCAGTGCCAGCGGGCGGAACACGTCCGCCGCAGTGCCCTGCAGCAGGAAGATCGGCAGGAACACGATGCAGATCGACAACGTCGACACGAACTCCGGGAACGCCACCTCCTGCGCCCCGGCGACGATCGCCGCGCGCAGCGGTTTGCCGGTCGCGATCTGCCGCTTGATGTTCTCGATCTCGACGAGCGCGTTGTCGACCAGGATGCCGATCGCCAGCGCCAGACCGCCAAGGGTCATCAGGTTGAAGGTGGCGCCGACCGCGTACAACCCGATCACCGAGCACAGCAGGGCCAGCGGGATCGACGTCAGCACGACCAGGGTCGCTCGCCACGACCCGAGGAACAGCAGCACGACCAGTGCAACCAGGCCACCGACCAGCAGGATCTCGGCGCGCACCGCGCCGACCGCGGTGCGCACGAACACCGACTGGTCGAAGATCGGTTCGACGGTGACCCCAGGTGGGGCCGCGGCGCGGATCTCGCCCAGCCGGCCGCGAATGCCGTCGACGATGTCCACGGTCGACGCGTCGCCGAGCTTCAGGATCGCCACCAGACAGGCGTTCTGGCCGTCCAGGCGCGCGATGTTGCTCGGCAGCGCCTCGCCGTCGCGCACCTGCGCGACGTCGCGCAGCAGCAACGTGCGCCCCTCGATCGAGCGCAGCGGCAGGTCCAGGAACGCCTCGATCGACTCGGGACTGGCGTTCAGCTCGATCGGCAGTTCGCGCGCCCCCTCGCGCAACGTGCCGGACGGCAGGGTCAGGTTCTGCCGCGCCACCGCGGCGTTGACCTCCGTCGACGTGATCGAATGGGCCTGCAAGGCGTCCGGGTCGAGCTCGACCATCACCTGCCGCGCTGCGCCGCCGTACGGCAGCGAGATGCGCATCCCCGGGATGCTCTGCATCTGCGCGCGCAGGTTCAGCCGCGCGTAGTCGAACAGTTGTCCGCCGGTCAGCGCGTCCGAGGCGACCACCAGCTGCACGATCGGCACGCTCGACGGGCTCGAACGCACGATCAGCGGCGGCGTGGCGCCAGCCGGCATGCGCCGCAGGATCGTCTGCGAGACCGAGGCGACCTGGGTCTGTGCTACGGCCATGTCGACGCCGGGTTGGAACGTCAACTTGATCAGGGCGACGCCGTTCGAGGTCTCCGAGCGGACCTCCTTGAGGTTGTCGACGTTGTTGAGCGTCGCGATCTCACCGAACGAGGTGATCTTCGCCGCCATCTCGGTCGCGTTCAGGCCCGCGTAGGTCCAGACGACCGTCAGTTCGGGGCTGTCGACGCGCGGCAGGATGTCCGTCGACATGCGGCGGGCACTCAGCACGCCGAACAGCACGATCAGGATGGCGAGGACGGCGACCGTGTAGCGGTAGCGAAGGGCGAAGAGGACGATCCACACGGTGCGGCGGGGGGTCTGGCGGCCACGAACACCGTCGGCCGGCCCCAGCGCGGGTCGGCGGCGGCGCCAGCGGGCAGGTTAGGCCGATCGGTGCCGGCGGCAAGGCAGGGTCGCCGACAAGTTTGCGGCGAATTCGCAACATGCCGCAGTCAGGCCGAGCCGGAGCCCCAACCCCGCCAGGGGCCGCCGAGCAGCCGCACCCGCGTCAGGCCTGGGCCGGCTCGGCGGCCCGCGCCTCGATGATCAGCCCACCGTCCCGCACGTCGACGTGCACGACACTGCCGTCCTGGATCTCGCCGGCGATGATCTTGCGGCCGATCCGGGTCTCCAGTTCGCGCTGCAGCAGGCGCTTGAGCGGCCGTGCCCCGTACACCGGGTCGTAACCCTGGTAGCCGAGGAACGACTTGGCGCCGTCGGTCATCTCGATGCCGATGCGGCGATCGGCCAGCCGGGCCCGCAGCCCGACCAGCAGGAGATCCACGATGCGGCGGATCTCGTCGGTCTGCAGCGGCTTGAACAGCACGATGTCGTCGATGCGGTTCAGCAGTTCCGGTCGGAAGTGCCGCCGCAGTTCGGCCATCACCTGGTCGCGCGCGGCGTCGCGGATCGTGCCGTCGGGCGTGATGCCCTCGAGCAGGATCGGCGCCCCGATGTTCGACGTCAAGATGATCACGGTGTTCTTGAAGTCGACGGTGCGGCCCTGGCTGTCGGTGGCGCGGCCGTCGTCGAGGATCTGCAGCAGCACCGAGAACACGTCCGGGTGCGCCTTCTCGATCTCGTCGAACAGCACCACCGAGTACGGCTTGCGCCGCACGGCCTCCGTCAGTTGCCCGCCTTCGTCGTAGCCGACGTAACCGGGCGGCGCACCGATCAACCGCGACACCGCGTGCTTCTCCATGTACTCGGACATGTCGATGCGCACGAGGTTGTCCTCGCTGTCGAACAGCGCCGCGGCGAGCGTCTTCGCCAGTTCGGTCTTGCCGACGCCGGTCGGGCCCAGGAACAGGAAGCTGCCGATCGGCCGCTTGGGGTCCTTGATGCCCGAACGGGCGCGGATCACCGCATCGGCGACCACCTGCACGGCTTCGTCCTGACCGATCACGCGTTCGTGCAGGATCTGGTCGAGTTTGAGCAGCTTCTCACGCTCGCCTTCGAGCAGCCGCGTCACCGGGATCCCGGTCCAGCGCGCGACGATCTGCGCGATCTCGTCGCCGGTGACCTCCTCGCGCAACAGCCGCTCGCCGCCGTCACCGGCGGCCAGCCGCGCTTCCTCGGCGACCAGCGCCTTCTCGGCGTCCGGGATGGCGCCGTACTTGAGTTCGGCCGCCTTGTTCATGTCGTAGCGGCGCTCGGCCTCGGCCTGCTGCTGGCGCAGGGTCTCGAGCTGCCCGCGCAGACCGCGCACCTTGCCGATCGCCTGCTTCTCGGCCTCGTACTGGGCCCGCATCGTGTCGGCCTTGCCGCGCAGTTCCTGGATGTCCTTCTTCAGCTCGGCGAGCCGCGCCTTGCTGGCCGCGTCCTTCTCCTTGGCGAGTGCGGTCTCCTCGATCTCGAGCTGCATCAGCTTGCGGCTGACGGTGTCGAGCTCGGTCGGCAGCGAGTCGATCTCGGTGCGGATCATCGCGCACGCCTCGTCGACGAGGTCGATCGCCTTGTCCGGCAGGAAGCGGTCGGTGATGTAGCGGTGGCTCAGCGTCGCCGCGTTGACCAGGGCGGCGTCCTGGATGCGCACGCCGTGGTGCACCTCGAAGCGCTCCTTCAGGCCGCGCAGGATCGACACCGTGTCCTCGACGCTCGGCTGGTCGACCAGCACCGGCTGGAAGCGCCGTTCGAGCGCGGCGTCCTTCTCGATGTACTTGCGGTACTCGTCGAGCGTGGTGGCGCCGATGCAGTGCAGCTCGCCGCGCGCCAGCATCGGCTTGAGCATGTTGCCGGCGTCCATCGCGCCGTCGGCCTTGCCGGCACCGACGATCGTGTGCAGCTCGTCGATGAACAGCAGGATGCGACCTTCGCTGTTCTTGACCTCGGTCAGCACCGCCTTCAGGCGCTCCTCGAACTCACCGCGGTACTTCGCGCCGGCGACCAGGCTGCCCATGTCGAGCGCGAACACCGTCTTGTCCTTGAGTCCCTCGGGAACGTCGCCGCGCACGATGCGCTGCGCCAGCCCTTCGGCGATCGCGGTCTTGCCGACGCCGGGTTCGCCGATCAGCACCGGGTTGTTCTTGGTCTTGCGCGACAGGATGCGGATCACGCGGCGGATCTCGTCGTCGCGACCGATCACCGGATCCATCTTGCCCTGCTTGGCCATCTGCACGAGATCGCGCCCGTAGCGCTCGAGCGCTTCGTAGGTCGCTTCGGGGTTCGCACTCTGCACCCGCTGGTTGCCGCGCACTTCCTTGAGCGCGTTCAAGAACCGCGCCTCGTCGAGCGCGAAGGCGCGGAACGCCTCCTTGATGCCGCCCTTGGCCGCCGCCTGGATGGCCAGGAACAGGTGCTCGACCGAGACGTACTCGTCCTTCATCTTCGCCGCCTGCTGCTCGGCGGCGGCGAGTACGGCGGCAAGCTCCTGGGTCAGGTAGATCTTGTCGGCGGCGAAGCCAGGCCCGGTCACCTTGGGCAGCTTGCGCAGCTCGGCCTCGACGGCCCCGACGAACGCGTCGACCGGCACCTTGCTGCGTTCGAGGAGCCGCGCGACCAACCCATCCTTCGGCTCGACCAGGGCCACCAGCAGGTGGCCGACGTCGACTTGCTGATGGCCGAACGTGACGGCCTTGGGCTGGGCGAGCTGCAGGGCTTCTTGCGACTTCTGGGTGAGCTTCTCGGCGTTCATGGGTCCTCCGGGTCGGCGGTTGTCCGCGACCATGCAGAACCTGTGCCACTGGTCCGATCGGCGTAAGTCTGCCGAATCAAGGCGGATACGGACTTCCCCCTAGACGCAGCGCGACGCCCAGGTGTGTCACGATGGCATGTTTATGCAACCATCAGCCATCTTGGCAGCCACCGCCATCAGACGCGGATCTCGACGTCGCCGCCGGTCCGCTCGCGGCCGGCGAGGCGCGGTGCCACCTCGTCGCGCACGAACTCGTCGACCTGCTCGACGCTGCGACCGACGAAACGCATCGGATCCATCAGGTCGGGGAGCTGGGCAGAGATCGCCGCGAACGCCGGATCGGCGGCGATCAACGCCATCAGCGGGTTGTCGCGGCCTTCGGCCTTGACCGCATGCGCGGCGGCGCGGCTGTGCACGCGCACCCGTTCGTGCAGGTCCTGGCGGTCGCCGCCGGCGGTGACGCCGGCCATCAGGATCTCCTCGGTGGCCAGGAACGGCAGCTGCTCGCGCAGCTTCTTCTCGATCACCTTGGGGTAGACGACCAGGCCGCGGGCGACGTTCTCGACCAGCATCAGGATGCCGTCGATGGCCAGGAACGACTCCGGCAGCGCGATGCGCCGCACCGCCGAGTCGTCGAGCGTACGCTCGAGCCACTGCGTCGCGGCGGTGTGCGCGCTGGTGGTCGCCACCTCGATCACGTAGCGGGCCAGCGAGCAGATGCGTTCGCAGCGCATCGGGTTCTTCTTGTAGGCCATCGCCGAGCTGCCGATCTGCTTCTGTTCGCTCGGCTCCTCGATCTCGCCTTCGTGCGACAAGAGGCGCAGGTCGGTCGCGAACTTGCTGGCCGACTGGGCGATCGCCGACAGCGCCTGGTGGATCGTCCAGTCCAGCTTGCGCGTGTAGGTCTGGCCGCTGACGGCGATCGTCTTGGCGAACCCCATCGCGTTGGCGACCTGGCGATCGACCGCCGCGACCTTCTGATGGTCGCCACCGGCCAGCATCAGGAAGGTGGCCTGCGTGCCGGTGGTGCCCTTGACGCCGCGGAACGGCAGCCAATCGGCGACGCGGCGCACCTCGTCGAGGTCGAGGGCGAAGTCCTGCGCCCACAGGCAGGCGCGCTTGCCGACGGTGACCGGCTGGGCGACCTGGAAGTGGGTGTAGCCCAGGCACGGTTGGCTACGCCACTGCTGCGCGAACTCGGCGAACGCGGCCAGCACGGCGGCGAGGCGATCCTCGAGCATGCGCAGAGCGCGCCGGTACAGCAGCAGGTCGCCGTTGTCGGTGACGAAGCAGCTGGTCGCCCCCAGGTGGATGATCGGCTTCGCCTTCGGGCACAGTTCGCCGTAGTGGTGCACGTGCGCCATCACGTCGTGGCGCAGTTCCTTCTCGAGGGCGGCGGCACGGTCCCAGTCGAACTCGTCGCGGCGCGACTTCAGTTCGTCGATCTGCTCCTGGCTGACCGGGAAGCCGTGGGCGTGCTCGGCTTCGGCGAGCGCGATCCACAGGTCGCGCCAGGCGGTGTGGCGGGCGCGCGGCGAGAACAGCTGCGCCATCGCCTTGCTCGCGTACCGCTCGATGAGCGGGTGGTCGAAACGTTCGCCGCGGTCCGTCATGCCGTTCTCTGTACCCGGCAGCGGACCGCGGCGCCACGCTCAGCAGCGCACCCAGACCCGGGTCTGCCGCATCTCGTACCGTTCGGGCACCCAGACCTGGCGGCAACCGCCCGGATCGACGATGCCCCAGTGGCGACGGCCGCAGCGATCGTGGATCCAGCCGTAGCTCGGCGGCACGTGCTCTTCGCGCCAGAAGCCGGGCACCAACACCCGTTCCCAGCGGGTCTCCCAGCGGCCGTGGCGGTGACGGTGGTCGTCGTCGTGGTCGCGGTCGTAGCGCGGCCGCCGCACCGGCTCGATCCGGCACTCGTCGGGGAACCCGACCTGCACCGTGACGTTGCGGCCGAGCCGCGCCGAAATCGAGACCTGCGCGCTGGCCGGAGCCGCCGCAAGAGCAGCGCCGAGCGCCGCGAGGAGGAACGACGGTGCAAAGGGAGTCTTCATGGCACCGCCGCCAGCGCATTCCTTCCGCCGACGTTGCGCCGACCGCCCCGTTCGAACCCTGTTTCCCCCCGCGCTGCGCATACCTCACCCGGTCCCAAATGCTCACG
>DAIMFJ010000235.1:0-8436 GCA_036724695.1 Planctomycetota bacterium
CTGCGTGCAGCGGGTGCATCGCCGCGGCAAGGCCTGGCTCGCCGACGTCGAAGTCGCCGACACCCTGCAGACCCGCAGCATCGACCTCGGCCGCGGCACGTGGCAGCGCGTGCCGCGCTGAAAGCCCCCCAGACGCCCGCTTTCGGGTATTCCTGGGGGTCCTCCGTCCCATCGCCATGCCACACCCTCGCCTCGCCTGCCTCGCCGCGGTGCTCTGCACCGTGGCGACCACCGCCCAATCCGCGCCACCCGCCCCGCTCGAGCACCGCGATCGCTTCGACTCCGGCTGGCTCGACCATCGCCACGCCACCCCCCTGGTCGTCGCCAGCCACACCGCGCACGTGCCGGGTGCCGCGTGGCTGCGCGTCGCGTTCGGCGACTGCCACCTGCCGACCGGCAGCGAGCTGCAGCTGACCGGCCTGCGGGACGGCGCCGTGCAGCGCTTCGACGCCCGCAGCCTGCGCGACTACCAGTTCGGCTCCGCGTACTTCAACGGCGACACCGTGCGCATCGACCTCGTGGCCGGTCCATGGACGCACGCCAACCGCCTCGCCCTGCAGCATCTGCTGTACGCCGACGGCCGCGGCACCGACGTCGGCATCTGCGGCCCGACCGACACCCGGGTGCTGAGCCAGGACCCGCGGATCGGCCGGCTCGGCGGTTGCTGCACGATGTTCCTCCTCGGGGTCGACGTGCTGGCGACCGCCGGCCACTGCCTGGGCAGCGCCAGCGGCATCGTCTCGTTCCAGGTGCCGCTCTCCGACGCGAACGGCAACCCGCAGTATCCCCCGCCGGAGCATCAGTACGCGTTCCGCGCCGGTTCGGCGACCTCGGCGAACGGCGGTCTCGGCAACGACTGGTGCGTGGTCGCCGCCGTCCGCAACTCGAACACCCACCGCTACCCCGGCGAGGTGCAAGGCTTCTTCCATTGGACCACGCCGCAGAACCTCGCCGGCCAGACCGTCGCGGTGACCGGCTACGGCTGCCACGCGACGCCGACCTGGAGCCTCGCCCAGAAGACCCACAGTGGCCCGCGCAGCAGCCCGAATCCCAGCGTGCTCGAATTCGGCGTGCACGTCAGCGGCTGCAACAGCGGTTCGCCGGTCGTCGAGCTGGCGTCGCAGCGGGCCCTGGGCATCACCACGCACGCCGGCTGCACCAGCACCGGCGGCGCGAACTACGGCACCGGCTTCGGCAACCAGGGCCTGACCACCGCCCTGCAGTGGCTGATCTCGAGCCACTACCCGGGGACCACCGAGACGTTCGGCCAGGGCTGCGGCGGCGCCGCCGGCGTGCCGACGTTGTCGTTCGCCGGCATCCCCGACCTCGCCCAACCCGTCACCGTGCAGGTTGCGGGACTCGAGCCGGGCGCCAACCGCTTCGGCGCGCTGCTGCTCGGCTTCTCGTCCAGTTCCTGGAGCGGCGGGCAGTTGCCGAGCTCCCTCGCCGGGTACGGTCTCGCCGGCTGCCACCTGTACGTGCGCCCCGACGCGACGGTGTTCCTGCCCACCAACTTCGGTGCCAACAGCTTCGTGCAGACCCTGCCGAGCCAACCGTGGTTCGTCGGCACGCCGATCCACTGCCAGTACCTGGCGCTCGATCCGACCGCGCCGACCGCCGTCGGTGGCGTCGCCAGCAACGCCGGCCGGATCCGGATCGGCAACTGAGGGCGGCGCGGCGCCGGGTCAGCGCGGGGTCATTCCCGGGCAGGTGCGCAGCGCCTTGGCCAGCAGCTGCGGGTCGTCGCGCAGTTCGGGCCAGTACGGCCAGTCGCGGCATTTCTGCGGCCGCACCGGGTAGATCGTGCAACTGGCCTCGGCCCCGTCGGCGAGGAACACGCAGCGGCTGCCGAAGCCGTCGACGAGGCGGTCGCCGCTGGCGGCGACGTAGCGGCTGCGCACCGCCGCGGCCGACAGGCCCAGGTGCGCGGCGATCGCCGCGACGTCGTCCGCGGTGACCCGCACCACGCCGCCGGGCACCGCACAGCAGTTGCCCGACCGCCGGCACGCGAACGTGAACGGGTAGTCGGCCGGCGCATCCGCCGCCCCGGGGTCGCCCGCAGCTCCGCTCATGGCCGCCGCCGGCGCTTGAGCCGGCTCTCGAACAGCGACCCGCGGCGCACCGCCCCCGGCCGCGACCGCGCCTGCTGCGCCTTCTCCTCGAGTTCGCGTTCGTAGCGCCGCTGGGCCAGGAACGCCTCGACCTCGCGCTGCAGCTGCTCGGTGTCCTGGAAGCGGATCTCGCGCTCCTTGGCCATCATCTTCTCGAGGAAGTAGTGCACCTGCGGGGCCAGCGCGAGCGCGCGGATGCGCTCGCCGGACAACGACTCGAGGACCTGCTTGGCGAGCACTTCTTCGCTGGTGCGACCCGAGAACGGCAGCGAGCCGGTCACCAGGTGGTACAGCGTCGCACCGAGCGCGTAGATGTCGGCGCGCACGTCGAGGCCGCCGCCGCGGGCCTGTTCGGGCGCGATGTAGTGCACGGTGCCGGCGGTGGTGTCGCCCACCGCGGTGCTGCCCATCGCCATCGCAAAACCGAGGTCGATCAGCACCGCGCCCCGTTCGCCCGACCACAGGATGTTGCCGGGCTTCACGTCGCGGTGCACCAGCCCGTGGCGATGCAGTTCGCCGAGCGCGGCGGCGACCTCGACGACGACCGCCAGCGCGGATTCCTCGTCGAGGCGGCCCGCGGCGGCGCCCTCCCCGCCAGCGGCCGCCTCGCCGAGCAGGTCCTGCAGGCAGCGGCCGGGCACCAGCTCCATCGCGAAGAAGATCGCGTCGCCCTCCTTGGCGACCCGGTAGCCCTTGACCAGGTGCGGGTGCTCGAGCTGCATCAGCAGGCGGGCTTCGCGCACGAACGGCTCGACCTTGGCCGGGTCGCCGGCCAACTCGGACCGCAGCACCTTGAGCGCGACCACTCGCCCGTCGGTCTTGTCGCGGGCTTCGAACACCCGCCCGACGCCGCCTTCGCCGAGCAAACGACCGACCTCGTAGCGGCTGAGCACCGGCCGGGTGCCGGCCTCGGAACGACGCCAGTGCTGCCACTGCTCGCCGCTGCAAAGCCCGTGCCGCACCAGGAACGATCCGGCGTCACCGGAGGCCAACGCACCGCGCGCCGCGGCGGCCGGCAACAGGCCGCGGTGCACCAGCAGGGCGAGCAGTTTGGCGTCGTCGTTCAAGCGTTCGGTAGCCCGGTCGAGGCAAGTACTTCCAAGTATCTCACAGCGTGCGTCAAGTCACGCTGCCAAGGCGCCCGAAAATGCGTTGGACACCGCACGCGAGGACACCGCTTGAAGCATCCAGGGGTTGCGTTCGTCATCAAGTACTTCGACTTGGTCGACGAGTTCATCAAGGTTCGCTGCTGCTCGGACGACCTGCTGCAGGAACTGCACGCAGCTTCGATCACCAACAAATCCTCGTACCGGAATCGCGTCGTGCGCGCCTGCGTGCCGTCGTTCGAGGCCGAGGTGCTGCCGGCGGTGCGCCGGCTCGACGAAGGCTACGACCTCGAGATCGTCGAGGAACTGCTCTACCAGATCTGCATCGACGTCAACCCGTCGCTGGAGATCCACCAGGTCAGCATCCCGGGCAACGGCCAGGCGAAGGCCGGCGGCGAACCCGAGGACCTGTTCCTGCCGCGACCGGGCAACGAAGTGGCCCGCCAGGCACTGTTCCGCCGCGTGTCGAACCTCGAGCGCACGCTCAAGCAACAGATCATCGGCCAGGACGAGGCGATCACCTCGCTGGTGCGCGCCGTCAAGAAGGCGGCGGTCGGCTTGAAGCGCCCGACGCAACCGGTCGGCACGTTCCTGCTGGTCGGCCGCACCGGCACCGGCAAGACCGAGCTGGCCAAGGCGATCGCCCGCAACCTGTTCGACGACCCCGGTGCGATGATCCGCGTCGACTGCAGCGAGTACGCACTGCCGCACGAATACGCCAAGCTGATCGGCTCGCCGCCCGGCTACATCGGTCACAACGAAGGCGGTTTCCTGACCGAGGGCATCAAGAAGAAGCCCAACAGCGTGGTCCTGTTCGACGAGATCGAGAAGGCCCACTACAAGGTCCACAACCTGCTGCTGCAGCTGCTCGACGAGGGCATCATCACCGACAGCAAGGGCCAGACCGTGCAGTTCCACCAGGCGCTGATCCTGATGACCAGCAACCTCGGCATCGAGAAGATCGACGCGGTGCGCACCCGCATGGGCTTCTCGGCGGCGCATCGCCGGCAGAGCCTCGGCGACGTCGACCTGCACTCGATCACCAGCGAGGCGCTGCGCGAGTTCTTCCGGCCGGAGTTCCTCAACCGCATCGACGAGGTGGTGATGTTCCACCCGCTCGACGAGAAGGTCTGCCAACGCATCGCCGGCAACATGCTGCGCGAGGTCAGCGACCTGTTGCGCAAGCGCGGCATCCAGGTGACGTTCTCGCCGGGCGTGCGCGTGCTGCTCGCCAAGCAGGGATTCAGCGAGGAGTTCGGCGCGCGCGAACTGCGGCGGCTGATCAAACGCCGCATCGAGGATCCGATCACCGAGATGATCCTGGACCAGGAACTGGGCCAGGGCAGCGCCGTCGAGGTGCGGGTCAAGAACGGCGACTACGGGTTCTCGTGCACCAGGCACGAGGCCACCGAGCTGCAGCCGGCTTGAGCAGCCGGCCCCGGAACGGCGGGCGGAACTTGCACCGCGAGCGGTTCCGGTGACGATGCCCGTACCCCATGTTGCTGTTCCTGCTCGCAGTCGGCTTCACGCTGCTGTTCTCGTTCGTCTGCTCGCTCGCCGAGGCGACGCTGCTCAGCGTCGGCCAGGCGCGGGTCGAGGCCCTGGCCCGCTCGGGCAGCCGGGCCGGCCAGTTGCTGCGCGCCTACAAGCGCGATCCGGACACCGCGATCGCCGCGATCCTGGTCCTGAACACGGTGGCGCACACCGGCGGTGCCACGGTGGCGACCGAGGCGTTCCTCGAAGCGTTCCCTGGCGCGTCGTCGGCGTGGTTCGCGGCCGGCTTCGTGGTCGCGATCCTGGCCTTGACCGAGATCCTGCCGAAGACGCTCGGCGTCGTGCACGCCAACCGGTTGGCGGTGCCGATCGCCTACACGATCCGGGCGATGGTCGTGGGTCTGCGGCCGATGCTGGTGCTGACCCGGATCATGTCGCGGCTGTTGACCCGCAACGCCGACCCGCAGGCACCGTCGCTCGACGAGATCCGCATCCTGACCTCGCTGGGCCACTCGGCCGGCGCGTTCGGTGGCATCACCGCGACGCTGATCCAGAACGCCACGCGGCTGCGCGACGTCAAGGCCAAGGACGTGATGGTGCCGCGCTCGCGGGTCACCTTCCTGTCGGGCGCGGACAGCAACGACGGCAACCTCGAGCTGGTCAGGAAGAGCGGCCACAGCCGGTTCCCGTACACGCCGTCGGGGGAACTCGACGAGGTCACCGGCATCGTGCTCGCCAAGGAGCTGCTGTTCGCGTTGCGCGGCAACCCGCAGCCCGACTGGGCGCAGTTGCAGATCCCGGTGCTGATCGTGCCGGAATCGGCGACCCTGAACCACGTGCTGCGGCGCTTCCAGAGCGAGAAGCGGCACATGGCGATCGTCGTCGACGAGTACGGATCGACGCAGGGTCTGATCACGCTCGAGGACGTGCTCGAGGAGATCGTCGGCGAGATCGAGGACGAGCTCGACACCGGCGAGACGCACCTGCTCGAACGTGGCGACGGTTCGCTGTTGTGCCGCGGTTCGGCGGAGACCCGCAAGGTGTTCGCGAAGCTGGGCCTCGAGGACGTCGAGACGTCGAGCCAGACGCTCGGCGGCTTCGTCACCGAACTGCTCGAGCGCATGCCGACGGCCGGCGAGCAGGTCGAGTACCGCGGCTACCGCTTCGAGGTGACCAAGGCCAACAACCGCCGCGTCGAACGGGTGCGCATCGATCGGGTGCAGGCGCCCGGCGGCGAGGACGACGCGGCGTAGAGCGATCCGCCGCCCACGCCTCGGCGCGGTAGGGCAAACCCCAAGATCCGATTTGCGAGGCGATCGGGCCTCGACGCGACAGGTTCGTTACCTTGGTGGCCACCTGCTGGTGCCGGCGAATTTCCCGGCCCCGGACCGCCAAGCCCTCATGAGCCAAGTCTTCCTGTTCAGTGCCGCGATCGGCGGCGTGCTGCTGGTCGCGCAGTTCCTCCTGCTGCTGTCCGGGGCCGGCGCCGACACCGACGTCGAGACCGGTGTCGACAGCGACGTCGGCCACGACCAGAGTGCGTTCCTGAAGCTGTTCTCGGTGCAGACGATCTCGACGTTCGGCACGTTCTTCGGACTGATCGGGCTCGGCACCGAGAGCCTCGGCTGGTCGCCGACCAGCGTCACGCTCGCCGCGACCGGAGCCGGCGTGTTGGCGCTGTGGGTCGTCACCAAGCTGATGCGTGGACTCGCCGGGCTGAGTTCGAGCGGCAACGTCGACCTCAAGCAGGCGGTCGGTGCCACCACCAGCGTCTACCTGCGCATCCCGCCGGCCGGGGCTGGCCATGGCCGCCTGCTGCTGCAGGTTCAGGGCCGCACCGTCGAATGCCGCGCGATCAGCCGCGGCGACGAGATCGCCACCGGCGCGCGCGTGCGGGTCGTCGAATGCCAACCCGACGACCTGCTGGTCGTCGAACCGATCGCCTAGTCCCTTCCATCTCCACCCCACCCGTTCCCCAGGAACCTCGATGCTCGCACAAGGTCTGACCGACACCAACCTGTACTTCGTGCTCGCCAGCATGGCGCTGGCCCTGCTGTTGCTCGGCTTCGTGATCCTGATCGTCAAGCGCTACAAGCGCTGCCCGAGCAACCGCATCCTGGTCATCTACGGCAAGGTCGCGTCGGGTCAATCGGCGCGCTGCCTGCACGGTGGTGGTGCGTTCGTCTGGCCGCTGATCCAGGACTACGCGTTCTTGACCCTCGATCCGATGCAGATCGAGATCCCGCTGCGCGGCGCCCTTTCGGCGGAGAACATCCGCGTCAACGTGCCATCGGTGTTCACGGTCGCGATCGGCACCGAGGCCACGGTGATGCAGACGGCGGCGATCCGCCTGCTCGGCCTCGACACGCGGCAGGTCATGAAGCAGGCCGAGGACATCATCCTCGGCCAGCTGCGCCAGGTGATCGCCTCGATGACGATCGAGGACATCAACCGCAACCGCGACAAGTTCCTCGACAGCGTGCAGAGCTCGCTGACGCCCGAACTCGAGAAGATCGGCCTGTTGCTGATCAACGTCAACATCACCGACATCACCGACGAATCGGGCTACATCGAGGCGATGGGCCGCAAGGCCGCCAGCGAAGCGATCCAGTCGGCGGAGATCGACGTGGCGCAGCAGCAGAAGCGCGGTTCGATCGGCGTCGCCGAGGCGCGGCGCGAACAGGACGTGCTGGTCGCCAGCGCCGAGAAGGTGCGCGAGATCGGCACCAAGGAGGCCGAACGCGAGAAGCTGGTCCGCATCGCCGAACTCGACAAGGAGACCGGCATCGGCCGCAGCCGCGCCGCCCTCGAACAGCAGGCGGTGGTCAAGGACCAGGAACGGCAGATGCGCATCCAGGTGGCGACCGCCGAGGCCGACGCGGTGGTCGGCGAGAACACCGCCAAGGCCAAGAGCGTCGACGCCGAGGCGACCCTGAAGGTCCGCCAGGCCGAGGCCTACCAGCTCGCCGAGACGCGCAAGCGCGAGGCCGAGGCGGCGGTGCGCGAGGCCCAGTACCTCGCCGAGGCGCGCGCCGCGGCGGCGATGGCGCAGAAGGTCGAGAGCGAACAGCGCGCCGAACTCGAAGCGGCCGCCAAGGCGCAGAAGGCGAAGCTGATCGTCGACGCCGAGGCGGAAGCCGAGCAGGTACGGCTGCGGGCCCAGGCCGAGGCGGCGGCGACGTTCGCGCGGCTCGAGGCCCAGGCGCGCGGCGAATACGAGATCCTGGCCAAGAAGGCCGAGGGTCTGCAGCGGCTCGTCGAAGGCTGCGGCGGCGCGCAGCAGGCATTCCAGTTGTTGATGCTCGAGCACCTGCCGCAGATCGCCGAGACCGCCAGCAAGGCGATCGCCAACGTCAAGTTCGACAAGGTGGTGGTCTGGGACGGCGGTGCTGGCGGCGGCAAGAACGCGACGGCGAACTTCCTGCAGGGTCTCGCCGGCAGCCTGCCGCCGGTGCTGCAGATGATGAAGGACATCGGCGGCGTCGAGATGCCGGCGTTCTTCGGCAAGTTGGCCGAATCGCCAACGGCGATGCCGACGACGGAAACGGCGACGCCGCCGGCCTCGGCGGCCCCGGCGAAGGCTGGCAAGGCCGGCGCGTAGACGACCGCGGCGTCCGTCAGTCGCCGTCCGTCGGGTGCAGCGCCCCCCACACCGCCTCGGCAACCGCGGTGGGCAGGCCGGGCACGGCGGCGAGCTGTTCGCGGCTCGCCGCGCGGACCGCCGC
>DAIMFJ010000236.1:0-2174 GCA_036724695.1 Planctomycetota bacterium
CTTGCTACGGCCACGAACCGCGTGGCCTGTGGCTGCATTCGGCCTGTGTGGCGGCCGGCGCGAAGGCGATCGCGCGGCGCTGCCGGCTCGGCGAGGAGGCTGCCGAACAGCTGTTCGTCGCCGGATTGCTGCACGACCTCGGCAAGCTGGTGCTGCTGCCGTACCTGGGCAACCGGGCACTGGATGGCCGCGGCGACCTCGCAGCGGTCGAACGCAGCCGGCTCGGCATCGACCACACCGAGGCCGGGGCGCTCGCCGCGGCGAAATGGAACCTGTCCCTCGAGCTGCAGGCAGCCATCAAGGGACACCACGAAGCGCCCGAGGTCGGTGGGTCGATCGGTGCAGTGGTCGTACGGGTCGCCAACGTGGTCGCGCACGAGCTGGGCATCGGCTACCAGCCGGGCCGGGCCCCGGTCGACGCGGTCCAGGCAGCGGATCTGCAGGTGCTCGGCATCGTGCCCGAGGCCTGGACGGTCGTTCGCGACGAACTGGCGGCGCTGATGGACGAGGCCGCGGTCGCGCTGAATGCGCTGGCCGGCTGATCGCCCGCATCAGAAGCGTTTGCGCCGCGTGCTGCTGTCGATGCCCAGCGCCTTGCGGTACTTGGTCACCGTGCGGCGGGCGATGTGCACGCCGCGTTTGCCGAGTTCCTCGACCAGCTGGTCGTCCGACAGCGGCGCGTCCTTGTCCTCGGCGTCGACGATCTGCTTGAGCGTGTCCTTCACGGCTTGCTGGCTGACCAGGTCGCCGGAATCCGACACCGTCCCGCCGCTGAAGAAGCGCTTCATGTCGAAGATGCCCTGCGGCGTCTGGATGAACTTGCCCGACGTCGCGCGGCTGACCGTCGAGATGTGCACGCGCACCGCGTCGGCGATGTCCTGCATCTTCATCGGCACCAGGTGCTGCACGCCGTGGCGCAGGAAACCCTCCTGGCGGCGCACGATCTCGTTGGCGATGCGTTCGATCGTGCTCTGGCGCTGGTGCACGGCTTCGATGAACCACTTCGCCGCCTCGATCTTCTTGCGCAGGTACTCGTAGACCTTGGGGTCGCTCTTCGCCTCCTGCAGCAGGCTGCGGTAGACCGGCGAGATCGACAGCTCGGGTACCGCGCCGCGGGTCGAGCGGACCTCGAACTGGCCGTCGACCTCCTCGACGATCACGTCCGGGGAAACCCCGTCGCTGGCTGCGCCGCCGAACTCGGCCCCTGGGTGGGGGTTGCAGTGGGTGCGCAGGAACTCCCAGCTCTCCTTGATCTCGTCGATCGACGCGCCAGTGGTCTTGGCGATCTTCGGCAGGCGGTTCATCGCCAGGTCGTCGAGATGGTCCTCGACGATCTTGCGGGTCAGCGGCCGGACCAGGTCGAACCGCTCGAGCTGCATCAACAGGCAGTCGCGCAGGTCGCGCGCGCCGACCCCGACCGGTTCGAGGTTGCGGACCACGTCGACGGCCTCTTCGGCCAGCGGCAGCGGCACCAGCAGCTGGTTGGCGATCTGTTCGGCGCTGTCGGCCAGCCGGCCGTCCTCGTCGAGCGAGAACACGATGTGCTCGACGACCCGGATCAGCTCGGGGTCCGACTCCTGGGTGCGGACCTGGGTCATCAGGTACTCCGGCAAGGAGGTCGAACGCCCCGGCGTGTTCTGCAGGGCCTCGAAGCGCGCATCCTCCTCGTCGCCGCCGGCCCCGCTGCCGAGGCGTTGCCGCCAGGACGGCTCCAGGCGGGCCTCGAGGCTCTCGATCTCGGCGGCGAACTCGCGCTGCAGCTTGTCCTCGGGCTCGCTGCGCAGGTCGGTGAGCGGTTCGCCCTGGCTGCCCTCGCCGTCGTCGCGGCGCTCGAGGAAGACGTTCTCCTGCAGTTCCTGCTCGATCTGGTCCTTGAGCTCCAGCAGCGGCAACTGCAGGACCTGCATGGCCTGGATCATCTGCGGCGACTGGATCAGTCGCTGTTCGGCTCGCAGGGATTGGCTCAGGCCCAGACGCATATCTGGTACTTGTAGCTCATCGCCCGGCCGCGGTCACGGTCCGGCGCGCGGGCAATTCGCGAACTGCGTCGAAATCCGCGCCGCGTTCAGCGCCAGCGCAGCGCGGCGAACGAGCTGTAGAACGACAGCACGACGTAGCCGGCGACCAGGGCCGCACCGGCGAACGTCAGCGGGTCGAACGCCGGCCCCTGGTCG
>DAIMFJ010000236.1:2184-8423 GCA_036724695.1 Planctomycetota bacterium
CACCAGCCGTTCGGTGGCGGCGACCGCGACGGTGCGGCGGCGTGTTGCCGCCCGCAACAACGCGTCTTCGAGTTGGCCGCTCGCTTCGCCGGTCGCCAACAGGCTGCGGGTCTCCGGATGCAGGCCGAGCCCTTCGGCCAGGCCCTCCGCCAGCGGCCGACCCTGCTGCAGCGCGCGCTCGGCGACCGCGAGGCGGCGCTGCACCGCGGCGAACGGCACCGTCGCCTGCGCCGCCCGGTGCGCTGCCGGCAGCGGCACGCCCGCGGCGTAGAGCGCCTCGAGGGTCTCGAGGTAGGGAATCTCGCCGAGGTCGCGGCCGAGCTGGCCGAGCAGCGGCAGGCGGAACCAGCCTTCGCCGCCGTGCCGCATCGTGCGCCACAGCAGCAGGCTGCCGAGGCCGAGCCCGCCCAGGCCACCGACCACCGCGACCACCGCCCACAGGTGGCCGACCACCGCAAAGGTGCAGAAACTGGCCAGCACGGTGCTGCCCAGCACCAGCAGCGGGTACCGCATCGCCGCCCACAAGCCACGCAGGAACTTCGCTTGCAGGCGCCGGGCTTCGGCCCGCCGCCGCAAGGCCACCGGCGCCCGGCCAGCCCGCCATGCCGCGGTCAAGGCCGTGGCTTCGACGCTGCTCAACTCCACTTCGCGCCGCCGCAACAGGCCCGCCAGGACCTGTTCGCCGTCGCGGTCGTCGCCGCCGAGCATCGCCAGCGGCAAGCCAGCGTCGAGCCCGCTGGCCACGTCGTCCATCTGCAGCGCCGCTTGCTCGTGCCGACCGATGGTCCAGAACATGCTGGCAGTCTGCGCGGGGCTGCGGCGGACCGCAAGCCCCACGACGGCGGTGCCGCCGGCATCGTCCTGCGTCACGGATGGTAGTCGGCCGACTGGTGCTGGCCCCAGCGCACCACGGCGCCGAACAGCCACAGGCAAGCGGGCAGCACCACCAGCAAGGCGACCAGCACCCCTGGCTCCCAGGCCAGCAGGAACCAATCGTAGGCACCGTGCAGCAGCACCGCAGCCGCCAGCAGGGCGCCGTGACCGGCGAACTTGCCCCAGCGCCGCGGCCGGTGCAGGTCGAGCTTCCAGCCAGCCAGTGCATAGCCGACCATCGCGGTGCAGCCGGCGTGCAACAGCGTGGCGGTGAACGCCCGCTGCACGACGATGCCGAGGTCGTCGAGCCACGTCGCGTACAGGGCGTTCTCGACGCCGGCGAAGCCGAGGGCCACCGCCGCACCGTAGATCGCGCCGTCGAGCGGTTCGTCGAGCTCGCGGTGCTTGAGCAGCGGCAGGAACGCGAGCAGCTTCCACAGTTCCTCGCCGAGTGCCGTCAGCACGAACGCGTCGAGCAGCAGGCCGGGCTGCCAGTGCTGTTCGAGCAGCGGCCGCACGAACAGCACGGCCACGGCCGCGCCGCTGCCGAGCAGCAGCGCCAACAGCAACAGCCGCTGCGGTTCGGGTTCGCGGTGGTCCTGGCGGTGCACCAGCCACAGCCAGACGACGCACGGCAGGAAGCCCACCGGGATCGTCACCCAGGGCGGCATCGCCTAGACCCGGAAGTGCTTGCTGAGCTTGAGACCCTGGCCTTGGTAGTGCGAACTCAGCCGCCGGTCGCCGTAGACGATCTCGGGTTGCTCGAGGGTGCGGAAGAAGTCGAGCTTGAAGAACACCTGGCCGTCCTCGAGCAGGAACGGCACGTCGTGTGGCCGCACCTCGAGCACCGCGCGGGTGCCGGTGTCGCCGCCGAATCCATTGTCGAAGAAGCCGGCGTAGTTGGTGCGCAGCTCGCCGATGCCGACGTCGTACGCGGCCATCTCGGCGGCCAGGTGCGGCGGCACGCGCACACGCTCCTTGCTGGCGAAGATGTAGAACTCCTCGGGTTCGACGAACAGCTGCCCCTTCGGTGGTTCGTGGATCGGCGCGAAGAACGCGTCGCCGTCGTGACCACCTTCGCGCGCCATGTCGACGATGCCGGTGTAGCGGCGCGCGACGTAGCCGATCGGCCCGGTCAGGTCGCGGTCGCGACGCGTCGCGACGCCCATCATCAGGCCGTTGTCGAGCCGCAGCTTGTCGACCGGGATCGGCTGGCCGGCGTCGTCGAACAACAGCGGCTTGCGCAGGTGTTCGGCGCGCAGTTCGTCGTCGCTCAGCGACGCCTGGCCGACCGAGAAGCGGATCTGGCACAGCGACAGGCCGGTCTGCACGCGCACCGGGAAGCTGCGCGGCACGATCTCGAGGTACAACGGCCCGGTGTAGCCCGGCGGTACCTGTTCGAAGCGCCCGCAGCGGTCGGCGAGCAGCCGCGTGAACAGGTCGAGGCGGCCGGTCGACGACTTCGGGTTGGCGCGGATCAGGTACGGCAGCGGTTTGGCGATGCTCTCGAGCAGCGGCACGATGTAGCAGTGGCCCTTCTCGAGCACGGCGCCGTCGGTCAGGTCGAACGCGTACAGCGTGACGTCCTCGAGCCGGTCGGCGACCCGCACCGTCTCCGGCAGGAAGCCCGAGCGCACGCGGTAGCCGCGCGTCGCCAGCCGCAGGTCGAGCGAGCTCGGCTGGATCTGGGCGGGCGCGACCGCCGGCGTCGAGACGAGGGCGCCGGCTTCGATCAGGGCGCGGATCTGCTGGTGGACGAGGATGCCGTTCGACACCCGCGAAAACCTAGCAACGCGGCGACCGATTTGCCGCTTGGAATTGCTGCGGTCGGTGGGACGGGGCGGTCCGCCGCGGCGTCAGAGCGCCCGCGCGTAGAAGACGTCGCAGCCGTGGTGGCCGGTCGCCCCTTCGCCGCACGACTGGGCGACGAACCCGCGACTGCGGTACAGCGCCTGGGCAGTGTGCATCCAGCTGGTGGTCTCCAGGTAGCAGCGGGCGAAGCCGGCGGCCCGCATCTCGTCGAGCAGCAGGTCGAGCAGCTGCGCGCCCAGGCCCTGCCCGCGGGCGGCCGGCCGGAAGTACATCTTGCGCAACTCGCAGGTCGCGGCGGCGGGATCGGAACCGGCCAGGCGGGCGAAGCCCGCCCCGCCGAGCAGTTCGCCGTCCGGCGCGACCAGCACGTAGTAGCGAGCCTCGCGGCTCGCGTAGCTCGCACTCATGCGGTCGACCTCCTGGTCGTGGATCGCGAAACCCGGCCCGGCACAGCCGAGTTCGGTCATCACCGCCCGGATCGTCGCCGCCACCGCGGCATCGTCGCCGGGCCGGATCGGCCGGATCAGGAAGGCGCGGTTCATCGCCTGGTCGCGCGGATCTGCCGCGCCTCCCGGATCACCCGCTCCCATTGGAAGGCCGGGCCAGGGTCGTTCTTGTTCTTCTGGACGTGGAAGTGGCCGACCAGGCCGTCGAAGGCCCGCAGTTCGGCCTCCGGCAGGGCGGGCTGACGGACCTGGCCGTCGGGCAGCCGCGGCGCGTCGAGCCGGATCCGCGGGAACACCTCGTTGAGCCCGGCACACAGGTGCGCCAGGGCGCGGTACTGCTGCGGTGTGAAGTCGAGTTGGTAGAGCCGCTGGCCTTGCACGACGCCCTCGACGATCTCCGGACGGTCGGGTCGCGCGACGAAACCCGGCGTGCGCACGCCGTACTCGAGCCAGCTCGGGAACTTCGCCTTCCAGCCCAGCTCGTCGCGTTCGTAGAAACGCGCCATCGCCGCGTTCATCGGTTGCGGGTAGGCGCCCGGGTGGGCGATCTCGACGCCGACCGAGAAGTCGTTCGCGATCGTCGCGTGCCAGGCCTTCTCGCGCAGGTCGAGCGTCTGGTAGATCGTGCCGTCGATGTCGAGCATGAAGTGCACCGACAGGTTGCGGTTGTCCTGCAGGATCTTGAAGCACTGCCGCGACGTGCCGGCGACGTCGAAGTGGATCACGAACTGGTGCACGACCTGGCGCAGGTCGGCCAGATCGAGCCCGCCGCGGGCCGCGGCGCGTTCGGCGATCGCGGCGGGCAGGCCGCCGCGGAGCGGGGCATAACGCAGCTTGCCGTCCGGGACCGCTTCCTTCGCGAAGTACTTGCCGGTCCGGTACGCGCTGTAGCCGCCGGGGTCGTTCCAGTGCACGCCGCTGGCGACGAGGCTGTGCACGGCGGCCGGCGGCGCGGCCTCGGCGGGCGGCACCTTGCTGGCGGGGGCACCCGCACAGCGCGACAGCAGGGCCGCGGCGAACAGGATCGCACCGGCGAGCAACAGGCGGCGGCGGAACGGCATGGGGGGCGTCATCGGGTCAGTTCGGGGCGTTGCAGGTGCCATGCGGTCTGCTGTTGCCAGCGCTCGGCGACCGCCAGCAGCGTGGCCTCGCCGAACAGCCGGCCGACCAGCTGCAGCATGGTCGGGCGGCCGCCGTCGCGGTCGCTGCGGCCGACCGGCAGCACGTAGGCCGGATGGCCGGTCAGGTTCGTGGCGACCAGGGTCGGGCCACCGTGGGTGGGGGCGACCAGTACGTCGACGTCGCCGAGGGCCTTGGCCAGGTCGATGCACAGCTGCGTGCGGGCCCGGCTCGCCTGCAGGTACTCGACCGCCGGGATCGTGCGCGCGCTGCGGAACTGGTTGGGCCAGTCGCCCGGCCCCTGGCCCGGCAACTGGCCGAGCCGGCCGTCGCGCAGCGTCGCGTCGAACGCGGCGGCTGCTTCGGCGTGCAGCATCGCCAACATGCCGCCGTACGGGGCGTCGGGCAGCGCCACCGTGCGCACCGAGTGCGCCCGTTCCGTCAGCCACGCCACGAACGCGCGGTCCTCGGCGCGCTCCGGGAAACCGCGCAGCTCGAGCACGCCGACCCGCACGTAGCGCAGGTCGACGTCGAGGTTGGCGTCGAAACGGCCATCGCGTGCGGCCGGATCGAGGGCGTCGGCGCCACGGATCGCGTCGAACACCAACGCGGCGTCACGGGCGCTGCGCGCGATCGGCCCGACCTTGTCCATCGTCCACGACAACGGCATCGCGCCAGCGCGGCTGACCGCGCCGAACGTCGGCCGCAACCCGGCGACGCCGCATTGGCGGCACGGCGAGACGATCGAGCCGAGCGTCTCGGTGCCGAGCGCGAACGGCACCAGGCCAGCGGCCACGGCACTCGCCGAACCTGCCGACGAACCGCTGCTGCCCTTCTCGGGGTCGTAGGGGTTGCGGGTGCGCCCGCCGTGCCAGAGGTCGCCCATCGCCAGGGCGCCCAGCGACAGCTTGGCGACCAGCACCGCGCCGGCGTCGTGCAGCTTCTGCAGCGGCGTCGCGGTGGCGTTCCAGACGTGGTCCCGCCACGGCGCGGCTCCGAACGTGGTGGGCGCACCCGGCCACGCGAACAGGTCCTTGGCGCCGTACGGGATGCCGTGCAGCGGCCCGCGGTCGGTGCCGGCGGCCAGCTCCGCGTCGAGGGCGGCGGCGCGGGCCAACGCCTCGTCGCGCAGCAGGGTCACGACGCAGTGCAGCCTGGGATCGAACCGGGCGAGCCGGTCCAGGGCCAGGGTGGTCAGCTGCACCGAGCTGACCAGGCGTTGCCGCAGCAGGCCGGCGAGCTCGAGGATCGAGGCGAACGCCAGGCCGGACTCGCCCGCTGGCAGCGCCGTGTCGGTCGGGATCGCGATCGTGGCCTTGGGCGTCCACTGTGGGCGGCCGGTGCCCGGCGGCAGTGGGTCGAACGTCGCACAGGGCGGTAGGGCGAACGGGATCGCCACCTTGCGGATCGCCGCGTAGCCGCTGCGCAGGTCCTGCAGGCGGCCGACGGCCGCCGCGCAGTCCGCCGCGGCGAACTCCAGGCCCGCCAGGCGGCCGGCGGCCGCCATCGCCTCGGCGTCGGTACCGTCGGCCGCGGGGGCCAGGTCGGCAGGCGCGGGTTTTCCGGGTGCCGCAGGTTCCTGCACCAGCCGGGGCGCCGCGGGCAGGGCGAAGGGGGCCATCGCTCCCAGCAGGAAGCGGCGCCGGTCGACGGTGGTTGGGGTAGGCGATTGCAAAGGTGGGGCCAAGATCGGCGACAAGTCCCGGGTTTTCCCGGCCACCAGGGCCATCGGACCCTGCTGGTCGCCGGGTTCGGCATTGTGCCGAGCCTTGGCGGCGTTCCCAGATCCGATCCATCCCAACGATGCAACGCTTCGTCGCTGCCATTTTGTCTGCCTCCTGCCTGGCGAGCGCCAGCCTGCTGGCCCAGGCCCCGGTCGCCGTGCGCGGACAGGAGCTGCCCACCGAGGCCCCGCCGGCGATGCGCACGATCACCAGGCAGGACCTGCTGCGCCATGCCACCTGGTTCGCCAGCGACGAGCGCGGTGGG
>DAIMFJ010000237.1:0-4346 GCA_036724695.1 Planctomycetota bacterium
CGTGGGTGCGTTGGGTGTGCGGTGGTGGGGGTGTGGGGTGGGAGATCACCACACGAAGGTCTTGTCGATGCCGGCGAGCACGCGCTTGGTGTCGGGCATGTACAGGTGTTCGAGCGTGTACGGGAACGGCGTGTCGAAACCGGCGACGCGCACGATCGGGCCCTCGAGGTACTCGATGCACTTCTCGGCGACGATCGCCGACAGTTCGGCGCCGTACCCACAGGTCTTGGGGGCCTCGTAGACGACCACGCAGCGGCCGGTCTTCTTGACCGACTCGAGCACGGTCGCCTCGTCGAGCGGCACCAGCGTGCGCAGGTCCACGACCTCGACGCTGCGACCGTTCGCCTCGGCTTCCTTCGCGGCGGCCTCGCACACCGGCACCATCGCGCCGTAGCAGAGGATCGTCACGTCGGTGCCTTCGCGGGCGATGCGCGCCTTGCCGATCGGCACCACGTGCTCGCCGAGCGGCACTTCGCCCTTGGCGTGGCGGTACAGGGCCTTGGGCTCGAGGAACATCACCGGGTCCTCGTCGCGGATCGCCGCGATCAGCAGGCCCTTGGCGTCGGCCGGCGTGCTGGGGATCACCACCTTGAGGCCCGGCGTGTGGCAGAAGTACGCCTCGCTCGACTGGCTGTGGTAGTGGCCGCCGCGGATGCCACCGCCGTACGGCGAACGGATCACCATCGGACAGGTGTACTCGCCACCGCTGCGGTAGCGCATCTTCGCCGCCTCGCTGACGATCTGGTCGAACGCGGGGTAGATGAAGTCGAGGAACTGGATCTCGGCGACCGGGCGCAGGCCGTACAGGGCCATGCCCACACCGGTGCCGATGATGCCGCACTCGGACAGCGGCGAGTCGAAGCAGCGCTGCTCGCCGAACTCGTCCTGGAGGCCCATCGTGGCGCCGAACACGCCGCCCTTCTTGCCGACGTCCTCGCCGAACACGACCACGCGGTCGTCGTTGCGCATCTCGGTGCGCATCGCGTCGGTGATCGCCTCGAGCAGGGTCATCACCTTGGTGCCGGGCGTGGCCGTCTGGTTCTTGGTCTCGGTTGCAGTCATCGTCGTCTCTCTCGGGGTGCGCGCCGGGCGCGCGGATGCGGGGGGTGGGCGGTCGGGATGGGCCGGGTCAGCAGCGTGCGGCCGTCGCGGTCACAGCGGGAAGTGGCCCAGGGCCGCGCCGACGCCGCCCTTCGCCATCAGGTCGTGCAATTCCTGGCGCTGCGCCTTCAGCTGCGGCGTCAGGTTCATGTAGACGTCGTCGAACAGCGTCTCCGGGCCGGGGTTCGGCAGCGCCTCGGCGGCCTTGACCGCGGCGGCGATCTCGTTCTTGCTGCCCTCGACGCATTCCTGCTCGAACGCCTCGTTCCAGAGCTTCTTGTGCTTGAGGTACTGCTGGAAGCGCAGGATCGGGTCCTTCTTCTTCCAGGCCTCGAACTCCTTCGAATCGCGGTAGCGCGACGCGTCGTCCGAGCTGCTGTGCGAGGCGATGCGGTAGGTGACGGTCTCGACGAACGTCGGGCCGTCGCCGCGGCGGGCGCGGTCGACCGCTTCCTTGCAGACGCGGTAGACGGCGAGGATGTCGTTGCCGTCGACGCGCACGCCCGGCATGCCGTAGGCGTCGGCCTTGATCGCCATCGACTCGCTGGCGGTCTGCCTGGCGCTCGGCACCGAGATCGCCCAGCCGTTGTTCTCGCAGACGAACACGACCGGGGCCTTGTACACGCCGGCGAAGTTCAGTCCGGTGTGGAAGTCGTTGCTGCTGGTGCCGCCGTCGCCGCAGTAGGTCATGAACACCGTGTCGTCGCCGCGGATCCGGGCGGCCATGCCGGCCCCGGCCGCCTGCGTCAGCTGCGTGCCGATCGGCGAGCTGATCGACACGAAGTTGGCCTCGCGGAAGCTGTAGTGCACCGGCATCTGGCGGCCCTTGCTGGTGTCGCCGGAGTTGCCGAACCACTCGGCGACGATCTTCTGCAGCGGCACTTCGCGCAGCAGCAGGATGCCGGGCTGGCGATACGCCGGGAACAGCCAGTCGCTGTCCTGCAGCGCGTAGGCCGAACCCAGGTGCGAGGCCTCCTGGCCGGTCGACTGCAGGTAGAAGCCGATGCGGCCCTGGCGTTGCAGCGCCAGGCCACGCTCGTCGAGCTGGCGGGTCGCGACCATCAGCCGGTACAGCTTCTTGAGCTCTTCGGGCGGCAGGTTCGGGTCCTTGCCCTTCTGGGCCTTGCCGTCCTTGTCGAGGATCGAGACGAGTTCGAGCGTCATGGTTGGTGCGATTCGGGGTTTGGCGAGGACCGGCTGGGCGAGGACTGGCTGGTCGCGGCGCGCGCGGCGTCGAGGGCGCGGCGCTGCCGCACCATGCCGGCGAGGTAGTACTCGGCGGCCTTGTAGCTCGAGCGCACGAGCGGCCCGGCGGCCACGTAGAGGAAACCCTTCTTGAGCGCGCGCTGTTCGAGCGCCGCGAAGCGGGCCGGGGTGACGTGTTCACGCACCGGCAGGTGCTTGAGCGTCGGGCGCAGGTACTGGCCGAACGTGACGACGTCGACGCCGTACTCGCGCAGGTCGTCCATCGCCTGTTCGACCTCGCGGTCGGACTCGCCGAGGCCGAGCATCAACGACGACTTGGTGACGACGTTCGGGTCGAGACGCTTGGCGGTGCGCAAGGTCTCCAGCGAACGCACGTAGCTGCAGCGGTGGTCGCGCACGCGCGGGGTCAGGCGCAGCACGGTTTCGACGTTGTGCGCGTAGACGTCGGGTCGGCCGGCCAACACCTTCTGGATCATCGCCTCGCTGCTGTGGTGCTCGTTGGCGAGCCAGTCGCCGACCAGTGCCTCGACCAGCATGTCGGGATTGCGGCGTTTGATCGCGGCGATCGTCTGCGCGACGTGGTCGGCGCCGCCGTCGGGCAGGTCGTCGCGGTCGACCATCGTCAACACGACGTACTTGAGGCCCATCGCGACGCACGACTCGGCGACCTTCTCGGGTTCGTCGGCGTCGACCGGATTGCCCTGGCTGTGGGTCTTGACCGCGCAGAAGCGGCAGCCGCGCGTGCAGGTGTCGCCGAGCACCATGAACGTCGCGGTGCCGCCGGCCCAGCACTCGCCCATGTTCGGGCAGCGGGCTTCCTCGCAGACGGTGAGCAGGTTGCGCTCGCGCAGCACCTTCTCCAGGTTGGCCACGGTCGGACCGGCCGGGATCGGCACCTTGAGCCAGTCCGGCTTCTGGCCGGGGGTGATGCGCTTGTTGTGGATCGACGACATGGCGCCGGCGGGCTGTGGGGACCGGTCAGGGAAGCCGCGAAGAGGCCGGAGAGGATAGGCAGGAGGCGCGCCGATGGCTAATTAGATACCGATCAGTATCTAACGGATGGCTGGCCGGTCCTGGATCGATCGGCGCCAGAACGACACCGCCCGCGAGGTCGCGGGCGGATTGTAAGATCCTGTCGCCGAAGGACTTGTAGATGCCCTCGGCGGTCCGACGCAGCTCAGGTGCCGAGGCGGGCCTTGCCGGCGTTCGACACCACGATGCCGAGCGCGTTGGCGGCGTCGAGCACCGCCCACTGGTGGAACATCTCCAGTCCGATGTAGGCCGGGGAGTTCGGCAGCGCGAACGATGCGCTGGCCGCGCCGGTCGGCGACGTGAAGCGCAGCAGCGTCGTCTGCGGCGCGGCCAGGATCGCGCAGCCGGGGGCGTTCGGCAGCGCGTACGGCAGCGGGGTGCCGTTGTGCAGGCTGTCGGACAACCCCGTCAGCAGGAACGCGATCGACGAACCGAGGGCATCGGCCAGCGTGACGTCGTACGAAGCGCCGAGCACCGGGCTGCCGACGTTGTCGAGGGCCGGCGTGAAGTACTGCGTGCCGGCCGTGCAGTCGACGCGGTAGGCCGGCCGGGTGACCGTCGCCGCGAACTGCCAGGCGCCGACGTTCGGCGTGCGTTGGAACACCACGCCGGTCGGGCCGCTGGTCAGGTTGGGCACCAGCACGTTGCCCGACGAGACGTCGAGTGCGATGTAGCAGACGCTGCCGAGTTGCACCGGTGCTGCGAACGTCGCGCGGTGGAAACCCGCCGTCGGCCCGATCGTCATCGTCGTCGACGCGATCGGCGCGGCGCCGGCGAGGCTCGTGTAGAGGTGCGCCGGGCGCACCACGGTGCCGCCGGTCGAACGCGTGAAGAGGTCGAAGCTGGTCAGCTGGATGCCGGGGCTGATCGGCACGACGACCAGGTACTCGAGGTTGCTGGTCGCACCGGTCAGCGTGCCGCCGCCCGCGTTCAGCGTCGCGCAGGGGGTCACGACGTTGTTGGTGCCCGCGCAGCCGCTGCCGTACTCGACGAAGAAGCCGCTGGTC
>DAIMFJ010000237.1:4356-8337 GCA_036724695.1 Planctomycetota bacterium
GCCCACCACGGCGAGCGCGTAGTCGGCGTCTACCGCCGGCGTCTCGAGGTGGTTGTCGGCGACGATCGCGGTGGCGATCACCTCGACCTGCCAGGTGCCCGCCGCCGGCGTCGACACGAACACCGCCTCGTTCGGGTTGACGTTGTCCTCGCTGCCGCCCGGCGTCGACCAGACGCCGGCGTTCAGTCCGGCGTTGCCCCAGTAGACCGTGTTGTTCGGCGCGGTGACGCGCAGCGACAGGTTGTTGACCAGCTGCACCGAGGCGGCCGGATTGCCCGCCGGCTCGTTGTAGGCGAGCACGATCTTCAGCTGCGGCGTGCCTGGCGCCACGGTGACGTCCCAGCGCGTCGTGTTGCCCTGCGTCAGCACGTCGGTCTCGTCGACCAGGAACATGCTGTTGCGGTTGTCGTACATCGTGCGCAGGTTGGGCATGCCCCAGCCCTGGTGCTCGCGCCGGTTGTCGGTGCTGGCGGCCGTGAACGCGTACTGCGAGGCGCAGGCCATCTGCAGTGCCTTCACCATCGTGAAGTGCGGCCGATTCTGGTGCTTGGTGCCGTTCGGGACGCGCAGCGGGTTGCCGAACAGGCCGGTGCCCGGCGTGTTGCGGTCGTCGGTGAACATGTCGATCAGCAGCACGTTGTGGCCGGCCACGATCGGCGTGGCGCCCGACGTGCCGCCGAACGTCGCAGTCCAGTTGCCGGCCGAGTAGCCGGCCGAGCCGCTGCGATCCGACGTGCCGATGTTGTCGTAGTAGAAGCAGATGTCGGGCTTGAAGCGGCCGTCGGCGGCCGGGCCGATGCTGGCGCCGCCGGCGTTCCAGGAGTCGTTGGCGGCGTTGCTGTCGTCGAAGTGCTGCACGGCGCCGACCGAGAACACGTTCTTGGCCCAGGCCTGCGGGCGGCTGTTGCGGTTGCCGGTGTTGCTCTGGCTGTTGGTCCAGGTGATGTCGTGGTCGAAGACGATGTCGTCGGCGTCGGCCGACACCGACGTGTAGGCGGTGGTCGTCGCGTCGCCCCACGATGCGGTCGTGTGGCTGACGTCGTGCACGTTGACCAGTTCCTGGACGATCTGCCAGCGCGAGAAGCCGCTGCTGACGGTCGAGTAGTTGGTGTAGAACTTGCCCGCGTCGGGTGCCATGCCGCGCACGGCGGGGTTGCTGGTGCCGTTGCCGAACACGATGCCGGCGGTGGCGTGGCCGTGGGTCTGGGCGGCGCCACTGCTGCGCACGTTGACGGCGCCACCGGTGAAATCCTGGTGGGTGGCTTCGATGCCCTCGTAGATGTGGGCGTTGATACCGGTACCGGTGTAGCCACCCTGCTGTTCGACGTAGTTGCCGCCGCCCTGGATGCGGGCGTTGTCCATGTCGGTGCCGGTCTCCGTCACCGCGTCGATCCACAGCACCTGGTCGAGATGGGCGACCTGCAGCAGTTGCGCGGGGGTCAGCGTCACCGTGAACAGCAGGCTGCCCGGCTGTTCGTGGGCGATGCGACCGCCGAGAGCGAGCACCTGCCGGCCGAGTTCGGCCTTGTCGCGGCGCTTGTCGACGACGACCAGGTGGTAGTCGGCGACCGGCGGCAAGCTGTTCGCCGGCAAGGCGGCGGCGAGGGCCGGATCGAGGCGGTAGGCCGGGTGGTACGCGCCGACCCAGCGCACGTTGCCGAGCGCCCGCACGGCCGCGCCGGTCGCCGCACTCATCCGTACGACGTAGGCGTTGTGCGGCAGCCAGCCGTGGATCTGGGCGCCGGTCGCGACGACCGCGTCGCGGTCCTGCTGCGTCGGCGTGCCCGGGAACTGCACGATCCACAGGCGGTGGCCGGGACCGCTGCGCAGGAACTCGGGCACCGCCGGTTCGGCCCGCTGCGGGTCGAAGGTCGCGTAACGCAGGTGGATCTGCGCGCTGGTCTCGGAACGCGACGGCTGCGCGTCGGCGCGCGGCAGGTCCTGGGTCACGTACGATTGGGCGGCAAGGGCCGCCGACAGGGCCGCGAACAGCGCGCCCTTGGCAAGGATCGATTGCATGGAGCCGTGGTGGGAGAGGCGGGGCGGGACCCGGGCCAGTCTACCCGATCCACGGCGATCCGGGGCGACAGGCCCCCGGATCGGCCGGGAAATGCAACGCCGCGCCGCCGCGGATCAGTCGCCGATCGTCGCGCGGCCGCCGTTCGAGACGACGATGCCAAGGGCGTTGGCGCCGTCGAGCACCGCCCATTGGTGGCGCAGGGCCACGCCGAGGAACGCGGTCGCGGTCGGCACCGCGAAGTTCAGGCTGGCCTGGCCCTGGGCGTCGGTCACCGCGGCGCGCGACGAGTCCGGTGCGGCGAGGATCGCGCAGCCCGGCGCGTTGGGCAGTGCGAACGGCAGCGGCGAGCCGTTGTAGGTCGTCTCCGACAGCCCGGTGATCAGGATCGCCAGCGCCGAGGCGACGGCGTCGTCGAGCGTGACCGCGTAGCTGCTGCCGAGGATCGGCAGGCCCTGGTTGGCGAGGGCTGGCGTCGCGAAGTTCGCACCGCCAGCGCAGTTGATCCGCCACGCCGGACGGTTGACGAGACCCGACAGCGTCCAGTTGCCGGTCACCGGCGTGCGGTAGTGGCTGGTGCCGGTCGATCCGGCGGTCAGCTGCGACAACACGACGGTCTGCGCCGAACTGTCGACCGACACGTAGAACGTGCCGTTGACCGGTACCGGGGCGGCGAACGTCGCGGTGTAGAACCCAGCCGTCGGGCCGATCTGGATCGTCGTCGACGCCAGCGGCGTGGTCGACGGCAGGTTGCCCGCCTGCGCGTAGATGTGGGCCGGCACCGTCACCGTGCCACCGGTCGAGCGCATGAAGATGTCGAAGCTCAGCACCTGCGCGCTGCCGATGCTCGGCACCGTGTAGCTGTACTCCCAGGTGCGGGTGTTGGTGGCCAGCGAGCCGCCGGTACCGTTCAACTGCGCGCACGGTGCTGGCGGCACGGCCACCGAGCCGGGGCAGCCCTGGCCGTAGCCGGCGAACGACGCGAACACCGGCGGGATGCCCGGCTGGCCGGTGCCGCCGCTGACGACCAGCGCGTAGTCGGCGTCGACCGCTGCCGTCTCGACGTGGCTGTCGACGACGATGCGGGTCGCCTTGACGTCGACGCGCCACAGGCCGGCGGTGGGGTTCTGCACGAACACGCACTCGATCTGGTTGGTGTCGTCCTCGGCCCCGCCGGCCGTCGACCACAGGCCGGCGTTCAGGCCGACGTTGCCCCAGTAGACGACGCCGGTCGGCGACGTGACGCGCAGCGACAGGTCGTTGACGAGCTGCTTGGCGGCGGCCGGGTTGCCGGCCGGCTCGGCGTAGTTCAGCACGATCTTCAGCTCGGTCTCACCGGCCGCGACGGTGACGTCGTGGCGGGAGGCCTGCCCCTGCACCAGCACGTCGGTCTCGTCGACGATGTAGGTCTTGTTGCGGTAGTCCCACAGCTTCTGCAGGTTCGGGAAGCCCCAACCCTGGTGTTCGCGGCGGTTGTCGGTGCTGGCCGCGGTGAACGCGTACTGCGTCGCACTCGCACACTGCAGCGCCTTGACGGTCGTGAAGTGCGGGCGATTGACGTGCGTGCCCTGGCCGGGCGAACGCAGCGCGTTGCCGAAGCGGCCGAAGCCGGGCGTCGCCGATTCGTCGGTGAACACGTTGTGGCCGGCGACGATCGGCGTCGCCCCCGACGTGCCACCGAACGACGCAGACCAGTTGTTGGCCGAGTAGCCGGCCGAACCGGTGCGATCCGACGTGCCGATGTTGTCGTAGTAGGCGCAGATGTCCGGCTTCAGGCGGCCGTCGGCGGCCGGGCCGATGCTGGCGCCGCCGGCGTCCCACGAGTCGTTGCCGGCGTTGCTGTCGTTGAAGTGCTGCACCCCGCCGACCGAGAACACGTTCTTGGCCCACGCCTGCGGCCGGCTCAGCTGGTTGCCGGTGTTGCTCTGGCTGTTGGTCCAGGTGATGTCGTGGTCGAAGACGAT
>DAIMFJ010000238.1:0-3568 GCA_036724695.1 Planctomycetota bacterium
GGCGTCCTGGACCGCGCTGCCGTGCAGCGCCAGCAACTGGTCGGCGGCCACCCGCACCTCGCCGCGCGGACCGCGCACCACGTAGCCGGCGACCGGATCGCCGACCAGCGCGTCGGCGCTCAGCACGCGGCCGTCGAGCAGAGCCACCGACAGCGCCTGCACCGGCGGTGCCTGGGCGATCCCCGACGACGCGCACGCCCCGGCGAGGGCCCACAGCGCCAGCCAGGTGGGTCGCCAGGACTGCGGCCCGACCGCGATGCCAGATTGGCACCTTCCGCCGGGAGCCGCCGCCCGACGCCTGCCAACCTGGCACCCCAACGACGCCGGGCGGGCGCCACCAACGTCCGGAACGGAATTCGTAAGTGCTTTACTCACAAATACTTCCATGCTCTTCTGCGAAACCTCGGCGAATCTGGCAGGGCGCGGCACCACCTTTGCTCTTGCGCGCGACCGGCGGTCGGCGCGCGCACTGCGTGCGGCGCGACCGGTCGGTTGCCGTCGGCGCAGATGCGACCGTGCGGCCGCACCCCACCTTCCCCCAACGTATCCGATTCCCTCCGAGGCTGTGATGGTCAAACAACTCGTGTTCGAAAACGACGCGCGCGAAGCAGTTCTGCGCGGCGTCGGCAAGCTGGCGAAAGCCGTCATCTCCACGCTGGGCCCCCGCGGCCGCAACGCCGTGCTCGACAAGGGCTGGGGCGGCCCGTCGGTGACCAAGGACGGCGTCACCGTCGCCGAGGAGATCGAACTCGAAGACCGCTACGAGAACATGGGCGCCAAGCTGGTCCGCGAAGCCGCCAGCAAGACGTCCGACCTCGCCGGTGACGGCACCACCACCGCGACGCTGCTGGCCTGGGCGATCTGCGAAGAAGGCATGAAGTACCTGACCGCCGGCGCCAACCACGCCGAGCTGATCAAGGGTGTGAAGGCCGCCACGCAGGCGCTGGTCGACGAACTGGTGCGGATGAAGAAGGCCGTGCCGGCCAACGACCAGAAGGCGATCCTGCAGGTCGCCAGCATCGCCGCCAACAACGATCCGGAGACCGGCAAGATCATCGCCGAGGCGATGAAGAAGGTCGGCGCCGACGGCGTGATCACGGTCGAGGAAGGCAAGGGCCTGGAGACCGAGGTCAAGGTCGTCGAGGGCATGCAGTTCGACCGCGGCTACCTGTCGCCGCACTTCATCACCGACCAGGAGTCGATGACGGTCGACCTGCGCGACTGCTACGTGCTGATCCACGAGGACAAGCTGTCGAACGTGCGGCCGCTGCTGCCGCTGCTCGAGAAGCTCAAGGAGAGCAACAAGCCGCTGCTGATCATCGCCGAGGACATCGAAGGCGAAGCGCTGGCGACGCTGGTCGTCAACAAGCTGCGCGGCGTGCTGAAGGTCGCCGCCGTCAAGGCGCCGGGCTTCGGCGATCGCCGCAAGGCGATGCTGCAGGACATCGCGATCCTGTGCGGTGGCGAGGCGATCTTCAAGGACCTCGGCCTCGACCTCGAGAAGGTGCAGCTGCGCCAGCTCGGCGTCGCCAAGAAGGTGCTGATCGACGGCGACAACACGACGATCGTCGAAGGCAAGGGCAAGGCGGCCGACGTCAAGGCCCGCTGCGAGCAGATCAAGCGCGAGATCGAGGCCACCACCTCGGACTACGACAAGGAGAAGCTGCAGGAACGCCTCGCCAAGCTGACCGGCGGCATCGCCGAGATCCGCGTCGGTGCCCACACCGAGACCGAGATGAAGGAGCGCAAGGACCTGATCGACGACGCGCTGCACGCGACCCGCGCGGCGATCGCCGAGGGCGTGCTGCCCGGTGGCGGCACCGCGCTGCTCAAGGCCGGCAAGGTCCTCGACAAGCTCGAGCTGTCGCACGACGCGCAGTTCGGCGTGCAGCTGATGAAGGCCGTCTGCCAGAAGCCGGTGCGCACGATCGCGCACAACGCCGGCATCGACGGCGCGGTGGTCGCCCGCAAGGTGCTGGCCAACAAGGCCAACACGTTCGGCTTCAACGCGCTGACCGGCGAGTACGGCGACATGTACGAGTTCGGCGTCGTCGATCCGACCAAGGTGACGCGGTCGGCGCTGCAGAACGCGGTCTCGGTGGCGACGCTGCTGCTGACCACCGATTGCGTCATCACCGACGCCAAGAAGGAGGAAGAGGCCGGCGAACACGGCGAGATGTGATCGCGGCCCCTTCCCGAAAGACCTTCCAGATCCACCCACATTCCCCCCCAGATTCCACGGAGTAGACCCACAATGGCATCCCTCAGGCCCCTCGAAGATCGCGTCGTGCTCAAGGTGCTCGACGCCGAAGAGAAGACCGCTGGCGGCATCCTGCTGCCCGACACCGCCAAGGAAAAGCCGCAGCGCGGCAAGGTGACCGCCGTCGGCGACGGCAAGCTCGGCAAGGACGGCAAGCGTCTGCCGCTCGACGTCAAGAAGGGCGACACGGTCCTGTTCGGCAAGTACGCCGGCAGCGACGTCAAGGTCGACGGCGTCGACTACAAGATCCTGCGCGAAGGCGAGATCCTCGCCAAGGTGGAGGGCTGAGCCATGGGCAAGCAGATCATGTACGACGACGCCGCGCGCCGGAAGGCCGTCGAAGGCGTCCAGAAGCTCGCCAAGGCCGTCAAGGTCACGCTCGGCCCGGCCGGCAAGAACGTCATCATCGAGAAGTCGTTCGGCGGCCCGCAGGTCACCAAGGACGGCGTCACGGTCGCCAAGGAAGTCGAGCTCGAGGACCCGTTCGAGAACATGGGTGCGAAGCTCGTGCGCGAGGTCGCCAGCAAGACCAACGACGTGGCCGGTGACGGCACCACCACCGCGACGGTGCTCGCCGAGGCGATCCTGACGATCGGCCAGCGCTACCTGACCAGCGGCGTCGACCCCAACCACCTGCGCGCCGGCATCGACGCGGCGGTCGAGGCGGTCACCGCCGAACTGGCGACGATGGCCAAGAAGATCAACAACAAGAACCGCGACGAGATCGCCCAGGTCGGCGCGATCTCGGCCAACAACGACGCCGAGATCGGCAACCTGCTCGCCGACGCGATGATCAAGGTCGGCCAGGAAGGCGTGGTCACGGTCGAAGAGGGCAAGAGTGCCCAGACCGAGCTCGAGCACGTCGACGGCATGCAGTTCGACAAGGGCTACATCTCGCCGTACTTCATCACCGATCCCAAGACGATGGAGGCTTCGTTCGAGAACGCCTACATCCTGATCCACGAGAAGAAGATCGGCAACGTGCGCGAGCTGATCCCGTTGCTCGAGCAGACCTCGCGCAGCGGCAAGGCGCTGGTGATCGTCGCCGAGGACGTCGAGTCCGAAGCGCTCGCCGCGCTGGTCGTCAACCGCCTGAAGGGCGTGCTGCAGGTCGCCGCCGTCAAGGCGCCGGGCTTCGGCGATCGCCGCAAGGCGATCCTGCAGGACCTGGCGGTCCTGACCGGCGGGCAGTGCATCAGCGAAGACCTCGGCCTCAAGCTCGAGAACGTCACGCTCGAACAGCTCGGCACCGCGCAGAAGATCCGCATCGGCAAGGATGCGACGACGATCATCGGCGGAGCCGGCAAG
>DAIMFJ010000238.1:3578-6119 GCA_036724695.1 Planctomycetota bacterium
CGGCAAGAAGGCCGACATCGGCGCGCGCGCCGACAGCATCCGCAGCCAGATCGAGAAGACCACCTCGGACTACGACCGCGAGAAGCTGCAGGAACGCCTCGCCAAGCTGTGTGGCGGCGTCGCGATCATCCGCGCTGGCGCGATGACCGAAGCCGACATGAAGCAGAAGAAGCAGCGCATCGAAGACGCGCTGAACGCGACCCGCGCCGCCCTCGAAGAGGGCATCGTCCCGGGTGGCGGCGTCGCCCTGCTGCGCGCCTCGACCAAGGTCCTGCCGGGCCTCAAGGCGAAGGGCGACCGGCAGTTCGGCGTCGAGATCGTCAAGCGCGCCTGCGAAGCGCCGATGCGGCAGATCGCCGAGAACGCCGGCGAGGACGGCTCGGTGGTCGTCGACGAGGCGCTCGGCAAGAAGGCCAACGAAGGCTACAACGCGCTGAGCGGCGAGTGGGTCGACATGTTCAAGGCCGGCATCGTCGATCCGGCCAAGGTCGTGCGCTGCGCGCTGCAGAACGCGGCGAGCATCGCCGGCCAGATGTTGACCACCAACACCAAGGTCACCACGATCCAGGACGACAAGAAGGCCGTCCAGGGCAGCACCAGCTGACCCTGGCCGGCGGCCCGCCCGGGCCGCCGACCTGCCGGCTGCCCAGCCGGCTGGCCCGCCGGACCACCAGCCGAACTTCCTGCCGAACTTCCTGCAGTGCACGCCGCCCGGGAGCCGATCCCGGACGGCGGCGGCGCCGAGTGGCGACGCCCAGCCGTTCCGCCGCCCCCATCCAGCCCCAATGGCCCAGAAGCGCGATTACTACGAAGTCCTCGGCGTCAGCCGCACGGCCGACGACGAGACGCTCAAGAAGGCCTACCGCAAGCTCGCGCTCGACAACCACCCGGATCGCAACCCGGGCAACGCCGAGGCCGAGCAGCGCTTCAAGGCCGCCGCCGAGGCGTACGCGGTGCTCAGCGATCCGCAGAAGCGCAGCCGCTACGACCAGTACGGCCACGCCGGCGTCGACGGTCCAGCCGGCGGCGGAGGCGGCGGGTACTCGGCCGAGGAGGTGTTCAGCCAGTTCAGCGAGATGTTCGGCGGCGGCTTCTTCGAACAGTTCTTCGGCGGTGGCGGCGGCCGCCGCGGCCGCCGCGGTGCGAGCCTCAAGGTCGACCTGCAACTGAGCCTCGAAGAGGTCGCCACCGGCGTCAAGAAGACCATCGAGGTCAAGCGCCCCAAGCCGTGCCCGACCTGCGACGGTTCCGGCGCCAGACCGGGCACCAAGAAGCACGCCTGCACGACCTGCAAGGGCCACGGCGAGGTGATCCGTTCGCAGGGGTTCTTCCAGGTCCGCCAGACCTGCCCGACCTGCCGCGGCCAGGGTCAGCTGATCGCCGACCCGTGCGGCAAGTGCCAGGGCAGCGGCCGCGTGCACGAGACCAGCCCGATCCACATCTCGATCCCGGCCGGCATCGAATCCGGCCACGTCGAGCGCATCGTCGGCCACGGCGAACCGGGCGAAGGTGGCCCGGCCGGTGACCTGGTGGTCGTCGTGCACGTCGCCGAACACGAGGTGTTCACGCGCTACGGCGACGACCTCCTGATGCAGACCCGCGTGACGTTCCGCCAGGCCGTGCTCGGCGAGGAGATCGACATCCCGACGATCACCGGCGAGACCGTCGCCCTGAAGATCCCGGCCGGCACGCAGCCCGGCGAACGACTGCGGGTGCGCAACCACGGCCTGCCGCGCGCCGACGGCTACGGCCGCGGCAGCCTGGTCGTGCAGGTCCAGATCGACGTGCCGAAGAAGATCACCGCCGAGCAGGAGGAACTGCTGGCTCGTTTCGACGAGATCGACGGCGGCAAGAAGGGCAAGAAGGCCCAGAAGAAGACCATTTTCGAGAAGGTGAAGGACATCTTCTCTTGATCCGTGGCACCCAGAGCCCACGCAGCACCGTGAACGACCCCGCATCGAACCAGAACCCGTCGGACACCGCCGGCAACGACGCCGAGCGCACCGTCGAGATCCCGGCCCACGAAGCCGCCATCGCCCGCCTCAAGGAGGAGCGCGACCACTTCGAGCAGCAGCTGCAGCGGGCCTTGGCCGACACCGCCAACATCCGCCGCCGGCAGCGCCAGGAGATGGACGACAGCCGCCGGCGGGTGCTCGAAGGCCTGACCCAGGAACTGTTGCCGGTGCTGGACAGCTTCCAGATGGCCCTGACCGCCTACGACGCCCAAGGCGCGGCCGCCGACCCCAAGGCACTCGTCGACGGCGTGCGGCTGGTGCGCACGCTGCTGACCGGCGCGCTCGAGCGGCACGGTCTCGCCGAAATCCAGGCGGCGGGCCTGCCGTTCGATCCGTCCCGCCACGAAGCGGTCGCCGTCGAGCCCGCGCCGGACGTTCCCGAAGGCCACGTCGTGCGCGTGCTGCAGCCCGGCTACCTGCTGGGCGAACACGTCGTGCGGCACAGCAAGGTCACCGTCGCCGGCCCCGCCGCGACGGCCTGAACGCCCCCCGCCACCCACCCTCCGCCCACCCGCCACGACCGTCC
>DAIMFJ010000238.1:6234-8332 GCA_036724695.1 Planctomycetota bacterium
ACGACTACCAATGCGGCGGCTGCGGCCACCGCTTCGAGGAGTTCCAGAGCATCAGCGCCGACCCGCTGAGCAAGTGCCCGAGCTGCGGCAAGAAGAAGCTCGCCCGGCTGATCGGCACCGGGGCGGGCGTGATCTTCAAGGGCTCCGGGTTCTACCAGACCGACTACCGCGGCAGCGGCTACGCCGCCGATGCCCAGAAGGACAGCGGCAGCCAGGCCAGCGCGGCCGGCGGCTGCACGCCGAAGTGCGGCACCAGCGACGCACCGGCCGGCTGCAGCATGCCGAAGAAGGACTGAGGTCCCTCGCCCGCGCAGGTCCGGGCCGAGGCGATTTCCGACGCCATTTTCGGCGACCGCATACTAGGCTAGAAGGGCGATGCGTCGTCTGCCGACCACCCTGTGCCTCCTCGCCGCGCTGCCAGCCTGCAGCCCGTGGTTGTTCTCCGGCGAACACTGGGTCGACCGCTCACGCCCGGTGGCACTGGTCGAGACGCAGGGCGGCATCGAGCTCGCCGCGACCACCGAATTCGGTGTGCTGACGCTGGGCCGCAGTGCCCAGGACGGGCCGTGCAAGGTGCACTACTTCCTCGGCCCGACGCCACTGACCGAAGCCGGCGAGGTCGTGTCGACCGGCACCGTGTTCCACCTCGCCGACATCGACTTGAAGCCCCAGCGCGCGCGCTGCCTGGACCGCGAACCCGAACCAGGCGACGAGCTGGTCGCGATCTGGATGCCCGACCCGCGCTCCAGCGTCGAGGTGCCGGTGCGCCTGGCCGACCACCCGGCCGTCAGCGGCGCGGTACTGGCTGGCGACGGCCTCGAACTGCCACCGGGCACGCCAGGCCTGCCGGCTGGGGCGGCGATCTTCTGCCAGACGGACGACGGCTTGCGCTTTGTCGGCCTGGTCGCCGGCCGCGCCACGCTGCAGGAAGCCGGCGGCGAACGCACGTTCTACGTGTTCGCCGGCCTGGACCGCGTCAAGGAACTGCTGGCGATCCCGCGCGAACACCCGCGCCGCACCGAGCCGAAGTTCCGCTACGACGACCTGATCGTCGACCGTCCGGTCCGCCGCTGACTGCCATGGTCCGCGCCCCCGGCGCGGCTCAGAACGTCAGCGACATCTGCACCGCCCCGCCGTAGCTGTCCTCGTCGATGTACGAGCCGGCGACGTCGATCCGGAACACCCCGAACGGCGAGATGCCGAGCCCGGCACTGATCGTGTCGTCGACGTAGTTCTCGAGGTCGCTGGCGTAGCCACCGCGCAGCTGCAGCCAGTCGAGCAGGTTCAGCTCGGCGCCGATCCGCCAGAACTGCACGTCGTCGGCCACGCCGATCTGCTGCAGGATGCCCTGGTCGTCGGCGAAACGTTCGCGGGCCGTCAGGTCGGCATCGACCGCCAGCGTCAGCATGCCGACCGTCCACGCCGCCCCGATGCCGATCTCGGGGTTGATCTCGTAGGTCGCCGAAGCCCCGAGCGTCGTCACCGTCTGGTACTCCTGCGCGATCAGGTTGCGCAGCATCAGCCCGAACGTCAGGCTGTCGCCGACCGTCACCGCCGCGCCGATGTCGAGGTTGAAGCCGCTGTCGTCGGTGCGGTACTGGTCCTCGGTGAAGTCGCCGTCCTCGAACTGGTCGACGCGCGTCGCGTAGTGGAACGACTCGACCATCTGGTACTTCGGCGTCACGCCGACCGCCAGGGCCAGTTCGTCGGTGCCAAAGCGCGTCGCCAGGGACAGCCCGAGATCGGCGACCGCGACACCGAGCACGCGCGCCTCGGACAACAGCGTCGGCAGCGTCGGGTCGGTCAGCGCATTGCGGATCGCCTGCACGTCGGCCGGGTCGATCTCCGAGAACGCCGTGAAGTCGGCATGCACGCTGAGGTGGATCGCCCAGCCGAACGAGCGCGACGGGACCGCCACCATCAGGCCGCCACCGACCGTGCCGTAGACTTCGCGGTTCGACAACGCCGCGAGGCTGTCGGCGAGGTCGTCGAGGTCCTGCTGGGTCGCGGTGTTGCTCTGCACCAGGGCGTCGACGCGGTCGTACTGGTCGGTGAACTCGGTCAGGTCGTCGACCAGGCCGCTGCGGTCGTTGACCAG
>DAIMFJ010000239.1:0-1018 GCA_036724695.1 Planctomycetota bacterium
GCGCGAACGCCTGCAGCCCGACTACCTCAAATCCACCGCCGAACACCAGGCGCAGTGGATGGCCACCTGACCCCCTGCGCATACCTCACCCGGTCCCAAATGCGCACGCCGATCCGTAATCTACTGCGCGATCTACACTTGCAGCAGTGAGCCCCAAGTCTTGATGCAGGCACAGGGCGATCGCGCTCACGGCTGCCAGAGCCGCGCCCGACGGTTCTTGACCCGCTCGCGCGCGGCCTCGGCCACCGCGCCCGCTCCCGCCCCGCGCAGGTGCGCCGCCAGCTTCTGCACGGTCCCGGCGCCGAACAGCACCGTGACCGGCAGTTCGACCCCGAGCTCATCGCGCAAGCCGGCAAGGAACTGCAACGCCCGCAGCGAGTTGCCCCCGACGTCGAAGAAGTTGTCGGCCGCGCCGACGTCGTCCCGCCCCAATACGCGTCGCAGGAGGTGCACGGCCCGTTCTTCGAATCGGTCGGCGGCATCGGCTGCCCCCGGCACGCAGACAAGCGGCGCCTCGGCCTGGGCGTCACCCACCGTCGCCAACACCACACCTGGCACACCTAGCAACGAAGCACCGGCCGGCACGGTGGCAGCCGCCAGCGAGTTCGCACCGATCGTCGCCCCTCGCCCGACCACGACGTCCGGCACGATCGACGCGTTGGCCCCCACGTAGACCCCGGATTCGAGCACGACCCGGGCGTTCAGCACCGCACCCGCGGCGACGATGCAGTCCTCACCGACCGTCGCATCGTGACCTACCACCGCTCTCATGAACACCACCGAGCCAGCACCGACGACGGTCGCGGGCGACAGGATCGCGTGTTCGTAGATCAGCACGCCAGCACCCAGCCGACAGCCGGTGGCGTCGACATCGGGATGCACCAACGACACCAACGGCACCGACAACACCTGCTGAGCCAACAACTCCTGTAGCACCTGTCGTTTCGGAATACAAAATTCCAACGATCACAAGAGTGCTCTACTTTGGCACAAAAGGTCCAGATGTTGAAACGCTTCA
>DAIMFJ010000239.1:1028-2938 GCA_036724695.1 Planctomycetota bacterium
CGACACCAACGGCACCCCATGGGCCTCGATCCGCTTGCGGACCTGGGCTCGCACCGCTGTGTTCTTGGCGACCAGATTGACCGCCAGATCGCCGGGCTGCGCTTCGGCAAGCTTGGCCAACGTACCGACGATCGGCACCCCGAGCACGTCTTCGCCGTGGCGCCGCACGTCGTCGTCGAGCAACAGGATGCGATCCCACGCCCCCTGCTGCCGCTGGACCCGCTGCGCGAGCCGAACTCCCTCGCAATTGCCAGCGCCACACAGGAACAACGTGCTCACGACGCACCTCCCGTCGCCGGCCGCTGCCGCTCCGCCACGCCGACCTGCCAGTCCGTGCAGGTCTGGCAACGCGCCGGCAACGCGTCGAACCTGTGTTGCAGGTGCAGGTCGCGGTACCCACCGAGTCTTGCCCACAGCGCCGCGAGGCTCTCGTGCCACGCATTGCCGACCCCCTCGTCGCCTTCGGTGTCCCCAGGGCAACGCGGCACCCGCCCATCCCAGAAAACGTGCATCATCGTCACCGCCCATGGGCAGGGGATGCGCTCTTCGACCTCGCCGCACAACGAACCATGGAACTTGCCACCCCAGCTCAGCATGTGCCGCGCTTTGACCGTCGCACCCAGAGGGTGCCAGTGGTCGCGGAACTGCCCGAGCTCGTGCTGATTCTCCTGCATGGCGATGAACTGCACCATGATCTCGGGTCCGCTGTCCATCGCCCGCCGCTGCGCGAGCAGGTACTCGATGTTGGCGTAGACCACGTCGCGCACGCCACCGATGCGAATGCGTTCGTAGGTCGACGCCGAGAAGCCGTCGAGCCCGAACACGATCTGGTCCAACCCGGCGGCCAGCACGCGATCGGCGAGTTCCCGCGTCAACAACATGCCGTTCGAGTTCATGCAGAGCTTGCGCAGGCCGACCCGCCGACCATATGCCAGGCATTCGAGCAGGTGCTCAGGCTGCAGCAGCGGTTCGCCACAGAATGAGAACCACACCTGTGTGTCCGGCGACTCCCGAGCGATCTCGTCGGCGCAGCGCTGCCACAACGGCATCGGCATGACACCCTTGGGCCGCTGCATCTGCGGGTGGTGGCACATCGAGCAGCGCAGGTTGCAGTCGGCGCACAGTTCGACGGCAAAGCGGGTCGGGAACACCCGCGGGCGCAGGCCGCGGGCAACTTCGGCAAGGTCGGGTTTGGCAAGCATGGCGATGTCGCTCCATCGACAGCTTACCATGGATCTGTGCATCCATAATTAGTTGAGCGCTCGGACCGAGACCGCGACAACCACCTCTCTGAGCCATTCATCGCGCCCCAGACTTGGCACATTAACTAGTTCAAATTAAACGACTTGCGACATCCTAGCGCACCAGAGCAACGCCAAGAACGATGTGCGACCTGATCGGTGAATACGACTATTTGCGGACTCCCGGATCTACTTTCATGATCCTGGACGGCCAACGGCGAGGGCTTGCCAGCCTGCGCGCCGCGGCCGATATCCCCCCCATGGACATCCGCATCCGCCACTGCTCCTCCTGAGGCTACGGCCCACGCGCGGCGGGTCTCGCCGCGCAGATCGAAGACGCCCTCGACGTCCGCGTCGCTCGCGAACGTGGCGCGCCGGGCCAGTTCGACGTGCTGGTCGACGGCGAGGTGATCGCCAGCCGCGGCGGCAACCTGCTGCAGCAGGTCCTCGGCGGCGGCTGGCCCGACCCCGAACAGGTGATCAGTCGGATCGAAGAGAAGCTGCGCTCGGCAGGTCGCTGAGCGCGGTCGGGGGCTGCAGCCACCGCCACCCGAGCCAGGTCACCACCACCACCAGGCACGGCGCCACCGGCCAGCCGCGGAACCAGCTGCCCGCCATCGCCAGATCGGCGACGTTGACGAACGTGTGCGCGACGACGCACCACCACAG
>DAIMFJ010000239.1:2948-8325 GCA_036724695.1 Planctomycetota bacterium
CGCTTCGGCGCCACCTGCGCCCCCCGCGACCAGTGCTGGCACATGGCAGAGCACGAAGAACGCCGTCGACCAGGCCAACGCCAGCAAGCGTGCCGCCGCCGGCGCGACGCCGCGCCGTTCCGCCCCCACCACCAGCTGCAGCAGCAAGAACCCGCGGCAGATGGTCTCCTCGACCAGCGCCACGCCGAGCAACTCGCCGAGCACGACCCCGGCCCCCACCGCGCAGACGTCGCGATGGCTCGACGGCAGGAACCAATGCTCGAGCCCCTGCAACACCAACCAGCCGAGCCCGCACAAGCCCACCGCCGCGACGACGGCCCGGAGCAGCGCTCCCCGCTGCCAACCCACGTCGGCTGGCGCGAGCCCGCCGCCGCGCAGCACCGCGAACACCACGATCCACCACGACAGCCGCAACAACCCCCACGCCGACCACGCGGGCAACGCCGCGGCCTCCAGCCAGGGGTCGCGCATGCCGGGCAGCTCGGGCAGAAAGGTCGCCAACGCCACCCAGACGAGCAGCAGCGCCAACACCACGGCCCGCCGCCCGCGCCCCACCAGCCGCACGCCGACGAAGCCGATCACGAGACGTCGGCACGGCGGACCGTCGCCGCCAGCCGTTCGGCCAGCTCGCCCAGCCACGCCACCGCCGCCGCTGCATGCGCCCCACCTGCGAACCGCGGCGCCCAAACCAGCACCAACACCGCCGCGGTCGCGTCGTCGGTCTTGGTGCGCTGGCTGTCCTTGACCGCATTCGCGCACGGTCCCTCGGCATCGCACAAGCAGAGCAAGCCACCGACGTCGATCTCCTGACCGCCGCGGTTGAACACGTAGCTGCTGCCGACGGCCGGCCGCCGGACCACGAACGGCGGCACCGCCCGCCCCAGGTCGACGACACTGATCGGCAAGCCGCTGTGCAGCGACACCGCGTTGCCGAGGTCGACCGCCGCGTTGATCGACGTCAGCCGCCCCTCGGCCGCCGCGCCGACCAGGTATTCCGACGACGGCTTGCCGCGGCCGGTCGGCTTGTAGCCGTACCCACGCAACAGGTCGCGAACCGCCTCGCGCAACGCAGCCGGCGGCTGCAGTGGCGCCACCGCCGACGGCGCCAGCAGCTCGACCAGCCAGCCCGGCGACGGCACTTCGCCGAGCCGCCGCGGCAACTGCAGTTGCACGGCCTGCAGGTCGAGCTGGGGAGCGGCTTCGACGACGATCGACACCGGGAGCACCATGCCAGGAACCTACGAACGCGACCCGGCCGCCGGCAAGCGCTGGCTCGCAAAGCGATGCAGCCACGCGACCAGTTCGGCTTCGGAGCGGAACTCCAGTTCGCGGCGGCCGAGCGTGACCGGCTCGAGCCGGTCGTCGACACGCGGCACGGCATCGCCCTCGTCGCGCCGCGGCCGTTGCCACGCACCGTCGTGATGGCACTCCCACAACACGCCGTGCCCGCGCGTCGACAGCAACCGCCAGGTGAACGCCCAGTCCGCCGACCGCCACGGATCGTCCTCGACGCGGAACCGCTCGACGACCAACACCACGATCGCGTCGACGCCGAGAACCTGCCCGGCGGCGGCCAGGTCGGCCGGCGCGCCGTCTGGCGCAATCGCCACGTCGGCCTCGGCGAGCATCGTCCGCCCGACGGCGAGCGACGGCACGCGGAAACCGCGGCGGCGCAGCGCCGCATCGAGTCCGACGAGCAGCTCGGGCGCAGCGCCCTGACCGACGGCGATCGGCCACACGGCGAGGCTCGCCGGCGCCGGACCGCGCCAGGGCAGCGGCGCCGGCGCCGCTCCGACCTGACAGCCCGCCAACAACGAGGCGCCGGCGAGCACCGTGAGACAGCGCCGCACCGCCGCCACGTTCACGAGCCGGCGCGCCCCTTCGCCGGCAGCATCTCGTCGCGCTGCGCGGTCTGCCAGACGAACGCGGCCATGATCACCGCCGCCTGCTGCAGGTCCTCGGCGACCGCGTGGTCCCAGTTGTCCATGTTCGAGTGGTGCGTGCGCGTGCTGTAGCTGACCGGGTCCTGGATGAACTGGAAGCCCGGCAGGCCGACGCCGTGGAACGCCAGGTGGTCGGTGCCACCGGTGTCGTCGAGGGTCAGCGTCGACGCACCGAGCGCGTGGAACGGCCGCAGCCAGGCCCGGAAGATCGGCGCCACCGCCTCGTTGCCCTGCAGGTACACGCCGCGGATCCGGCCGGTGCCGTTGTCGAGGTTGAAGTAGCCGGCGAGTTTGCCGTGGGCGTGCTTCGGCTGGTCCTTGGTGCCCAACTCCTGCGCCACCCACGCGCGCGAGCCGAGCAGGCCTTGTTCCTCGCCGCTCCACAGGGCCGGCCGGATCGTGCGCCGCGGCTGCACGCCGGACTTCTGCACGTAGGCCGCCAACAGCCGCGCGGCCTCGAGGACCACCGCGCTGCCGCAGCCGTTGTCGCTGGCACCGGTGCCGGTGTGCCACGAATCGATGTGCGCGCCGAACATCACCACCTGCTCGCGGAGCTCCGGATCGCTGCCGGGCAGGTCGGCGAGCACGTTGTTCGAATCGAGGTTCTCGGTCAGGTAGCGCGTGCGCAGCTCGAGGCGCATGCGCACCGGCTGCCCCTTGGCGAGCAGCCGGCACATGCGGTTGTAGTGCTCGACGGCGATCGTGAACTGCGGGATCACCACCGCGTCGACGTCCTGCGGCCGCGCGCGGCTGCCGTCGGCCTTCGGCAGCGCCGCCGCCCCGGCGACGAACACGGTGCCGTATTCGCCCTTCGGCGCGCGGTCGAGGATCGCCAGCGGCCGCTTCTGCTGCACGATCTCGAGCATCTTCTGACGGCGCTGGAAGCCCATCCGGAAGTCGTTCTCGCCGAGCGCGGCGGCGGCGCGATCGCGCGCCGCGACGGCCTCGGGCACCTGCTGGTCGGCGAGCCGCAGCAGGTCCTTCTCGTCGAGCCGTTTGCTGTAGCCGGCGAACGGTTCCTGGATCGCGCGCGTCGATTCGATCAGCACCACCTTGCCGGCGAGGTCGAGCGCCTCGAGGGCCGGCTGGTCGAGATCGCCGACGTGCACGACCTCGGCCTCGACCGGCCCGTCGAGGCTCGGCGACCACGCCTTCGGATAGCCGATCACCGGCCACGGATTGCCGCCGACCACGTGCAGGCTCGCGAAATCGCATTCCCAACCGCGCCCGAACGGCCCCCACGGCACCAACCGCGCGTTCTGGTAGCCGAACCCCGCGAACGTCTCGGCGGCCCACTGCGACGCGCGGTGCAGGTTCGTCGAGCCGGTCAATCGCGGGCCGTACACGTCGCACAACCACGACAGGTGCTGCATCACCGCCGAGCGTTCGAGCCCTTCCTGCTTGAAGAACTCGACGGCGGCCTCGTCGACCGCGTTGGCGGGCCGCGGCGCGGCGGCCGGGGCTTGGGCGAAGGCGAGGCCGGGCAGGACCACCGCGCAGAACGCGGCGACGGAGAACTGGCGGAAGCTGGTCATCGTGGTCACCGCCACCAGGATTACGGCCCGCGGCGAAAACATGCGAGCAGAAGCCCGCCGAGGTGCCCCACACGCCCGGGCATCGGCTAGGGTGACCGGATGCGGAAGCTCGCGATGCACTGGTGGATCCTGATCGGCCTCGTCGCCGGCGTGGTCTATGGCTATCTCGCCGCGGTCACCGGGTCGACGGCCCACGTGCTGGCGTACGTGCAGCCGTTCGGGACGCTGTTCCTGAACCTCTTGAAGATGATCGCGGTGCCGCTGGTGCTGTTCTCGCTGGTGGCCGGCGTCGCCAGCCTGGACGACTCGAGCAAACTGTCGCGGATCGGCGGCAAGTCGATCGCGCTGTACCTGGGCACCACGGTGGTCGCGATCACGATCGGGCTGCTGTTCGTCAACCTGTTCGGGCCGGGCACCGGCCTCGCCGCGGCGCCTCGGGAGAAGCTGATGGCAGCCTACGGCGACGTCGCCAGCGAGCGCGCCGCGACCGCCTCTGGACTGAGCCTGCTCGAGCAACTGGTCGCGATCGTGCCGACCAACCCGTTCGGGGCGTTGGCCGAAGCCCAGATGCTGCAGGTGGTGTTCTTCGCACTGATGCTCGGGCTGGCGCTGACGCGCCTGGCGCGACGCAGCACCGAAGCGGCCCACGTGGTGTCGGTGTTCCGCACCCTCGCCGACGCGATCGTCGAGATGGTGCAGATGATCATGAAACTGGCCCCGCTCGGCGTGTTCGCGCTCTTGGCCAGCGTCACCGCCGATCTCGGCAAGGACCCCGAGACGCTCGGCGACCTGCTGGCGAGCCTCGGCGGCTACATGGCGACCGTCGTGCTGGCCCTGGCGGTCCCCGGCCTGGTCGTCTACGGCGCCCTGCTGCGGCTGTTCACCAAGGTGCCGCTGCGCCGCTTCGCGCGGGCCATGGCCCCAGCCCAACTGCTGGCGTTCAGTTCGAGTTCGAGCGCGGCGACGCTGCCGGTCACGGTGCGCTGCGTCGAACAGGACCTCGGTGTCGACAGCGAGGTCGCCAGTTTCGTGCTACCCCTCGGCGCGACCATCAACATGGACGGCACGGGCCTGTACCAAGGGGTGGCGGCGGTGTTCATCGCCAATGCGCTCGGCATGCCGCTCGACCTGGGCCAGCAGCTGACGATCGTGCTGACCGCCGCGCTGGCGTCGATCGGCACCGCCGCGGTGCCTGGCGTCGGCATCGTGATGCTGGTGATCGTGCTGCAACAGGTCGGCCTGCCCGAGGCCGGCATCGGCCTGATCCTGGCCGTCGACCGGCCGCTCGACATGTGCCGAACGGTGCTGAACGTCACCGGCGACGCGACCGTGGCGACCGTGGTGGCGAGCAGCGAACAGCGCCTGCTCCGCGCCGAAACCGCCTGATCACCTTGACGGTCGGGCCGCGGGGGCCCAAATTGGGCCCCGCGATGCGTCCTTGCCCGTCCAGCCCGACCATGCTGCGCAACCTCGCGTTGCTGGCGATGCTCGTGCTCGGGCTCGGGGTACCGCGATTCTTCGTGCTGTGCCACGCGGACGACGGTCGCGTGCAGGTGGCATTCGCCCACCACGACGCCGACTGCTACGAGGACTTGCGCGCGGCGATCCGCGCCGACCTGCCAGCGCGCGAGGGTGCGCCCAAGGACGACGGTCTCGAACGCGCCGCGCCGGCGCCGTGCTGCGACCACCACGAATTCGGGGTGGGCAGCCCGGATCGGCCGCGGCCGACGGCCAGCGAAGTTCCGCCGCACCAGCCGGCGCTGCGCCTGCCGATCGCACCCTGGACGACGCCGGCGGCCGCGCAGCCGGCCCTGCGACCGCGCGCGACCGGCCCGCCGGATCCGCCGCCGACGGCCGCGCAGCTGCAGCGGCTGGCCACCGTTCGTCTGCTCGTCTAGC
>DAIMFJ010000240.1:0-367 GCA_036724695.1 Planctomycetota bacterium
CGTGACCCATCTCGGCTACCAGATGCTCGGCCCGACGCTGCTGACCCCGACGCCCCCGGCTGCGCCGGTCGCCGCCGGCGCCACGTCGCGGCAGGTGCTGGCGACGATCCCGGCCCCTGGCTCGATCGCGACCCAGAACGGCAGCCACAACGTCGACTTCGCGCTCGCGACGGGGCTCGACACCGCGAACCTGGTTGGCGGCCGGCCGATCGTGCGGCCGACGATCTCGATGTTCGGTTTCGGCGGTCAGGTGTTGAACGGGGCGGGGTTCGCGACGCTGACCGGCGGCGCCAACTACTCGATCTCCTGGGACTACGGCACCGCGGCAGCCCTCGGCTTCGGCGTGTTCACGCCGCTGCAGTGGGTG
>DAIMFJ010000240.1:377-4667 GCA_036724695.1 Planctomycetota bacterium
ACCGAGGCGACCGACACCAGCGGCCGGAGCAGCCGGCACCGGGCGTTGTTCCTGTCGCTGATCTTCAACAGCTACCCGGCGCCGTCGATCCCGGTGGTCACGGCCCCGGTCGGCCCGGCGAACGGCGCACCGCTGGTCGAGTTCGCGGACGTGCTCAACCGCGCCGCGCTCGCCGACGCGCAGGCGGTCGCGGTGGTCACCGCCGCCGACAACGCCGGCCGCCGTTGGCGTCTGTATGCGATGGACACCGACGGCCTCGGTGGCACGAACAGCGTGCAGTTCCCCGAACTCGGCAGTTCGAGCGTTGCCGGTCTGGCCGCTGGCGACTGGTCGGTGCTGGTCGAAGCGCGGGTGTTCTGGCCGGTGCCGGGCACCACGCCGGCCGACTTCGTGCTCGCCGAGGTCCGTCGCCAGGAGATCACCTACGCGCGTTCTACGGCGCGCGTGTTCACGGTCCAGTGAGCGAACGCCGGCTGCGCGCGGTGGCGTTGCTGTCCGGTGGCCTCGACTCCGGGGTCGCCGCGGGGCTGTTCCGCGCCGCCGGGGGCGAACTCGTGCAGGCGCTGTTCGTCGACTACGGCCAGCGGGCTGCCGGACCCGAGGCGAACGCATCGCGCCGCCTCGCCGAACGTTGGGGTGTGGCGTGGCGCCGGGTTGCGATGCCGTGGCTGGCCGAGGTCGGCAAGCTGGCCGGCTCGGCGCTGCTCGACCCGCAGGCGGCGCTGCCGGCTGGCACCGTCGAGCAACCCGGCGATGCGACCAGCGCCGCGCGCGTCTGGGTGCCGGCCCGCAACGCGGTGTTCGTCGCCGTCGCCGCGGCGTTCGCCGAAGCCCTCGCCGCCGACCACGTACTGGCCGGCTTCAACCGCGAGGAGGCCGCGACGTTCCCCGACAACTCGGCGGGGTTCGTCGCCGCCGGCACGGCGTTCCTGGGGCTGGGCACCAGGACCCAGGTCGCGGTGGCCAGCCCGACGCTGGCGATGGACAAGCGCGAAATCGTCGCGGCGGCGCGTTCGCTCGGCCTCGGCGCCGCCGACTTCTGGTCGTGCTACACCGCCGGGCCGCGCCCCTGCGGGGTCTGCGAATCGTGCCTGCGCTCGCGCTGGTAGCGCCGCGCAGCCGAACTCACGGCGCGACCTGCCAGGTGTGGCCGTCGGCGCCGGTCTGCCCGACCGCCAGCGCCGAGCCCACCATCTGCAGTGGGTCGCTCCCGACCAGTGCCGCACCGGGCGGTGGCACGCTGGTCAGGCCGCTGTAGGTCGCGTCGCGCGTCACCAGGACCTCGCCACTCAGGCTCAGGAAGAACGTCGCATTGCCCGAGCGGCCGTGCGACATCGGCCAGGCCAGGCACGTGAACGCCACTTCGGCGCCGTTCGCGTCGATGCTGCTGGCGTTCGCCGCGGTCGCCAGCACGCCGTTGCCGGCCGCGTCGGGCAGGTACAGGGCCAGCAGGTAGCCCTTGCTGCTGACGAAGCCGCTCGGTTGCGCCGTGCCGAGCGACGCGGTGATCGCGTTCGGGGCCAGCGGGGCGCCGCCATCGCGCAGCGCACTGGTGCCAGCCAGCTCGAACAGCCCGAGCGCTTCGCCGACGCCGTCGCCGTCGGTGTCGACGGCGGCCCGGGCCATGCACTGCGTCTGCGCGGTGGCCAGGTTGCGCAGCGTGGCGACGACGGCGCGTTCGTTGGCCATCGTCCGGCTGCTGAACAGGTTCGGCGCGGTGACGCTGGCGACGATGCCGAGCACCGCGGTGACGACGATCATCTCGATCAGGGTGAAGCCGGCTTGATGGTTGGTCATGGACGCACCTGGCGGACGTCCCTTGGATCGGCGGCAGGCGGCGGGACGCGGCCGTCGGTGGCGCCCCGAACGCGCGGCCGGGTCGATGCCGCCGGTGGATTCCCGTTCTGGGCCGGCCCTCAAGTCGGCCCGCTGCTGCAGTAGACTGGCGGCGAGCGCATGGTCCGCATCTTCGGCATCGTCAACATCACCCGCGACTCGTTCTCCGACGGTGGGCGGTACCTCGCCGCCGAGCCCGCCATCGCGCACGGCGAAGCGCTGCTCGCCGGGGGCGCCGACGTGCTCGACCTCGGCGCCGAATCGACGCATCCGGATGCCGAGGACGTGCCCGCCGAGCAGGAGTTCGCGCGGCTCGAACCGGTGCTGCGCCATTTCGTCGCCGCTGGTGCCGAAGTCAGCATCGACACCTGCAAACCGGCCGTGATGGCGCGCTGCGCGGCTCTCGGGGCGCGCTGGTGGAACGACGTGCACGGCCTGCGCAGCGCCGAGGCCCTCGCGCTGGCGCCGCAGTTGCCATCGCACGTGCGCTTCGTCGTGATGTACTCGCGCACCGCGGGGGCGCGCGCCAGCAAAGACGCCCCCGAACGCGACGGGCCGGGCACCTTCGCCGAGGTGGTCCGGTTCGCGCACGAACGGTCCGCGACGCTGATGAACCTCGGCATCGTCCGCGACCGCGTCGTCGTCGATCCGGGCATGGGCTTCTTCCTCGCCGCCGCGCCGGCACCCAGCTTCCACGTGCTGGCGCACCTCGACGGCTTGTGCCGGCTCGGCCACGACGTGCTGGTGTCGGTGTCGCGCAAGTCGTTCCTCGGTGCGGTCACCGGCTTGCCAGCCGCGGCGCGCGGGCCGGCGACGTTGGCGGCCGAACTGCACGCGGTGCGGGCCGGGGCGGCCTACGTGCGCACGCACGATCCCGCGGCCTTGCGCGCGGCCCTGGCGGTGCAGCAGGCGATCGAGGCGGCGCGATGATCCCCCTGCGCGACAGCGTGCCGGCGAGTCGGCCGCCGCTGGTCACCTACACGTTGGTGGCCGCGTGTGCGCTGGTGTTCGCGTTGCAACTCGCCGATCCCGATGGCCAGCTCGTCGAGGACTTCGCGATGGTGCCGGCCAAGGTGCTCGGCGAGGGGCGCGGGCTCCCGGCGGCCGCGGTCCCCGAATGGGCGACGTTGCTGACCTGCACGTTCCTGCACGGTGGCTGGCTGCACTTCCTCGGCAACATGCTGTTCCTGTGGATCTTCGGCGACAACGTCGAGGACCGTTTCGGGCGGCTGCCGTTCCTGCTCTTCTACCTGGGTGCAGGCGTCGCGGCGTCGCTGGCGCACCTGTGGACCGCGCCGGGCTCCGCGGTGCCGACGGTCGGCGCCAGTGGCGCGATCGCCGGCGTGATGGGGGCGTACGCGCTGCTGTACCCGCGGGCGCGCGTGCAGATGCTGGTGGTCTGGGGATTCTTCGTCGATCTGGTGGTGTTGCCGGCCCCGTTCTTCCTCGGCTACTGGTTCGTGCTGCAGTTGCTGCAGGGATCGCTCGCGTACGGCCACGAAGGGGGCGGCGTGGCGTGGTGGGCGCACATCGGTGGTTTCGTGCTCGGGGCGGGGGTGGCCCTGTTGCTGCGTCTGGCCCATCGACTGCGGCCGGCGCCGGCCGAGCGTTCGCTCGCCTCGCGCAGGTTTGCGCCGCGGCGAAATCGAAGTCGACCCTGGTAGCTGCGAACGCGTCGCAAAATTCGCCAAAACCGGCTGAACCGTCCCCGGCATGGCGCGTTCCGCGGCGACACCCCTCATGAGCCAGACTCGCTCCGCAGCCGTCCACCTTCCCCGTTCGTTCTACGTCGTGCTGGCGGCAGCCCTGCTGGGCAATGCCCGGGCCGCCGCCCAGGACCCCGGTCAGGGCCCCTCGCAGGGCCCCTCGCAGGGCCCCGCGCAGGCGCCCAGCCAGCTACCAGCCGCCGGCGAAGCCACGCCGCGTGCACAGGGTGAAGCCAACCGTCCTGCCACCACCAAGGTGGTCGTCACCGCGTCGCGCACCGAACAGGACCCCTTCGACGCGCCGCGCAGCATAGACGTGATGTCGCAGCAGGACCTCGAACGCTTGTCGCCGCGTTCGTTCCCGCAAGCGCTGCGTGAGATGCCTTCGGTGATGGTGCAGGAGACCGCACCCGGGCAGGGTTCGCCGTTCCTGCGCGGCTTCACCGGCTACAACAACCTGCTGCTGATCGACGGCATTCGCCTCAACAACTCGACGTTCCGATCGGGGCCCAACCAGTACTGGTCGACGATCGACCCACTGTCCCTCGAACGCATCGAGGTGCTGCGCGGCACCAATTCGACGCTGTACGGCAGCGATGCCGTCGGCGGTACCGTGCAGGTGCTCACCAAGAGCCCGACCACGCACGGCGACGGCAGCTGGCGGCCAGGTGGCAGCCTGTACGGGCGCTACGGCTCGGCCGAGAACTCGGTGACCGGCCGCGCCGAACTGCAGGTCGGGCAGCGTTGG
>DAIMFJ010000240.1:4677-8317 GCA_036724695.1 Planctomycetota bacterium
CGGCGGCACGGCGCGCAACCTCGGCGACCTCGAAGGTGGCGATGCCACCGGCATCCAGCGCGAAACCGGCTACGAGGAGACCGCCGCCGACTTCAAGGTCGAGCACTGGTTCGACGCCGATTCCAGGCTCGTGCTGCTGCACCAGCGCATGAGCCAGGACGCCGTGCCGCGCACGCATTCGACGATCTTCGGGCAGAGCTACGCCGGCACGACCGTCGGCACCGACCTGCAGCGCGACAACTTCCAGGATCGCTACCTGACCTACCTGCAGTACCACCAGACCAACCTCGGCGGACCGATCGACGCGATGCGGCTGTCGGTGTCGTGGCACGAGCAGTCGCAGACCGAGGATCGCATCACCAGCAGCAACGCGCAGCGCTTGTCCGGGTTCCGGGTCGGCACGCTGGGCCTGTTCGCGCAGTTCGAGAGCGATCTCGGCCAGCTCGGTCGTCTGACCTACGGCATCGACTACTACCGCGACGACGTCGATTCGTTCGCCAACAACAGCACGATCCAGGGGCCGGTCGCCGACAACGCCAGCTACGACCTGTTCGGCGTGTTCGTGCAGGACGTCGTGCCCCTCGACGAGCGCCTAGAGCTGCAGGTCGGCGTGCGCTACACGTACGCCAAGGCCGACGCCGACAAGGTCCGCGATCCGCTGTCCGGCAACGCGATCGCTCTGGAGAAGAGCTGGAACGAGGTGACCGGCAGCACGCACCTGCGCTACGAACTGGTGCCGGCGCACTGGAACCTCTACGGCGGCGTCAGCCAGGCGTTCCGCGCCCCGTCGTTGTCGGACCTGTCGAGCTTCGAGGTGGCACGCAGCGGCGAACAGGAAGTGGCGACGACCGACCTCGAAGCCGAACAGTACACCGGCTACGAGATCGGCACGAAGTTGCGCGAAGGGGCCGTGCAAGGCCAGTTGGCGTGGTTCTACACCGACATCGAGGACCAGATCCAACGCTACCCGACCGGCACGACCACGCCGGGTGGTGACCCGATCGTCGAGAAGGACAACGTCGGCGACGGCTACGTGCAGGGTGTCGAGTTCCAGTACGCTTGGGAGTTCGTCGCCAACACGACGCTGTTCGGCGCCAACACCTGGCAGTACGGCCGGGTCTCGAACTACAACGCCGCCGGCACCGCGCTCGAGGACGACTACACGTCGCGCCTGATGCCGTTCACGACGCAGGTCGGCCTGCGCTGGGAGGATGCCGAAGGCCGCTTCTACGCGAGCACCAGCGTGATCCGCGCCGAGGACGCCGACCGGCTGTCGTCGGGCGACACGCGCGACACGCAGCGCATCCCACCCGGCGGCACGCCGGGTTACACGATCTGGAACGTGCGGGCCGGCTGGCAGGTCGACGAACGCACCAACCTCGAACTCGGCTTCGACAACCTGACGGACGTCGACTACCGGGTGCACGGTTCGGGCAGCAATTCGCCAGGCATGAACTTCGTGATCGGCATGCGCACGACCTTCTGATCGGCCCGTCGCGAGCGGCCACCACCCCATGCCCCCGGGGGCCGTTCGACCACGCCAGGTGCCGAGTCCGCCCAGGCTCCGGCAGATCGGCTCAGTCCGGGACCCGGTCCCTCAAGTCGGGTCCGCCGAAGGTCGAAAGTGCTTCTGCTGCCCCGGTTCGGGGCACCCACGAGGCGCATGGAGACCGTTCACGACATCAAGGAAGCCCTTTCTGCCAGGTCGCGCACCGCGACGCTCGACGAACTGCGCAGCGAGGGCCGCCAGCGTGTGCGGGTGATCCGCGCCGAGCACATCGCGGCGATGGTCCATGACGCCGTGAACAGCGCGATCGAACGTTCCGGCCTGTTGCCGCCCGACGAGGTCGACCGGCTGGTCGAGAGCAGCCGCCAGGAGTTCCGGACGATCCTCAAGGAACGTGAGGCGCAGGCCCGGCAGGCCGAAGCGGTCGCCGAAGCGCTCGAACAACGCGAGAGCGAACTGGTCGCCAGCCAACGGCGCGCCGACGAGCTCGCCGCCGCCCTGGCCGCCGTGCAGAGCGAGCTGGACAGCGTGCGCGACGAGCTGGTGAACGCCCAGCAGCAAGCCCAGCAGCAAGCCCAGCAGCAAGCCCAGCAGCCGCAGCCGACCGCCCCAGCCGCCGCTGGCCCGTCGCCCGACCTGTTGATGGCGATGATGCACGAGATGGCCAACATGAAGGCCTCGCTGATGACCCAGAGCCAGCAGCCGCAAGCCGCAGCCCCTGGGCTCGACCTCGGCGCGGCGATCGACAAACTCGCCGGCTCGCTGAACGACCGCCTGGAGAAGTTCGGCAAGAAGATGGGCATCAGTGCCGCCGTCGAGGTCGAGGCACCCAAGGACTTCTCCGGACTGTTCCGCGACGCCGACCTGAAGGTCGAGTCGAACATCGAACAGGTCCAGGTCAAGCAGACCTCCGGTGGCGGCATCGCCGCCAACCTCGCCAAGCTGAAGAAACTCAAGGGCGGCAGCTGAGCGCCGCTGGCGCGACCACTGCCGACCGCACGAACCAACGAGACGACCCATGACCGAGCACGACAACAAGTTCGACCCGAGCACCCAGAACGGTGCGGATACTGCGATCGCCCTGGGCAAGGGCCTCGACGTCGGTACTGCGAACCTCGCAGCCGCCGTCCAGAACGACGAAGGTGGCATCACCGTCACCGTCGAGCGCAACGCGTTCCTCGACATCCCGAGCGACGTCTACAGCAAGAACATGCTGACGAAGCTCAAGGTGCCGTACGTCGTGCACAACAACAAGCTGATCGTGCTCGGCGAAGCCGCGTTCGAGCTCGCCAACGTGTTCGGCCGCGAGACGCGCCGGCCGATGGCCGACGGCCTGATCAGCCCGAACGAACAGGACGCGCTGCCGATGATGAAGATGATCATCAGCCGCCTGCTCGGCGAACCGCGCGTGGCCGGCGAGAGCTGCTACTTCTGCGTGCCCGCCGAGTCGCTCGACGTCGAGAACAACATCGTCTATCACCAGGGCCTGTTCGAGAGCTTGATCAACAAGCTCGGCTACAAGGCCCACGCGATCAACGAAGCGCACGCGGTGGTGTTCGCCGAACTCGCCGACAGCGACTTCACCGGCATCGGGCTGAGCTTCGGCGGCGGCATGGCCAACGCCTGCATCACCTACAAGTCGATCCCGTGCCTGTCGTTCTCGGTGGCGCGCGGCGGCGACTGGATCGACAAGAACGTCGCCAACGTGCTCGGCGTGCCGCGCAGCAAGGCGACGCACATCAAGGAGCGCGGCATCGACATCCGCGATCCGAAGACGCGCGAAGAGGAGGCGGTGTCGATCTACTACCGCAGCCTGATCAGCTACGTGCTGCAGAACATCAAGGCGCGCTTCGAGGCCGGCCAGAGCATGCCGAGCTTCACGCAGCCGATCGACATCGCCTGTGCCGGCGGCACGTCGATGGTCGGCGGCTTCATCGAGGTGTTCCGCGAGGAGTTCGCGAAGATCGACTTCCCGATCCCGATCGGCCGCATCTTCCGCAGCGAAGAGGCGTTGACCGCGGTCGCCAAGGGCTGCCTGGTCGCCGCGGCGATCGGCGAGAGCTGAGCCGGACGACCGGCTCAGCGCTGCCTGCGGCCGCAACCAGAGGTTGTGTCGTCGCTGCCGCGACGACC
>DAIMFJ010000241.1:0-8297 GCA_036724695.1 Planctomycetota bacterium
ATCGCCGAGTCCGTCAACGTGACCGACGACGGTGGCCTCGGCGGTTGCGGTGAGCAAGGTGCTTCGTCGAGCCTCGCTGGCGGTGGTGGTGGCGGTGCCGGCGGCATGGTGATCCTGATGTCGGCGACCCGCATCGAGATCAACGCCAAGGGCACCGGCAACAACTACACGTACACGCAGAACGACTACGCCTTCTCGGTGTCGGCCGACGGTGGCGTGTGCCGCACCGGCACCTTCGGCACGCCGGTCATCACCGGCAAGTACCCGGCTTCGGGCCAGGCCGTGCTGGCCGGCTCGAGCTACGACGCGCGTCCGCTCGGCGGGTTCGGTGGCATGGGCATCGTCCAGTTGATGGCACCGCCCGGCACCAACGCCGACAACTCCAACACGATCCTCGACGACAACGTCAAGATCTACCGCGCCGGGCTCGAGTTGACCGGCAACACCAACCCGACCAAGCAGTCGGTGCTGGCGTGGCGCGGCTTCGTCAACAGCCTGGGCCAGTTCGTCGACGACTTCGGCGTGCAGACCAACATCGGCGACAACGAAGGCGACATCCGGCCGAGCCCGATCCTGATGCCGGTGCCGTTCAGCAGCAAGACACGTCTGCGTTCGAAGTGGATCGACACCGGTGCCAGCGTGCGCCGCGGCCTGTTGGCCGACGACGGCCAACCGCGCGGCATCGTCGAGGTCGGTGGCGCCCAAGCCGGCCCGACCTACCAGTTCGCCGATCTCGACCCGACCACCGGTTATGCGGTGTTCGACACGACCGGCGTCAACGCGCAGAACGCGCAAGCGGTCTACACCACGGTTGCAGGCCCGTTCGACGTGCAGTCGTTGAGCGCCAGCGCGACCCACCTCGGCCAGCCGGCCTACACGGTCGAACTGACCTCGGCGGCGCTCGGTGGCACCAACGACCTGTACTCGCAGTACGAGCTCGAGTTGCTCGACGCCAACGACGACCCGCTGCGGCGGGGTGTCGACGGCACGATCTCGCCGACCGTCGAGGGCGACAAGATCAGCTACCGGATCCTGACCCACGGCAACCGCATCCTGACCGTCGACACCTCGGGTGGGGCACTGCCCACCGTCGCGCAGGCCGCCAAGGTGCGGATCGTCAGCAAGTTCTTCAAGTTCGTCACCGATGGCAGCGAAGGCCTCGGCGGCACCTACCCGGCCAGCGTCGGGCAGGGGCGCGTCCCGCTCGCCAACGTCCGGATCGGCTTCGCGTTCCACCAGAACCCGGCCAGCTCGACCGCCCAGCGTTACCCTGCCCAGGCCGGGACCTATGTCTACGACCTGAACGACCCGCAGGTACAGAACGCCATCCGTCAGCTCGGCGCCGCGTACGTGCAGTGGGACATCTTGTTCGACTGCTCGTTCCAGAGCCAGCCTTCGGACGTGCCGCCGGACTTCGGCCCGAGCACGCCGCGTCCTGAACTGCACTTCCTGCGTCTGCCGTTCCGGTTCTGATCCGACCCAGCCCCCTGGTATCCCACACCCTGGTATCCCCGGCATCGCCGCCTTCTTCGTCCACAAGCCCCTCTGATCGCACTCGCCGGCGCATCCGCCAACGCGCCGGTCTCGACCTGAACTCTTCGATCGTGCCACTGCAGCTCCGGCTGTCCCCGGCACGGATGGGACCCTCGCCATGAAGCAACCCCCGTTCCAAACCAGTTCGTTCGGCCGGCGCGCCTTGCCGCTCGCGCTGCTGCTCGCGGCGATGACCGCCTGCGACGGCAGTTCCAAGTCCGGGTCGGCGGGTGCCGATTCCAGCCGGCTGGAACTCGCCTCCGTGCAGCTGGGTCGACTGGTCGACGTGTACTCCTACCAGCGCATCGACACCGGCAACGACGACCGCCGCAACCGGTTCAACCGCCGCCTGACGCTGGTCGCGCGCAACGTCGTCGTCAACCCGAACCTGGAATCGCAATCGTTGTTCGACGCGGCCGGCGAAGAGGCCCCGAACGCCAACTACGAGTTCCGCCCGTTCCGGAACACGGTCGGCCACGAAGAGCTGCTGATCCTCTGGGACGACACGCACCCCGACGAGGCCGACAAGTTCACGAGTGCCTTGGCAGGTGCGCAAGCCGGCCTGCCGGAATTGCCGCCGTCCTACCGCAACCAGAACACGCTGTCGCGCCCGATCCCGATCGTGCCGCGCAACTCGGCGATCAAGTTGACGTTCACCGGCAACGTCAAGGTCGACGAGGAGTTCTTCCGCGTCAACCCGTCGGCGATCCAGCTGCTCGAGTTCAAGGGCGACCCGAACGTCGTCGAACCGGTCAACGCGTTCCGCATCCTGTCGTACCGCCCGATCCCGAGCGGCAACTCGGTGATCCTCGACACGACCATCCTGGGCGGGGAGAGTGCCACCGGCTTCTCGGTCGCCGGCTTGCCGGTGTCGTCCGACAACGTGACCGCCAACATCCGGATCGCGATCCCGGTCCGCGGCAGTGTCGCGCCGAGCTTCTACGTTCGCGAGGACGGGGTGCCCGAGCTCAACGGCGTCGACAGCGGCGCCCGCAACTCGGTGATCCGCGACTTCCGCTCCGGCAACCTCGCCGACGGCACCGCCGGCCGCATGCGGGAGCCGGAGCCGCCCATGCTGGTCGCCAGCCTGGCGATGGGCATCACCGCCGTCGATGCGACCAACGCGATCGTCGAAGTCGACAAGCGCTCCCGGTTCGTGCCGATCCGCGGCCGCTATCCGTTCGTCGACGGCCCGCTCGAAACCGCCGACGGACCGGCCGCCGGGCCGTTCTTCGTGCCGATCTCGCGGCCGCTGCGCGCCGGGGACTTCTTGACCCAGCGCATCCAGGTGCAGATGCCCGACGGCACGTTCGAGTTCGTCGACCTCGAGGCGGAGGTGCTCCACAACCTCGAAGTCGGCACGGTGATCGGTGACACGAACCTGCCGCGCATCGGCCGGGTCGAGACCGCGTTCGGTGGCTCCGACCAGGGCGAACGAGTGCCGACGGTGCGCTTGCGCCTGTCGACCCTCGAGGCTGGCTTCGACTCGCTGGGCCGGCCGCACTCGTTCCAGTCGAGCGCCGCCGCGGGCGGTCGCGACTGCATCGTGCGGGCGCGCTACCACGAAGAAGTGGCCTACGTCGGCAGTACGACGGAGTTCGTCACCGACCGCGATTGGCGCCACCAGTTCGTGCGCATCGACCCGGTGCCAACCGGTACCGTGACGCCAGCCACCTTGGTGTCGCCCGACGCGACAGTCTCGGTCGAGTTCACCAAGCCGATGGACCTCGACCAGGTCGACAACTCGTCGAACTACGTGATCACCAACACGCCGACCACGACCGAGACCTTCGCCGCCCAGATGACCGAGGCGAAGAAGGCGACGTTGCGGGTGGTGCCCACCCGGCTGAGCGACCTGACCGGCGACGGCACGATCCTGCGCCTGCAGCCGCAGATGGGCTTCTTCCACGTGCAGAACACGACGGAAGCCTACGCGGTGCACATCCGGCTCGGCACGGCCGGAGTCACCGACCTCGCCGGCAATCCGCTGGACGTCTTCGGCGACCTCGCCAACCCCGACGACAGCTGGTCGTTGAACTTCACGCTGAACCCGACGGCCGCGACCAACCGCGTCGGTTGGCACTCGTGGCTGTTCGAGGCCGAGGACGAAGACGGCTCGTTGCCGGGCTCGGTCGACCTGTTCGGTCAGTACCGGCTGCAGGACGGCCGCCTGTACGGCGCCACCGGCGTGCGCTTCAGCCGCACCGCCGACAACCAGAATCTCGCCTCGGTCAACCGCATCCAGCGCGGCGAGTGCTGGGATCCGGACTTCCCGCCGGCGACCGGCTCGCCGCAGGGCATCCCGTCGCCGCAGACGGCGCCGGTCGATGGTCAGGGCGCTCCGCACCCCGGTCTCCTGTACTGGCAGCCGCGCATGTTCGACCAGATCGCGCCGCCCGCGGTGCCGGTGGTGTACGAGTACAACACGACCCTGCCGCAGAACGTCGGCCGCGTCGTCGAACCGCACCATCCGAACGGTTCGCGCCTGCAGATGCGCTACATCGAGGACGACTTCTCGCTGAGCTACACGCAGCCGTCCGAGTTCGGCCTCGACGTCGAGCAGATGTACTGGTCGCCGTTCAACGACGAGACCGTGTTCTACGACGTGTTCGACCGCTACTCGCTGTCGCTGTCGCACACCGCGCGGCGCGCCGACGTGCGCTTCACGCTGATCCCTGGCGACGCCACCGACCCGAACAACCCGGTGCCGCCGGGCTGTCTGTTCAACTGCCCGAGCACCAACAGCGGTCTGTCGACGGTGTTCGCCGACAACGTGCTGCCGGGCACCGAAGCGGTGCCGGTGTTCGCCGACAAGGTCTACACGATCAACCCGAACCTGGCGTTCCGCTCGCCGCTGGGCGTCAAGTACGTGCCGTTCCCACGCTTCGACCGCTCCTACACGTGGCGCGACTCGCGTCTCGTGACGATCGACGGCAGCGGTAACGTGATCGGCCTCGGCGGCGCCGAGAACCCTGGCAACACGGCTGCGAACGACACCACGGCGAACATCGACTCGCCGTGGATCACCAGCGTGCCCGACCAGGACTTCATCAACGCCGGCGGTTCGATGTGGGTGGTCGATCCGGCCGACTTCGCCGGCGACCTGCAACGCGACCACGATCCGATCGCGCTGCCGCTGTTGCTCGACTTCAAGGTGTTCCCGGACAACGCCGCCAACGGCATCGCCTCGGGCCTGAACAGCTTCCAGGTCGCGATGATGGGCCCGCCGAGTTTCGGCTTCCCGGCGGTTCCCGGTGGTTACTACGACAGCCAGGCCTCGGGCTGCGCCCCGGCCTTGCCGTGGCCGCGCTCGCGCGTGCAGGCGACCGGTGGTGAGGACCTGATCACGCAGGCGTCGTTGTTGGTCGATCCGGCCAACACGTTGACCGCGCAGCAGAGCTTCCTCAAGGACGCCGGGCTGGGCAACGCGCAGCGCGCGATCTTCACCGCCCCGCCGGGCGACGGCATGTTGCACTGGGCGCAAGCCGACTTCGTGCGCAAGGTCTCGGTCGTGACGTTGCCTTTCCTCGACACGTTGCAGCCGCAGCGGGCCCAGGTGGTGACGTTCGACGGCGGCGGCACGCCGTCGGTCGCCAACACCAACGGCTTCCCGGACCTCGCCGCGCTGAGCGTCAACCTGCGCATCCAGGACCTGGTCGTCAACGTCGATCCGCCGCTGAGCCGCCAACCGGCCGGCACGTCGGTGGTCGTCGAATTGCGCGGCGCCGAGGACTTCGCGAACTCGGGCGTGCTCTACAACCCGACGTTCGGGCAGGCCGGCCAGGTCGCCAACGACGAGTTCGACAACCGTGGCAACCTCCTGAACGTCAACTACGCCTGCGAGGCCTACCGCTACTCGCAGGCCAACTTCCAGGGGGCCGCGCGCGTCGCCGCCACCGGCCTGACGCGTTACGTCACCGAGGACCAGCTGGCGCTGCTGCGCGACGAAGTGACCGGTCTCCTGCCGCGCTACTTGAACCCGCGACTGGTGATGACCAACAACGTCGACGTGTCGCCGGCGCTGTCGCCGTCGCTGCGCAGCATGAGCATCGTCTACCGCCTCGAGCCGCGGCCGTGATCCGGCGCGGCCGGCGGGCCGCGGCCAGCCGGCCGCTGCCGCGCCGGTGCACCATGCTGCCCCTGTCGCCGATCGGTGTCGTCGTCTGCGGCCTGTTGGCCGCGGCCTGCCACCGGGCGCCGCCGCCCGAGTTCGGGATCGCGTCGACCTCACCCGAGCTGCGTGGCACGCCGCCGGTCGTGATGCTGAACGAGCCCCTGACCGTGTACTTCACGGCGCCGGTGGCAGGCCTGAGCGTCACGCCGGACACCGTCCAGGTGTTGGACTCACGCGGCGAACGGGTTCCCGGCACCCTGCAGAACGGCTCGCACTGGGTGTCGTTCGTGCCGCAGCCACCGTTGACGCCGGAACTCCGCGACGGCTCGTTCCTGCCCGGCGAACGCTACGAACTGCGCATCGCCGGTCTACCGCGCGTCGACGCGGTCAAGGCTCTCGATGGCCGCCGCCTGGTCCACGGCGCGTCGCTGCCGTTCCGCGTCGCGGGTCTCGACGAAGCCCCGCCCGGCCTGCCGGCCCCGCTGCGTCCGCAGGCTGCCGGGGTGCCCCTGTGGCTGCACGCCAGCGATGCCCCGGGCACCGTGCCGGCCGATGCGCCGATCCTGTACCTGCGCTTCTCGGCGCCGCTGCTGCCTGGCAGTGTCACCGCTGCGGCGTTCGACGTGCGCTCGCTGAACGACCTCGCTGCCTTGCTGCCGCGCCGCGTGCGGGCGATCACCCTGCCCGGCGATGCACTGCCCGGCTGTTCGGTCGCGATCGAACTCGGTGCGCAGCCGACCCGGGCTGGTGGCGGCCACGTGCGGTTGCGCCCCGGCGACTGGCTCAGCATGGAGTTGCGTCCGGGTCCGCTCGGTCTGCTCGACTACCGTGGCGAACCGCTGGCACTGCCCGCACCGCCGCAGTACTGGAGCGTCGTCGCCGGTGGCGCCGCCGAGCTCTACAGCCTGCCTGGGGACCAGGGCGAGCCGACCCCATCCGTCGCGGACCTGGCCGGTTTCGAGCGGATCGGCGGGGGACTGCGCCCGCGCGTCCGGGTCGAGGCCGGCGACGGCCGACTCGGCAGCTTCCATCCCAAGGTCGACACCGTGCTGCGGCCCGGGGTGGCGTTCGATCGCGGTGACGGCACCCTGGTGCAGAGCGACGGGGCCAGCTTCGCGTTCACCAGCGTGCAGATCCCGGCCGGAGTCGTGGTGACGCTCGATGCGTCGACGGGCCCCGTGCAGGTGCTGTGCACCGGCGCGATGCACGTGCAAGGCCGGGTGGTGTTGCGCGGTGGTGCGGCACCCGTCGACGATCGCCAACTGGCGCCTGCGCCAGCAGCAGGGTTCCTGGCCCTCGGGGCGAGCACCCTGCTGGCCGCGGGCGATCTGCAGATCAGCGGCGAAGTGCACGCCGAGGTCCCGGTGCGTGACGGTGCCACCCCGCTGGTGGTCGCCAGCGCGGCGCAGATCCGTCTCGCCGGCGAACTGCCGTACCGCACGCTGCTGGTCGTCGAAGCCGGAGCGCGCGACGGTGGGCAGGCCCGCGTGGTCGGGCCGCGTGGCCAGACGCTGCTCCGCTCGGCGTGGTTCCGCTATGGGGCCGCACCGGGCGCAAGCCTCGCGGCGGAGTCGTACGGGGAGTGGGTGCAGATCCCCGACGGTTGCAGCGTCGCGGCGGTCCAACTCGAAGGCGCGGCCGAAGGCCTGGAGGTCGCCTGGCAGGCTGCGCCGGCCGATCCGGTGCTGCGCGAGCGACCCGATCCGGCTGCCGAGCGTCGCAGCCGGTGGGAGCCGGTGCACGATGGCATGCGCCTGCCGGTGCAAGCCGGTACGTTCGTGCGGTTGCGCCTGCGCGCCACGGCGGTCGGCGGGCAGGCCCCGCCGGAGTTGGGGCGCGTGCGCCTGCTGCTGCCCTGAGCGAGGCTGGCCGGGCTCCCGATCGCCTACCCCAAGCAACCGGCCCGCGACCCGCCGCACGCCCCCCGCGTCGATCCGGTCGCCGCGGTGTGGACCGGGCAACAACGCTGGAATCGTTCCGGCGGCATCGTATGCTGCGATTCCAGGTGGTGGTTGCGTGGTTCGTGGGTCAGCACGAAGCACGGTAGCCGTGGTGGCTGCGCCCGCTGCCGAGGTGTCTCGCGGCTTCTGGTTCGCACCAGTGCCGCTGCGCGCAGCCCGGTCGACGCCGGGCCCGCGGCTACGTTTCCAGCCATGGTCACGGTCGTCTTCGAGGTGGGAGCCGCCCTGTTCGGGGCTTGCGTGGGCTCGTTCCTCAACGTCGTCGTGCACCGCCTGCCGCAGGACGATCCCGCCAAGCGTTCGCTCGGCGGCCGTTCGCATTGCCCGCGCTGCCAGCAGGCGATCGCGTGGTACGACAACCTGCCGGTGCTCGGTTGGCTGTTGTTGCGAGGTCGCGGCCGCTGCTGCAAGCAGCCGATCTCGGTCCGCTACCCGCTCGTCGAAGCCCTGACCGCTGGCCTGTTCTACCTGGCGGCGCGCACCGGTCCCTGGCCGTTGCCCGAACTGCTCGACGCGTCGGGCGCGTACGTTGCGCCGTTCGCGGCGTTGCTCGGTTTCGCAGCGATCCTGCTGTTCCTGTCGCTGCTCGTGGCCTGCACGTTCATCGACTTCGACCACCAGATCCTGCCCGATCGGCTCACCAAGCCGGGCATGGTGCTCGGGGCCCTCGCCGGGCTCTATCCAGGCAT
>DAIMFJ010000242.1:0-1355 GCA_036724695.1 Planctomycetota bacterium
CCGGCTCGCCGAGCAGAAACAGGCCAAGGCCACCGAAACCCCGGCGGCGGCGCCGACCGCGACGCCGACCGCCGGCGTCGACGGCGCGCCGGGCGCGGCGCCCGGCGCCGAGCCGGCTGGTGGACCGGGCAAAGCGCCCGCCGGTACCGCGGGGGCGCAGCCGGGCAAGGTCGACGGCAAGACGGCTGAAGCCGATGCCGAAGCCGCCCAGTTGGCGCAGCAGAAGGTCTACCTGGCGCTGCTGCGCGACTACCCGCCGGCCGGCGGCTGGAACCGCGCGCGCCGCGACGAGATCGCCCGCCGCAAGGTCGTGGTCGGCGCGACGCCCAGCGAGAAGGAGCTGAAGTTCGTCGAGCAGTTCGAGACCTGGCTGAAGGCGTGCCAGGAGTTCGGCGTCGGTGGCAGCACCGGCGAGGCCGGCACCGGCGGTGGCGAAGGCCAGCAGGGCGGCCAGCAGGGTGGCCAGCAGGGCGGCACGTCGGGCGAAGGCGGCGAGCAGGCCGAAACCGGCAGCCGGTCGCGCCGGCGCGGCCGCGGCTGAGCGGGACGACGTTCGCGATTGACTGGCCCGGCGCGGACCCGACAATCGTCGGTTCCTCATGAAACGCGCCTTCCTGTTCACGGGTCAGGGTTCCCAGTTCGTCGGCATGGGCAAGGACCTCGCCGAGCGGTTTCCGATCGCTCGCGACACCTTCGCCGAGGCCGCGGCCGCCCTGGGCGAGTCGGTCCTGTCGCTGTGCAGCGACGGCCCCGAAGAGCGGCTGGCGCTGACCGAGAACACCCAGCCGGCGACTTTGACCGTGTCGATCGCCGCGTTCCGGGCGCTCGGCCGCACGCCCGACCTCGCCGCCGGGCACAGCCTCGGCGAATACAGCGCCCACGTCGCCGCCGGCACGCTGGCGTTCGCCGATGCGGTGCGGCTGGTGCGCCGTCGCGCGCAGTTCATGCAGAGTGCCGTGCCGGTCGGCACCGGCGGCATGGTGGTGCTGCGCAAGATGGGGCTCGACGAGGTCTCTGCCCTGGTCGCCAAGGTCGACGCCGGAGTCTGCGAGATCGCCAACGTCAACGAACCCGAACAGATCGTCGTCTCGGGCGCGGTCGCCGCGATGGACCAGATCGTCGCGCTGGCGCCGCCGCGCAAGGCGCTGAAGCTGAACGTCAGCGTGCCGTTCCACTGTTCGATGCTGCGCGCGGCCGGTGCGGAGTTCGGCAAGGTGCTCGACTGCACGACGATGCAGAGCCCGTCGTTCCCGATCTGGTGCAACGTCGACGCCGCGCCGGTGACGACGGCGGCCGCGGCGCGCGACGCGCTGCAACGGCAGTTCGCCGGCTCGGTGTTGTGGCTGCAGACCGTC
>DAIMFJ010000242.1:1365-8264 GCA_036724695.1 Planctomycetota bacterium
AGGCGACGCTGGTCAACATGGTCAAGCGCATCGCGCTCGCCAAGGGCATCGACGGCGTCGAGACCGTCGCGGCGTGCACCGCGGACGAGATCGCCGCGCTGGCCGGCTCGTGAACGGCCGGATCCGCTCGTGAGCGCGGACGCTGCGTCGCTGCGCCAGGCGCTGTGGCCACTCGGCCTGCTCTACGGTGCCGTGGCTGCGGTTCGCAACGCCGGCTACCAGGCCGGCTGGTTGCGCACGCACCGCTTGCCGGTGCCGGTCGTGTCGGTCGGCAACCTCGCGGTCGGCGGTACCGGCAAGACGCCGACCGTCGCGTGGTTGTGTGCCCTGGCGCGCGCCGCCGGCCGGCGGCCGGGGGTGCTGGCGCGCGGCTACGGGCGCGCCGCCGGGGCCGTGCTGAACGACGAAGGGCTGATGTTGCAGCGGCAGTTGCCGTGGCTGCACCAGGAACAGGACCCCGACCGCGTCGCCGCGGCGCCGCGCTTGCTCGCCAAGGGCGTCGACTACGTGGTGCTCGACGACGGTTTCCAGCATCGCCGGCTGCATCGCGATCTCGACGTGGTCTGCCTCGACGCGACGCTGCCGTTCGGCAACGGCCTGTGCCTGCCGGCCGGCGACTTGCGCGAGTTCCGCAGCGGGTTGCGGCGGGCGGGGCTCGTGCTGCTGACCCGCGCCGGCGACCTCGGCGACGCCGCGCTCGTGCAGCGCATCCGCCGCCTGCGCGAGATCGCCCGCCAGCCACAGCTGCCGGTCCACGCGACCGTCCACCGCCCGCAGCACCTGCTCGCGCAACCCGGCGAGCAGCGCCGGCCGCTGGACGACCTGCGCGGCCGTCGGGTCGTCCTGCTGTCGGCGATCGCGCGTCCGGCCAGCTTCCGTGCCACCTGCGAAGCGCTCGGCGCGTTGGTCGTCGGCGAGCACCGCCACCGCGACCACCATCGCTTCACGGCGGCCGAGGTGCAGGCTGCCAGCCGCGATGCCGCGCGCCTGGACGCCTGCCTGCTGACCACCGAGAAGGACGACGCGCGGCTCGGCGACGAGCCGACGCCGCGCATGGTGCTCTGCATCGGCCTGCAGTTCCTGGGCCCCGAACCGCTGCCGCGGGAGCTGTTGCTGTGAAGGTGCGCTTCGTCGACCGCCTCGTCTACGCGTTGGCCGTCGTCGCGATCACCGTCGCCGCCTACGTGCCGCAGTGGCTCGCCTACGGGTTCGCCAGTGCGCTGGGCCGGCTCTACTTCCGCCTCGACGCGCGCCGGCGCCGCTATGCACTGCAGTTCCTGCGGCAGGCCTTTCCGGAGCGCAGCGACCGCGAACTGCTGCGCATCGGCCGGATCGCGACCGGCAACCTCTGCAAGGTGCCGATCGACATGGCGCGCTTGACGCGCTTGCTGGCGCGCGGCGGCAACCTGCGCGAGGTCATGACCACCGACGAGGCCGAGGCGGGACTGGCCGCGGTGCCGCCGGTGCTCGGCCTGACCGCGCACCTCGGCAACTGGGAGGTCGCCGCGGTTGGCATGGCCCAGCACTTCGGCGGCGGTCATTGCGTCGCGCGCGTCGCCAAGAACCCGCTGCTGCACGACTGGATCTCGCAGAACCGGCTGCGCGGCGGTCTGACGATGTTGCCGCGCCGCGGCGGCATCCGCGGCCTCGCCAAGGCGCTCGCCGGCGGCGCGGTCGGTCTGCAGGCGGTCGACCAGAACCAGCGGTTGCGCGGCGTGTTCGCGCCGTTCTTCGGCCGCATCGCCAGCTGCGAACGCGCCGCGGTGTCGCTGGCGCTGCGGTTCGACTACCCGATCATCGTCGGATCCGTGTTGCGGGTCGGCGGCGGCTTCCGGTTCAAGATGGTGATGAGTGCACCGTTCCGGCTCGAACGCACCGGCGACAAGGCCGTCGACCTGTACCGCGCCGTCTGCCGCGTCAACCGCGAGCTCGAGGCCCTGATCCGCAGCGCTCCGGAGCAGTACATCTGGATCCACGACCGCTACCGCACGCAGCCGCCGGCTGGCTGGCAGCTCGGCAGCGTCGAGGCCGCGGCGGACGAGGTCGCTGATGGCGACGAGAGCTAGCGGCGCCGGGCAGCGCCCGCTACCGTGGCGGGCGCACGCGCCCGTAGCTCAGTCGGATAGAGCATCGCTTTTCTAAAGCGGCGGTCCCAGGTTCGATCCCTGGCGGGCGTGCCAGCCGTTCGGCCCCTAGAGGCCCTTCCGCGCCACTTCCGCGAGGAACTCGTCGCGCCAGCGGTAGCCCTCCAGCAGGCCTGGATCGTCGTCGCCGAGCAGCTTGCGCGCCAGGTACAGCGCCTCGATCGACGCCAATCCGGCCGCGGGGTCCTCGAACACCTTGCTGACCCGCGGGTAGGCGGTCTGGATGCCGCCTGGGATCGACCGCCGGATCGGCGCGCCGGCGACGCAGGCCAGCAACTGCGGCAGCCAGCGCCACGTCGAGTCGAGCAGCAGCAGCGGGTGGCCGGCGTCCGCCGGCGACAGCGGCGGCGCGTCGACGGCCAGCAGCAGGAACCCCGTCGCCTCGAACTGCCAGCCCGGCCGCCCGCGCAGGAACGTCATCTCCGGGCGTTCGTGCAGGAAGCGCAGCGAGCACTTGGCGATCTTCTCCTTGGGGTGGCGGATCACCGTGGTCGGCACCGGGGTCATGGCAACTCCTGTGCGCCGCACCAGCGCAGCACCGCCCGTTCGACGTCGTCGACGGCGATGCCGAGCACACACTGCGGCGTCACGCAGTCGCGCCGCGTGCACGGCCGGCACGGCGTCGGATGGAACAACACCGCGTGGCTGCGGCCACCGTGGCTGCGCGGTCCGTAGCGGGCGACCTCCTTGGGGCCGAACAGGGCCACGCAGCGCGCGCCGACCGCGGCGGCGATGTGCAGCGGTCCGGTGTCGGCGGCGACCACCACGTCGGCCTGCTGCAGGACGCCGGCGAGCCCGCGCAGGCCGAGCTGGCGCCCGTCGAGCGCCCGCACCGCTGGCGCCTTGGCGCGGACCTCCGCGACCAGCGGCTCTTCACCGGGTCCGTGGCTGACGGCGACGCCGAGGCCTCGAGCGGTCAGGCGCGCCGCCAGTTCGGCGAAGCGCTCGGCCGGCCAGCGTTTGAACGCCGCGAACGCCGACGTGCCAGGATGCAGCACGACCAGCGGGCGCGGCAGGCCGGCCAGCAGTCCGGCGGGCGGTTCGACGACGCCGCGCGCTGGCGCGGCCGGTTCGCCCGACAGGCCGATCGCCGCCAGCAGCCGATGGCCGATGTCGGCGCGGTGCGGCAGCGGGTCCGGCATCGGCACGACCAACGACGCGACCCGATGGCTGCCTTCGCGGGCTGCTGGCGGACCGGCGGCGATCTTGTGGGTGGCGCGCAACGCCAGCAGGTGCATCGCGCTCTTCAGGATGCCGTGCAGGTCGAGCGCCACGTCGTAACGACGGCGGCGCAGGCGCAGCAGGCTGCCCGGGATGGCCGGTTTGCGGCGGCGGGGATAGACCAGGATCTCGCGCAGGTGGGGGTGGCCCTCGAGCAGCCCGGCGAAGCGATCCTCGACCAGGAAGTCGATCGCGACGTCCGGCCGCTCGCGGTGCAGCGCGGCGACCGTCTCCAATGCGAACAACACGTCGCCGAGCGCCGACAGGCGGATCACCAGCACGCTGCCGCCGCGCGGCAGGTGCGCCAGTCCGGGCAGCGGGTCGGCAACGGCGGTCGTCATCGGGTGCCGGCAGCATCCCCGCTGGCCCGGCCAGTTCCAGAGGTTGGTTTGCGTACCGCGGGCCTATCATGCCGGCGTGGTCGAATTCGCCGAGTTCGTCGCCGTGCAGCGCCGTGGTCAGCGCGCCTGGCTGCGCCAGGACCTGGCGCTCGGCGGCGACGACTTGCTCGACGCCTGTTGGGCCCCGCTGGCCCCGCTGGCCGACGCCAAAGGCCGCGGCGGCGTCGGCGTGCTGCGCCTCGGCGAGCTCGAAGTGGTCGTGCGACCGTACCGCCGCGGCGGTGCGATCGGGACCTTGCTGAAGGACCGGTACCTGCGGCCCGGTCGCGTGCGGGACGAGCTGGCGCTGCTCGCCAGCCTGCGCCGCGAGGGCGTGCCGGTCGTGGTCCCGGTCGCCGGGGTCGCCCGGCGCCGCGGCGCCTTCTGGCAGCTTCGGCTGCTGACCGAACGGTTGCCCGACGCCCTGCCGGTGCCGGCGTTCCTCGCCGCCCACCCTGGACTGCGGCGCCACTGTGCCGAAGCGGTCGGGGTGCTGGTCCGCCTCGCGTTCGCAGCCGGGCTCGACCACCCCGACTTCCACCTCGACAACGTGCTGTGCGTCGCCCGCGGCGACCGGGTGCGCGCCGTGCTGGTCGATCTCGATCGGGCCGCGTTGCGTCGGCCGCTGCCGGCAGGCAGCCAGGACCGCATGCTGGCCCGCCTGCAGCGCCATCTGGTGCGTCATCGCCAGAAGCTGGCCGCGGTACCGACCCGCGCCGAGACGGTGCGCTTCCTGAAGGCCCTCGGCCTCGATCGCACCGCCCGGCGCGACGCCGTCGTGCGCCTTGGGCAGTCGGTCGCCCGCCAGCTGCGGCGCCGCGACTGGTTGCGCGGCTCCCGCTGACCGCGTTCGTCAGCGCCCTTCGGCGACTTGCGGGTGCAACGCGAAGCTCATGCTGCGCACGTGCACACGGCCGCCGCGTTCGGCTTCGGCGATGCCGAGGTCCGGGAAGCCGTCGCCGTCGCGGTCGCCGAGATCGCACATGGCGAACCCGTACGCGGCGTGGCCGGCCATGCCGAAGAACGACTGCAGTGGCCGGCCGCTGCCGGCGTCGAAGACGCGCACGTACCCCGAACCGACCACGCCGCCGCGGCGCGCCGCGACCGCCAGGGCGGGGCGGCCGTCGCGCCGCCAGTCCGGCACCACGCACAGCACGGCGCCGAAGCCGTCGCCGGCGCGTTCGCCGAACAACTCGTGGCGGATCCGCCCGGTGCCGTCGAGCACCGCGACCCGGCCTGGCTGCAGGCCGCGGCTGCTGCGGCCCGCTGCGGCGATCGCGAACTCGCTGGGGCCGTCGCCGTCGAGATCGCCCAACGCGACGAGCTGTTCGCCGAAGTCGGTGCTGCGGTCGGGTTCGGTCAGCGAGAACAATTCGCGCCCGGTCGCGACCGACAGGGCCCGGACCAGTCCGGGGGCGTTGCCGTAGTTGCCGCCGACCAGCAGGTCGCCGACGCCGTCGCCGTCGAGATCGCCGGCGGCGGCGAGCGCACCGCCGAACCAGTTGCCGCCCCGTTCGGCGACGAATTCGCGCAACGGTCGGCCGGTGCGTGCCGACAGCACGACCACGCGGCCGGGGTCGTTGGGTTGCAGTGTGGCGGGGGAGCTGCCGACGGCGAAGTCGCCGTGGCCGTCGCCGTCGAGGTCGTCGAGCGCAGCCAGGGCGACGCCGAAGGCGTCGTGGTCGCTGCGCTGGCTCCACAGTCGTTGGCCGGTCCGACCCGACAGCAACACCACCTCGCCGCCACGGCTCGCGGTCGTGCCGCGCGGCGCACCGACCAGCAGTTCGTCGCAGAAATCGCCGTCGACGTCGGGCACGGCCAGCACCGCCCGCGCGAACATCTGCAGGTCGTCGTCGGCCACGAACGTGCGCAGCAATTCGCCGGTGTGCAGCGAGCGCAGCTCGAGTGCGCCGCGTTCGGGTTCGCCCGGCTGCGTCGGCCAGGCCAACACGAACTCCGGCAAGGTGTCGCCGTCGAGGTCGCGGGTCCGCAGCATCGGTGTACCGGCGCCGACGCGACGGATCGTGCGTTCGGCGCGGACGAAGGGGTGGTTGGTGACGACTTGCAGCGGTGACCCGAGGCTGCTGCCGCGCAGGGCGGCCTGTTCGGCGACGTGGTTGGCCAACTGGTCGAGTTGGCGTCCAGGCGCGAGCAGCACCAGGACGCCGAGCCATGGACCACCTTGCCAGGACAGGCTCGGCAGCTGCAGCAGCGTCAGGCGGGCCGCGTGCACGCCGGCCGGGATCCGGCGCGCGTCCCGGTCGCTGAACCGTCGCAGCAGCCGGTCGAAGGTCGCCAGCGTGGTCAGGGCATGGCGGACGCCGCGCTGCGCCGCCGCCGGCAACCAGGTCGACAACGGCTGGTTGCGCAGCGTCGGCCCACTGCGAATCGCTGCCTGCGCGAGGCGCCCACTGCGCAGGTCGTCGAGTCCGGCCAGCGACAGGATCGCGGCGAAGCGTTCGCAGGCACCGGGGCCGAATTCGTCGAGTTCCAGCCCGAGCACGAAGCGGGCTTCGGCGAGGTAGGCCGGCAGGTCGCGGCGCAGGAGGTGGATGCGGGCCAGTTCGAGGCGCGCGGCCGAGTGGTGCGGCCAGCGGCGCAGCAGGTGCTCGAGTTGGCGGGTCGCGGTCTGCCAGTCGCCGTCGTGGCTGGCCAGTTCGGCCAGCCGCAGCACGGGCAGCGGATCGCCGGCGTCGGCGTGGACCAGGCGTCGATAGACCGCCGCGGCGGCCGCCCGGTTGCCGCGCGCGGCGTCGAGATCGGCGGCGAGCAGTTCGCGGCGTCGCTGCGCGAACGGTTGGTCGCGCGGATCCGGGCTGCGGTCGAGCCAGGTCGCCGCCAATTCGAGATCGCCCATCACCAGTGCGGCTTCGGCGAGGGCCAGGGCCAGTGCCGACGAGGACGGGAACGCCTTCGCGGCGTGGAACAGGCGCGGGAAGGCCCGCTCCGGGTGGCCTTCGTGGGCCAACAGCAGGGCACTGCCCGCGTCGAGCAGCGGGTGGTCGGGCAGCTCGGTGGACAGGTCCTGCCACGCGGCGCGGGCCTGTTGCGGCGAGCCGAGCAGCAAGGCCACCAAACCGGCGCCGAAGCGGTCGAGCGGGGTCGCGGACATCGCGGCCTACTTCTCCGGCCGCGCTTTCGGGCGGCACAAGCT
>DAIMFJ010000243.1:0-7716 GCA_036724695.1 Planctomycetota bacterium
CGGGTGCTCGCTGCCGTCGCGGCACCGAGCGCCTACCGTCTGCGCGGCTCCAACTCCCGCGGGGCCGCTCCTGCCGATCCCTCTTGCCCCCTGGTCCGCCGACCAGCCGGGTTCCGCCTGCCGAGACTTCCGATGTTCCACCGCATCCTGATCGCCAACCGCGGCGAGATCGCCCTCCGCATCCTGCGTGCCTGCAAGGACCTCGGGATCGAGACGGTCGCCGTGTACAGCGAGGCCGACCGCGACTCCCTGCACCTGCGCTACGCCGACGACACGATCTGCATCGGCCCAGCGCCCAGCACCGAGAGCTACCTCAACATCCCGGCGATCATCGCCGCTGCCGAGATCGCCGATGCGGATGCGATCCACCCGGGGTACGGCTTCCTCTCCGAGAACGACCACTTCGCCGAGGTCTGCCAGAGCTGCAACATCAAGTTCATCGGGCCGTCGCCGGCGGCGATCGCCGAGTGCGGCGACAAGGTGGCCGCCAAGCGCCTGGCGAGGGAAGCCGGCGTCCCGACCGTGCCCGGCTCCGATGGCCCGGTCGAGAACGAGCAGGAAGCGCTGCAGATCGCCCGCAAGATCGGCTTCCCGGTGTTGATCAAGGCGGCGGCCGGTGGTGGTGGCCGCGGCATGCGCGTCGCGCACAACGATCCGAGCCTGGTCACCGGCTACCACGCGGCGCGCAGCGAGGCCGAGAAGGCCTTCAAGGATTCGACGGTCTATCTCGAGAAGTACATCGAGAAGCCGCGCCACGTCGAGATCCAGATCATGGCCGACCAGCACGGCAACGTCGTGCACCTCGGCGAACGCGACTGCTCGCTGCAGCGCCGGCACCAGAAACTGCTCGAGGAGAGCCCGTGTCCGGTGCTCGACGAGGCGACCCGGCAGGCGATGGGGGAGGCGGCGGTGCGGCTCGCCAAGGCCGCCAAGTACACGTCGGCCGGCACCGTCGAGTTCCTGCTCGACAAGGACAAGAAGTTCTACTTCATCGAGATCAACTCGCGCATCCAGGTCGAACACCCCGTGACCGAGATGGTGACCGGGACCGACCTGATCCGCGAGATGATCCAGATCGCCGCCGGCCAACCGCTGTCGTGGCGGCAGCAGGACATCGTGATGCGCGGCCATGCGATGGAGTTCCGCATCAACGCCGAGGATCCGGACCAGAACTTCAAGCCGAGCCCTGGCACGATCAAGACGTTCGTCGCGCCAGCTGGGCCCGGCGTGCGGTGGGACAGCCACATCTACCAGGGCTACACGGTGCCGCCGCACTACGACTCGATGGTCGGCAAGCTGATCATCCATCGGCCGACCCGCAAGGACACGATCGACGTGGCGCGCCGGGCCTTGCAGGAACTGACCCTCGAGGGCATCAACACCACGGCCAGCCTGTTCCTGCGCGTGCTCGAGCATTCCGACTTCCGGGCCGGCGAGATCGACACCGGCTTCATCGACCGCTACTTCACGCCGCGGTGAACCGCTGACCATGGCGCGCTCGGCGAGCACCTGGGGCGGCCGGCTGCTGCTGCTCACCAACCTCGCGGCCGCGAATGCCGCTGCGGCGGTGGCCGTCGTGGCGTTCGTGCGGCCGGCCGTGCTGGCCGCCGAGCCCAGCGCCAATGGCGGGGACCTCGGCGCGACCACTGGTCCGCGCCAGCTCCTGCTGCAGCTCGACTCGACCTGGGCGTGGGGCGCGTTCGCCGGCGCGATCTTCCTGCTGCTGGCCAACTTCACCTGGTTGGTGCGCCCCAAGCGGCCGCTCGCCCAGGAGGCGTTCGTGCTCAGCGAGACGCCGGCCGGGGTGGTGCGCATCGCCCGCGAAGCCCTCGAGAACGCGCTGCAGCGCGCCGCCGAGGGCCTGCCGGTGCTGACCCGGGTTCGCGTCCGGGTCGCCCTGCCGTCGCGCACGCGCGTCGTCGTGCACTGCCAGTACTGTTGTGCCGAGGGTGTGGGCTCCCTGGCGGCCAGCCAGCGCCTGCGCGCCACCTTGGCCAGCCGCTGCGACGAACTGGTCCGCCTCGGCGAGGGTGGCAAGATCGAGTTCGAACTCGAGTTCCTTGGGTTCCAGGGCAAACTCGGCAAAGGGGTCGTCGAAGCCTCTGCCGAAGAAGAGGCTCCGTTCACGGGGCCGAAGTATCCGATCGACGACGAATCGAGTGGAGGACTGCGTTGAGTCGACTGCGAGTGGGGGTGTTGACGGGTGGCGGTGACGCACCAGGCTTGAACGCGGCGATCTGCGGCCTCGGCCGGCGGCTCGGCGAGGCCGGGGCCGAGTTGGTCGGGTTCGCGGACGGCTGGCGCGGGCTGATCCAGGACCGGGCCCTGCCGCTCGACGGGGCCGACTTCCAGCACATGCTGATCCACGGTGGCACCTTGCTCGGCAGCAGCGGTGACAACCCGTACCGGGACCCGGCGCGCGACGTGCCGCGGGTGCTCGCCACGCTGGCGAACCACCGCCTCGACGCCTTGGTCGCGATCGGCGGCGAAGGCACGCTCGGGGCTGCCGATCGGCTGTTCCGCGAACATGCCGTACCGGTCGTCGGCATCCCGAAGACGATCGACAACGACCTCGACGCCACCGACTTCACGTTCGGGTTCTTCTCGGCGGTCGAAGTGGCGACGCGGCTGATGGACGACCTGCGCAGCACGGCCGAATCGCACAGCCGGGTCATGGTGGTCGAGTGCATGGGCCGGCACGCCGGCTGGATCACCGCCTATGCCGGCGTGGCCGCCGGCTGCGAAGGCATCCTGGTGCCCGAGCGCGAAGCGCACCTCGAAGAGGTCTGTGCGCAATTGGCCAAGGTGCGCGCCGCGGGGGCGACCTCGGCGCTGGTGGCAGCCGCCGAGGGCACCCGCGTGTTCGAGAACGGGGTCTGCCTGTCGTCGCAGGAGAAGGACGAGTTCGGCGAGTACAAGACCGGTGGGGTCGCCAAACTGGTGTCGCACCGCATCCAGGAACGCTTGGGCTGGGAGTCGCGCCACGTGGTGCTCGGCCACCTGCAGCGCGGTGGCCGCCCGATCGCGTTCGATCGCATCTTCGCGCTCCGCCTCGGCGCGCGTGCGGCCCGCCTGGTGCTCGAGCGCCGGTTCGGCTACATGGCCGCGATGCGGGCTGGCGAGATCGTCGACGTGCCACTGGCCAGTGCGGTCGCCAAGCGCAAGGTCCTGAGCGACCAGTTCCTCGACCGCTACGAGAGCTTCTTCATGCCGATCGGAGGTGCCTGAGATGCTGCGTGCGAGTCATCTGGCGTCGTGGTTCTGCCTGGGTGTGGCGGCGGTTGCCCAGTCGCCGAATCCGGCCACCCAACCGCCGGTCGGCAACCGGCAGCTGCTCGGTACCCAGGATCCGAACCTGCTGAATCCCAACCAGCAGGCCCAGAACCCGCAGAACCAGCCGCTCAGCCCCTACAGCTCCAGCAGCGACCTGCGGGCGTTGCGCGACCGGCTGAACTCGACCTGGAGCCGCCCGCTGCAGCAGCCGCAGTTCGTCGGCTTCCCGACCTTCACGAGTGCCCTGAGCGGTGCCTACCCGTTGCCGGGGGGCCTGCCCGGCGCACTGCCTCCCGGCTTCGAACTGCCGGTGCTGCCCGGCGCTGCGGCTCCCACCGGTTGGCCGAGCTGGGCCCGCGCCGCCAGCAAGGAACCACTGCCCAACGCGCCGGAACTGGCGCTGCTGGTGCGCCACAGCGACCGCGTCTGGCGGCGCGAACGGCCCGAGGACGCCTTCACGCCCCTGTTCTACTTCGAGAAACTCGACGGCCTGGTCGCCGGCGCCGAGATCAGCGTGCGGCAGCGCGGCGAGTTCGAGTTGTTGTTCTACGACACCGGCCGACTGGTCGCGAGCGGGCGCACCGACCTGCGGCTCGGGGCAATGGACGAGAAGCAGGTCGTCGTGCACGTCGACACGCTGTGGAACCTGCGCCTCGAAGGGGCTGGGCGCTCGCACGAGTTCCTGCTGCCGGACGGTTCCTCGCTGCTGATCCCGGCCGACCCCGAGGAGGGCCCGCCGCCACCGCGCGCCGTACTGACGTTGGCGCCGATCCAGGCGCCGGGCGCGGAACGCACCCGGTACTCGGTGTTCCACGGCGGCGGTCGCCCGGTGCGGGTGCGCACCGCCGGCCAGGAGATCGTGCTCGAAGGTGGCCACCGCATCGAGTTGTTCGTGGCCAAACGACGTCATCAGGGCCCGACCAGCCCCGAACTGCTCGCCGAGCAGGCCCTGGTGGTGCGCGACGGCGACGCCCTCGTCGCCGAGGGGGCCGAGGCGGCCGGCGTGCACTGGCTGGGGGCCAGCTTCCGGCCCGCTGCCGGCAGCCGGCTCCGGATCGACCCGATCCAGGGCAAGCCCTTCGCGGACCCGGACGATTCCCGGTGAGCCACGCTGGCTGGCGCGAACGCGTCGACGCCGCGGCGGCTCACCTCGGCGGCCTCGTCCTGACCACGCCACTGCTGCCGTCGGCCCACTGGTCGGCGGTGGCCGGTGCCGAGGTCCGGCTCAAACTGGAGAACCTGCAGCGCACCGGCTCGTTCAAGCTGCGAGGCGCCAGCCATGCGCTGAGCCGGCTGACGGCCGAACAACAGCGGCGCGGCGTGGTCGCCGCGTCGTCGGGCAACCACGGGCTGGGGCTCGCGGTGGCGGCTCGCGAGTTCGGGATCGCGGCGACGGTGTACGTGCCGACCACGACGCCGGCCGACAAGGTCGCGCGGATCGCTTCGGCGGGTGCCGAGGTCGTGGTCGTCGGTGACGACTGTGTCGACACCGAGGCGGCCGCCCGCCGCGCGGCCGACGCCAGCGGGGCCTGCTACGTGTCGCCGTACAACGACCTCGCGGTCGTCGCCGGCCAGGCCACCGTCGCCCGCGAACTGTTGCGCCAGTGGCCCGACGTCGAAGTCGTCTACGTCGCGCTGGGCGGGGGCGGACTGCTCGGCGGCATGGCGGCGTACGGTGGCGAGGTCGCGCCGCAGGTCGAGTTCGTCGGCTGCTCGCCGCTTGCGTCCCCGGCCCTGTACGAATGCGTGCGCGCCGGTCGGGGCGTCGACGTCGCCTGCAGCGACACCTGGTCGGACAGCACGGCTGGCGGTGTCGAGCCCGGTGCGATCACGTTGCCACTGGTCGCGGTGCACGTCGCCCGGCATCGGCTGGTCGACGAACCGTCGATCGTCGCCGCCGTCGCCGCGACGCTGCGCTTCGACCACATGCTGGTCGAAGGGGCCGCCGGCGTCGCGCTGGCGGCCCTGCGCGACGATCCGGACCTGCGCGGCCGGCGCACTGCGGTGGTCGTCTGCGGTGGCAACCTGCCGCAGCTCAGGCAGCAGCAGCTGTGGCAGTGGCTGGCCACCGAGCCGCGCTGACCGCGCGATGGGTTCAGTTGCCGACGACCGCCGTCGCCGCGTTCGAGAACAGCATGCTGAGGCTGTTGACTCCCGGGCTGATCATCGCCGCCTGGTTGTACCAGGTCAGGCCGCTGAAGGCCGTCGCGGTCGGCAGCGTCAACAACGGCGTGCTGGCACTGCCCGACGCATCGAGCACCAGCGTGACGACTTGCTCGGCGCTGGTGTAGTTGAAGCAGGTCGGCGCGCCGAACAGCGCGAGATCGACCGGCGTCGGGAAGTTGGCCCACTGCGTGTTGTCGAACGACCAGATCGCGAAACCGACCAGGTTGGGCTGGCCACCGCTCACGTCGAGGCGGAACGACTGGCCGAGCCGCGGCGGTTGGCTGGCGAGCAACGATGGCACCGTCGGTGTGGCCGGTGCGCAGTGGATGCGGAAGATCTGCCGCGCCACCGACACCGAGCTGGTCCACACCATGTTGTTGCTCGGCCGGCGGTAGTAGTTGTTGAGCGGGCCCGCGACGCCGCCGGCCACCGTGTGCTGGGGAGGCGCAACCTTGCTGTAGGCATCGACGTGGAACCAGAACGCGCCGCCGGCCGGGATCGTCACCGGCGGATACACGGTGGTGGTGTACCAACCCTGGGTGCCGGTGACGGTGATCTTGCCATTGGCGACGTTGGTCGCCGCCGGCGTGGTGTGCACGGTTGCGTTCGGGCCCGAGTTGTCGAACAACACGCCGGTGTTGACGGTCTCGACCAGGCCCGTGTTGGTCTGGGTGTAGATCTCGAATCCGACGATCTGGATCGCGTTGCCCGAGGTGTTGACCACCGGGTACGCGTATTCGTTCGGCAGACTGGCCAGTTGGAAGGTGGGGTTGGTGTCGTTCAGCGACAGGCACGAGCTGATGGCCGCACCGTTGCAGCCGACACCGTATGGCACGAAGGTGGCGGTGGTCTGGGCGACGGCCGCGACACTGAGGAGGAGCAGGCAGAGTGGGGTCTTCATCGGGAGGTGGCAGCGAGGGTGCGCGGGGCAGGCACCGTGGCGTCCACTATGCCCCACCTGCAGGAACTCTGCCATCGCGACAAACCCCCAGCCCAACGGTCAGCGCAGCCAGGCCGCCAGCACGAGGGCGAGCGCCAGGAACACGAGCAGCCCGGCTTCGAGGGGATCGACGTGGTTCTGGCGTTCGGGAGTGGCCATGCAGGTGTGCACAGAGCGCAAGAGGAGGTCGGCTCGCTGCACAGAACCCGGCGCTGCGGCGTCTCTTCGGGGCCTTGGGCCTCGTGCATCGTGGCGGTACGATGCGGTTGGACATGACGACGATTACGCTTCGGCGCAGATGGCGATCCTGGCGCCTTGTCGTCATGGCGTGCGCGCTGCTCGGCACGCGGGAGCTTGACGCCCAGGCGAAGCCGGTGGTCGCCGGCCTCGACGTGCAGTCGTACCGCCTCGAGCTGCGGATCGACCCGGGGCAACGACAGCTCGGCGGCACGGCGACACTGGTCGCGCGGGTCGTCGCCGCGGGCAACCGCGTCGCCCTCGACCTCGACGCGGCACTGCAGGTGTCGGCCGTGCACTGGCAGGGGCGTGCCCTCGAGTTCGCGCAGACGCAACACCGGCTGCTGGTGAGCGACGCGGGGCTGAGCGACCTGCCCGTGGGCCGCGAGCTCGAGCTCGTGGTGGCCTACTCGGGCTCGCCGCGAGTCGCCGTCGAACCGCCGTGGCGAGGCGGTTTCGTCTGGGCCGCCACGGCCGACGGTCGGCCCTGGCTGGCCCAGGTCGGCGCCTTGGATGGCGGCCGGCTGTGGTTCCCTTGCCAGGACGAGCCGCGCGACCTGGCGCAGTTCGAACTGCGGGTGGCGGTCCCCAAGGGCCTGGTGGCCGCCAGCTGTGGCGTCCGGCAAGGCGACGCAGTCGTCGTCGACGACCAGCAGGTCTGGCATTGGCGCACCGTGACCCCGCTGCTGCCGGCCCAGCTGACGGTGGCGGTTGGGCCGTTCACCGAGCTGAACGACAGCTTCCGCAGCAGCAGCGGGACCACGGTGCCGGTGCAGTGGTTCGTGCTGCCCGCACACGCGGCCACGGCCAGGCAACGCCTGCCGCGGTTCTTGGACCAGCTGCGCGTGTTCGAGGCCTTGTTCGGCCAGTACCCCTTCGCCGACGAGAAGTACGGGTTGGTGGAGGTGCCACACCCAGGCGCCGCGCACCCCAGCCTGCTGGCGTACGGCGGCGGCTGGCGGGACGACCAGTTCGACGCGTTGCACTGCGCCTTGTTGGCGCAGTCGTGGTGGGGCAACCAGCTGGTGGTCGCCGGTTGGCAGGAGCTGTGGCTGCAGGAGGGTTTCGCAGCCTATGCGCAACTGCTGTATCGCGAGGCG
>DAIMFJ010000243.1:7726-8166 GCA_036724695.1 Planctomycetota bacterium
CTGCGCACCGTCGATCGGGCCCCGCTGCTGCCAAGTGCGCCGGCGACCGTGCTCGAGATGCGCCGCCGGCCAGGAGGCCTCGCCGAGCTGGAGCACAAAGGCGCCCGCGTGCTGCAGATGTTGCGCTGGCACCTCGGCGACGAGCGGTTCTTCGGCCTGTTGGTGGCCTGGGCGCGGCGCGGCGACGGGGACGTCGGTCGACGGTTGGTGGCAACCGCCGACTTCGCGGCGCACTGCCGGGAATTCAGCGGCGAGGACCTCGGCTGGTTCTTCGCCGCGTACTTGCAGGTTGGGCCCCTGCCGACGCTGTCCGCCGAGCGGCGCGCCGGGGTCTTGCACCTGCAGTGGCAGGTCGAGGCGTCGCCGACTGCGGGCGCGTTCGCCCTCGAGGTGCCGGTGCGCCTTGGCGCACAAATCCACCGTGTGGCGATGCCAGGCGG
>DAIMFJ010000244.1:0-1369 GCA_036724695.1 Planctomycetota bacterium
CGCGCAACAAGATGTCGTTCCCGGTCTACGTCGGCGCCTCGCTCGAGGTCGGCGGGATCTGGGACTGGTCGAGCCTGTCCACCGAGGACGTGCTGCTGGCCGGTTCGGCGTTCCTCGGCATCGACTCGCCGCTGGGGCCGATCTTCGTCGCCTACGGGCAGGCGGAGGACGGCAAACGCGCGTTGTACTTCACGGTCGGGCAGCTGGTGTTCTGACCGATCCGGCCGCCGGCCAGCCCAGCGCGGGGCCGGTGATGCCGACGGGGCGCGACGGTGCCAGCGGCTTGGCCGCCCGGCGCTCGCAGCGCGGCCTCAGAACGACAGGACGAGCTGCAGCGCCTCGAAGCTGAAGAACGTGTTCTCGCCGCCGAGGTCGTCGGGCAGGTAGTTGAGCCGCACTTCGCTGCCCAGGCGGTACTGGTCGCCGGTCAGGTAGCGCATGCCCGCGCCGACGTTCAGCAGCAGACCCGAGTCGGCGCTGCGGTTGTCCTTGTCGATCCGGGCGAAGCCGAGGCCGCCGGTCGCGTAGGGGACCAGTGCTGGGTGGTCGTCGCCGGTGGCCAGGAAGTACTTGAGCTGGCCGGTGAGGGCGACGATGTCGACGTCGTCGTCGAAGCCGTACTGCAGCGACGGGCCGAACGTCAGGTTCGTGTCGAGCGGCAGGTCGAGCGTCGCGCCGACCAGGGTCGAGATCGGGCCGGTCGTGAAGCCGACCCCGGCTGGCAGCACGTGACCTTCGGGGGCCGCGGCCGTGGCGGGTTCGACCGGGTTGGTCGGCATGGCACCGACCAGCGTGGGGCGGGCCCAAGCGGGGTGCGCGGGCGTCCCGGTCGGTGCGGCACATGCCGCCAGGGAGAGAGCCAGGAACAGAGATGGCAAGGATTGCATGGGTCGCGGTAGTGGTTGCGTGGCAGGTAGGCGGCCAGAGCGGTGCAGGCGCAAGCAGCCGCCCCGCCAGACTTCGACTGGCAGGCTGCAGCGCGGCCGAACGGATCACTCGGCTCGTGCAGGCGGGGACTTTCGCTGGTTGGCAGCCCCATGTCCCCGCAAGCTGAGGGGGGAGCCCCCGACGCGGCGCGAAGCTACTGGCATCGGGGCAATTCAGGCTTGCGGACGAATTCCACCGGCCTCGGTCGCGACCTGGAGTACTGCTGAAAATACGCCAAGCAGAATCTATTATACGCTAGAACGAATTGAAGGACGTGAACTCTCCGGGCATTTGGTTGGCACACGGCGCCGCCGTTCCGGGAATCTTCGTCCGACCGGCGCGTAGCGCCCCACGCCTCGCACCACCACTCCGCCACGCATGAGCAACCCCCAGCCAGCCACGCCCGCGCCAGCCGACTGGGAGTCCTTCTACGACAACTACC
>DAIMFJ010000244.1:1379-6546 GCA_036724695.1 Planctomycetota bacterium
CTCGGCGGGGGGGTGTTCGGCCTCGTCTACCGGGCCCAGAAGCAGTCGATCGGCAAGGACTACGCGATCAAGTTCCTGAAGGTCGACGACGGCGACGTGCGGCGAGCGATCGCCGCCGAACTCGAGCAGTTGCAGTACTTCGCGCAGATCGACCACCCCAACCTGGTGGCCATCGAGGACCGCGGCGAGGTCGACGGCATCCCGTACCTGGTGATGGGGTTCGCCGGCACCGAGACGTTGCGCGACCACATGCCCAGCGAAGGCAAGCCGCCGGCACCCGAGCAGAAGCGCGAGTTGCTGCAGTACTTCCTGCAGGCCTGCCGCGGCGTCGCGGCACTGCACGACCGCTCGCTGGTGCACTTCGACCTGAAGCCCGCCAACGTGTTCTTGAAGGGCGGCGTGGCGCGGGTCGGCGACTACGGGCTCAGCAAGCTGGTCACACAGAGCCGCGGCAGCCTGTCGATGGGCCGCGGCACGCCGTACTACATGGCGCTGCTCGGTTGTCTCGCCAAGGATCCGGCGGCGCGCTTCCAGAACGTGCGCGAACTGGTCGCCGCCCTCGGCGCGCCGCTCGGTGCCGGGGCCGCGACCTTGCACGAAGTCCGCAACGCACCGCCGCTGGGCCGGTCGGCCAGTGCGGCCGCGCCAGGCAACCCTGCCGCTGGCCGGGCCGCGCCAGCGCCGTTCGCCGCCGGCACCGTGCCGCCGCTGGTCGAGCGTCCGGCCGATCTGCCACCGCCGCCGCCGCTGCCGGCGGAGACCTCGGCGGCGTACGCCGGCTTGAAGCGGGCCGGCCAGGATGCGTTGGTGCACGCCGGCGTGCTGGCGCGCGACGCCGGCCAGCGCGCACGGGTCGTCGCCGACCGGGTCGCGCGCGACGCCAAGGCGGCCTGGCGCGATCTGGCGACACAGGCGCCCAGGCAGGTCGCAAGCGGGGCCAAGGGCACCCTGCGCTTCTTCGGCTTCGTGTTCGGCACGTTGCTGGTGCTCGGGGTCGGCGGGGCGCTGCTCTGGGTCGTTGGCGCGCCGGTGCGCATGGAGACCACCTACATCGACCAGGGCGCGCGCGGCCGTGCGGCGTCGCCGTCGAGTCCACGGTTCGCGCCAACGGCGCCGCCCGCACCGCCCACGCAGCCGCTGCTGGTCGCGATCGACGTGCCGGACGGCCTGCGCGGCATCGTCAGCCCCGCACCGCCCGACTGGCGCGCCCTCGCCGAGGCCGAACGGCAGGCTGCCGAGGCGAAGCTCGCCGGTCAGCGCGCGCTGATCGAAGCGACTGCCGCGAAGGCCCGCGAGTTCGGGGCGCGCGGCACCGTGTCGGTCGAAGCGCCGAAGTTCCGCGTCAACTACCACCTGTCGGCGAGCGAACTGGCCCAGGTGCGCCGCACGCTCGACGATCTCGGCAACGGCAAACTCGAGGTCGCGGCCGCCGCCGAACGGCTGCAGCGTCACCAGCCCGATGCCCTGGCGATGGCCGCGCTCGAAGTGGCCCAGGGCCGCGCCGACCAGCGCGGGATCGCGCGAGCGAGCCGGCTGCTCGACTACCTCGAGCACGCGACCGGCTTCACCGCGCTGGCGATCGACGACCACGAGCAGTTGTCCGGCCCGGCCCGCGCCAAGTTGCACGCGGCGTGGGGCCAGCTGTGGACGTGGTACCTGTACGAAGCCGGCGGCGGGCGCTGAGCGTCTCGCCGCGCCTCGCTCACTTCTCCCAGACGTTGTTCTTGCGATCGACGTCGATCGTGCCGAGGTCCGGATCGAGGGTGACCTTCACGACGTCGGCGCCGAAGCGCAGCTCGGCACTGGTCGTCGTGCGCCAGTGCAACATCGGCACGAGCTGCCGCTCGGTGCGGCCGTCCGCGTAGGCGACTTCGACGACGCAGGGATGCCAGGCGCGGCCGCGGTCGAGCACGGTCACCAGCGTGCCAGCCCCGTTCGCTTCGACCTTGCCGACCGCGTGGTCGAGCGACCACTTCTCGTAGAACCAGGTGCGAAAGTACGGCTCCAGGTCCTGGCCGACCGAGGCCGCGAACGAACGGAAGAAGTCGAGCGGCTGCGGGTGCTTGTAGGCCCAATCGGCGGTGTACCTGCGGAACGCCGCGAAGAACGGTTCGTCGCCGAGCATCGCTCTCGTCTGGTGCAGCACCGCCGCGGTCTTGCTGTAGCTGGCGAAACCGAAGTTGTCGGTGCCATACGTGTCGCCGTGGCGCATCAGCACCTCGTCGCCGCCGCGGGCGATCGTGTTGGCGACGCTCAGGATGTCGGCGCGCGGGCCGTTCTGGCGGCCCTGGAAGTCGTCGCGGCACAGCGTCGTCCAGAACGAGGTGAAGCCCACGTCCTGCCACGCGAAGCGCATCTCGTTGCTCCCGACGACCATCGGGAACCACATGTGCACGACTTCGTGCGCGATCGTGCCGGCCGGGCGCGTGCCGCCGACGATCGTCATCATCGGGAACTCCATGCCGCCGCCGATGATGCCCTCGCAGGCGGTCATGTGCGGCCACGGGTACGGGAACACCATCCTCGACATGTACTCGATGGTGTGGCGCGTGTACTCGGCGCCGCGCACCCAGTCGCCGGAGTTGCGTTCGTAGACGGCGTGGATCTCGCAGATGCCGTCCTGGCCGGGGCCGTGCTTGTCCTTCACGACCGCGTGGGTGGCGTCCCACAGGTAGGTGCGGGCGATGCTGACCGCCGCGTCGCGCACGTTCTCGGCGTGGAAGCGCCAGGTGCTCTTGCCGTTCGCGCCGGCGACCAGCGCGGTGCCGTTCTGCAGGTCGTCGGCGTCGATCACCTTCTGGATCTCGCGCGTCTCGCGGGCCTTGTCGAGCGCGGCCAGCGCCTTTGGCGTCAGCACCTCGGTGGGGTTCTGCAACACGCCGGTCGCGCGCACCAGGTAGCCTCTCGGCACCGTGAACGCGATGTCGTAGTCGGCGTAGCCCATGTAGAACTCGCCGTTGCCGCGGTACGGGTCGGCGACCCAGCCGTCGACGTCGTCGTACACCGCGAACTGCGGATACCAGTAGGCGAGGTAGAACACGTCCTCGCCCTCCCAGCCGGTGCGCGGTGCGGTGCCGGCCTTTGGCACCTCGTAGGCCCAGTCGATCTCGACGGTGGTCTTGCCACCGGGCGCGACGGCGTTGGGCAGGCGCAGGTTCAGGAGCGTGTCGCGCGGCGTCGCGCGCACCGCTTCGCCGTCGATCGCGACGCGACCCAGTTCGAAGCCCGGCGTCGGCACGACGACGCGGGTGCGCATCGCGTTGGCCTTCATCAGATCCTGGTAGCAGTGCACGACCAGTCGGTTGACGGGAGCAGGCGAACGGTTGTGCCAGGTCAGACGCGCCTTGCCGGTGACCCGCTTCTGCACCGGATCCAGCTCGGCGGCGAGTTCGTAGTGCGCGTAGCTGGTCCAGTGGTTGGGGCCCGGCACGCCGGTCAGCGTGCGCGTGCCGTTGGCGACCGCGGCCAGGAAGTTCGGCGACGGATCGATCGGGTAGGGCACGACCCGCGGCGGCGGCTCTTGGGCGGTGGCGGCAGCCGTCGTCAGCGCGACGGCGAACAAGGTGGTGGCAAGTCGGCGGAGCATGTCCGGCCGATTGTAGGCGGCAGTCGCGGCTTGCGTTCTGCGTTCCGGGTGCTTCCATGGCCGATCCGCCGATGACCGACCCCGACCGATCGCAGGCTGAGAGGTACGTCCAGGTGGCGTTGAACCTGCCGCTGCGGCGCGAGTTCACCTATGCGCTGCCACCGGGGAGCTCGGCGCGGCCGGGCAACCGCGTGCGGGTCGACTTCCACGGGCGCGCGCTCGGCGGCATCGTCGTCGCGGTCGCCGACCAGACCGACCTGCCGCCGGCCAAGGTCAAGCCGATCGTGGCCGTGTTGGACGCCGAGACGATCCTGCCGCCGTCGCTGCTCGAACTCAGCCGGCGCATGGCTGCGACCTACGGCTGCTCGCTCGGCGAGGCGCTCGACGCGACCTTGCCGTCGGTTGCCAAACGCCGCGGCCAGAAGCGCATTCCGCACGTCGAACTGCTGGCACCCCACGACCTCGCCATGCAGGCGGTGCTCGAACTCGAGGAGAAGCACCAGCAGCAGTCGCGCGTCCTGCGCACCGTGCTCGAGTTCGGCGGGCCGATGCCGATCCTGGACCTCAAGCGCCGCACGCAGACCAGCGACAGCCCGTGGCAGACGCTGGTCAAGCACGGCATCTTGCGCCGCACGATGATCGCCGAGACCCTCGCAGAGCTGGTGCCAGCCCTCGAGGAGCGCGCCGAACGCCACCAGCTCAACCGCCATCAGGAACAGGCGGTCGCCGCGGTTGGCACCTGGATCGCCGCCGGCAAGCACCGCACGTTCCTGCTGCACGGGGTCACCGGCAGCGGCAAGACCGAGGTCTACCTGCGCATCCTCGAAGCGGTGCAGCAGCTCGGCCGCAGCGCGATCGTGCTGGTGCCGGAGATCTCGCTGACGCCGCAGACCGTCGGTCGCTTCGCGTCGCGGTTCCCGGACGTCGCCGTGTTGCACAGTGGCCTCACCGACGCCGAACGCGGTCGGCAATGGCAGCGGCTCCTGCAGGGCCACGCCAAGGTCGCGGTCGGGGCGCGTTCGGCGCTGTTCGCACCGGTGCAGAACCTCGGCTTGATCGTCGTCGACGAGGAGCACGAGGCGTCGTTCAAGCAGGACAGCACACCGCGCTACCACGCCCGCGAGATGGCGATCGTGCGCGGCGAGATCGAGAACGCGGTCGTCGTGCTCGGCTCGGCGACGCCGACGCTCGAGTCGATCGGCAAGGCGCGGCGCGGCATCTACGAGCTGCTCACGTTGCCGCAACGCGCCGGGGCCGGGCGGTTGCCGAAGATCGTCGTGCAGGACCTGCGCAGCGAGCCGAAGGAGACGCGGCGTGCCGGCGTGGTGCTGTCGCGCACGCTGTTGGTGATGATGCAGGAACGCCTCGCGGCGCGCGACCAGGTGCTGCTGTTCTTGAATCGCCGCGGCTACTCGCCGGTGCTGCTGTGCCCCGGCTGCGGCGAGGCCGTCAAGTGCGAGGCCTGCTCGGTGTCGATGACCTGGCACGTGCGCCGCGGTCGCCTGGTCTGCCATTGGTGCTGCAACGAGAAGCGGCGCCCCGAGGTCTGCCCGACCTGCCAACACGCCGGCATGCACGAGC
>DAIMFJ010000244.1:6556-8146 GCA_036724695.1 Planctomycetota bacterium
AGCTCGGGGTCGGCACCGAACGGCTCGAGCACGCCGTGAAGAGCCACTTCCCCGAGGCGATCGTCGCGCGCATGGACGCCGACACGATGGCCGAACGCGGCGCGCACGAACGCGTGCTGGGGGCGTTCCGCAAGCGCCACATCGACGTGCTGATCGGCACGCAGATGATCGCCAAGGGGCTCGACTTCCCCGACGTGACGCTGGTCGGCGTGGTGTCGGCCGACACCGGGTTGTTCGTGCCCGACTACCGCGCCGCGGAGCGCACGTTCCAGTTGTTGCACCAGGTCGCCGGGCGGGCCGGCCGCGGCGAGAAGGCCGGCACGGTGGTGATCCAGACCTTCTGCCCGGACAACTACGCGGTCGCGGCGGCGGCCAACAACGACTACGACGCGTTCGTGCAACAGGAACTGACGTTCCGCAAACTGACCGGCTACCCGCCGTTCGCGCGCTTGTTGCGTATCCTCGCCGAAGCGCCGCGCGAGGCCGAAGCGCAGGACCTGCTCAAGCAGGCGGTGGTGCCGTTGGCCCGCATGCCCGACGTCGAAGTGCTCGGCCCGGCACCGGCGGTGGTCGCCAAGGTCAAGGACCACTGGCGCTGGCACGTGCTGGTCAAGTGCTTCCAGCCGGCGTCGTTCCAGGCGGCGATGGCGGCGATCGGCACGGTCGAGGACCTGGCGACGCGCAGTTGCCGGATCACGTTGGACGTGGATCCGAGCAGCTTGATGTGAGAACGTGCTGCGATGGCCAAGGATCGGACCTTTGCGCAGGTGGCGCGGCGGAGCAGCAACGTCCTCGCGGTCGCCGCCGCGGTCGCCGCCGGGTGGACCGTCGTCGCGCTCCTGTACACGACCGGCCGCGCGCCGTGGGCGGCGGAGCTGGACTACGGGGCCGTCGTGGGCAATACGCTGCTGGTGGGGGTGTTCGTCGCCGTGGCGCTGGCATCCTGGTCGCTGCATTCCCACCAGCTGGCGCTCGACCACGGCCTGGTGCCGCGTTTCTCGACCACCTGGTCGACGTACGGTTGGTTCGTGCCGGTGGCGCAGTTCTTCCTGCCGTTCACGATCCTGCGCCAGCGTTGTCGTGTCTACCAGGTACGTGCCGACAAGACGCTGTTGTGGCTGCAGGCGCTGTGCCTGGGCACGGTGGTACTGTGGGGTTGGATGGCGCTGCGCATCGTGCCCGACAGCTTCGACCGCTGGGGGACCCTGGCCGCGGCGGCGACGACGCTTTGCATCTGGCGTTTGCGGGGCATCGTCATACGGGTGTCGCAGGTGCAGATCGGCGCGCAGCAGCGGTTGGCTGGGGGAGGGGCTGGTGTCGGGTTCGGAAGGAACGTACGATCGGAGGATGGAAACGGAGCCGGCTAGACCCAGTAGAACCCCTGGCAGTTTGATAGGTGCAGATGCCGAGGGTTCGACATCCGTGTTGCACACGGATGTCCTGAAACTTGTCGCGCGGTTGCACGAGGAACTGCGACGCCGTGCCGACCAGGGGTGTTACCACCACATCCAGACCGAACTGCAGGGCCTGCACCGGCTGCAGCGCACCATCGAGCACCGCGAGATATTCCACGACGAGATGGTCGACCTG
>DAIMFJ010000245.1:0-372 GCA_036724695.1 Planctomycetota bacterium
GCAGCACCCGGCAAAGCCTCGATGCGGAGCACCAGACCGTCGGGCAGGGCGAGGTCGTCGCCGCTGTCCGCGGCCTCGTCGGCCGCGGCGCGGTACACCGAGCGGACCGTGAACGCGACCGCGCCGTCGCCGGTCGGCACGAGGCGCGCCGCGAACGCCAACCCCAGCGTCGCCGCGAACCGCTGCGCCGCGCCGTCGTCGGCGGCGCGCAGGGCCCGGTCGGCGGCGTCGATCGCCTTGGCGACACCGGCATTGTCGAGCCGGAAGAACGCCTGCACGGCGCGGTCCAGTTCGCGGTAGGCGGCGGTGCGCCGGTCCGGTTCGGTGGTATCCTCCAGTCGCCGTTCGAAACTGCGCAGCCGCAGGCCGAGT
>DAIMFJ010000245.1:382-8097 GCA_036724695.1 Planctomycetota bacterium
TGGTGTGGGGGGCAGGGAGGCGTCCACGGGGTTTCGTCGGGGAGGTCGGCTCGGATGCTGCCGGCCGGTCGCCCGATGACCGCGGTGGCCACGGTTGCTGCCATGTCATCGGAGTCTACGCGGTTTGCAGGGCGCTGCCTTGGCATTGCCATGCATCGGATTGCCGGGTCCATTCACGTGCAGGTTGGGAGGCTCGCACCGCAGGTGCGTTGGCTGGTGATCTCGGTGTGGCCCATGTTGGATCGTGGTGGCGCAGATCGCCGGATCCGCGTGGGGCTTCCGCTCTGTCGAAATGGGGCATCGTGCGCATGCGTCGTTCCGAAATGAGAGCGACCGCAGGGGCTTGTCCGATGGCTCGACTTGCTTACGCTGGTTGGCTCATTCGGGGTATGCTGCCCTGAGCCAGAACCTTGATTCTGCGCTTCCCTGCTCTTCAACCTGGAGTCATCTCGATGCCCGTTGCTCGTTTCCTCGCTTCTCCGGCGCTCGCCGCCAGTGCGCTCCTGGCTTTGGCCAGCTTCGCCAGTGCGCAAGTCGCCACCGGCTACGCATTCACCCAGAACGTCGGCAGCTACACGCCGATCACCGGCGGCACGGTGCTGGGCACCGGCAGCCCTGCCAACACTCTCGACGACGCGACGTTCGCGGTGACCCTGCCGTTCTCGTTCAATTTCGACAACGTGGCCCAGACGCAGATCCACGTCAGCACGAACGGTTTCATCAGCTTTGGCGCAACCGCCCCTGGCACCTCGAACTACGTCCCCCTGTCGAACTCCACGGCCTACGCCGGTGCGGTGTCGGCATTCGGGCGCGACCTCCAGGCCGGCTTCGCGTTCCTCGGTTCGCGCACGCTGGGCAGTGACATGATCACCGGCGTGACCTCGTTCGGCCCGATCCAGGTCGGCGACCAGTTGGTCGGCACCGGGATCCCCACCGGCGCAACCGTGGTCGCGATCCTCGGGACCGACATCCAGATGAGCGCCGTCGCCACGGCGACCAACACCACGGCCGCGGTCACCGCCTACGGCCCCTGGTCCGAACTCAGCTACGACACCGTCGGCTCGGCCCCGAACCGCGAGTTCGTCGTGCAGTGGAGCGGGTTCAAGCGCTTCGGCACCACGCTGACCACGGTGCGCGACATGCGGCTGAACTTCCAGATCCGCCTCGCCGAGGCGACGGGCGACATCGCCGTCGTCTACGGGGACTGCACGCCCGGCGCGTCGACGTTGACCACGGTCAACCAGGTCGGCCTGCGTGGTCCGACCAATGCGTTCGCGACCGACGTCAACAACCGCCTCAACACGAAGGGTGTCAACGACGACTGGGTCAACTCGGTCCAGGGCACCGTCAACACCTCGGGCATGGTGTTCAACAACGTCAGCCCGGCGAACGTGATCGCCAATGGCCTGACGTACACCTGGACCCAGGCCCAGATCGCCACGAACATCAGCTACGGGGCCGGCTGTGGCGCCACGGGGGCGTCGTTCTACGAGCACTTCACGACCACGCCGTCGATCGACCTGTCGAACACTGCCTTCCGCATGTTCAACACGGGCTCGGGCTACGTCGTGATGCCGAGCACCGCGGCCTTCGTGACCCCGTCGGGCACCGCGACCAACCTCAACCTCGGTGACGACAGCAACACCCAGGTTGCGCTGAGTGCGCCGTTCACCTTCCCAGGTGGTTCGACCTCGTCGTTCGATGTCTGCTCGAACGGCTTCGTGTCCGCCGCCGTCGGCAACGGCACCAGCTTCCAGCCGACGCCGGGAGCCATGCTCACCCGTCCCCAGGCCTCCTGGAACGTCTGGCGCGACTTCATCTGCAACGCCACCGGCAACGTCTGGTTCGAAGAAGTGGGCACTGTCGCCTACATCACCTGGCTCGACGTGATCGGTTACGTCGGCACTTCGCCGGGCACCGTCACCAGCACGTTCCAGCTCCAGTTCGATCTGGCCAACGGTCACGTCGACTTCGTGTTCGGGGCGATGGACACCGTCAGCATCAATGGCTTCACCGGTGGTGAGGGCTGGGTGGTCGGCTATTCGCCGGCTGGCTCTTCCTTCAACCCGGGCAGCATCGACCTGACGACTGCCGTGCCGGCCACGATCGTCCTCCCGGGCGCCGACGTGCTGCCGCTCACGCAGACCGCCTCGCCGACGCCGGTCCTCGGCAACACCGTGGTCTACACGACCGACAACGTGCCTGCCGGCGCTCTGTACACGGTCGGCGTCTTCAGCTTCGGCCAGATCAACCCGGGCGACGCGATCCCGGGTGCCGCTGACTGCCTCCAGTTCGTCGACCTCAGCGCGGCGGTCCTGGTCGGCATGATCGGTGGCCCGAGCGTGAGCAACTCGCTGGCGATCCCGACCAGCACGCTGTTCATCGGCGCCACGCTGTACGTGCAGTCGGCTTCGCTGGTGCCCGGCGCCAACGCGCTTGGTGTGATCACCAGCAACGGCATGGCCAGCACGATCAGCAACCTCTGATCGAGGCATCGCCGGCTCCCTCCTCCAGAGCCCGGTTCGGTTCGCCGATCCGGGCGGTGCTGGCGGGTGGGGGCGATCCGAACGCCACAGGCTCGGCACCGTGAGGTGCCGGGCCTGTGGCATTTCTGGGGGCGGTGCCAGGCCGGATGGGCGCGATCTCCCGCCGTCGAGGCAGGCGGTTGCCGAGCCGGCTGCACACGACGGTCCAAGCGGCCGGGGGGTGTGCGGGTGAGTCGGGCTCGCGGGGGGGGCACACCTCGTTCGAGTTGGTTACCCGGCGCCAGTTCCGGCATAATCCTGCTGCCGGTCGCCGCTGGCCACAACTCGGGTTTCGAGAGGTTCCTTCGTGTCCCATTCGGCTTCGTCGGTCGTCCGCGGGTTCCCTGCGGGCGAGTCTGGCTCCTTCTGGCACTCTGGTCTGGTCCCGCTGCGGCGGCCTCGCCGGGCTGCCCTGGCGGCGCTTGCCGCCGTCGGCCTGCTCGGCGCCGAGGGCATCGCCCAGGTGCAACTGGTCCGCGACCTGCAGCCGGGCGTGCTCAACTCGACCGCGAACGGCGCCCCGACGCAGATCCGCAGCGCCGGCAACCGCGCGTTCTTCGTCGCCTCCTCGTTCCTGGGTGGCCCCGAACCGCACGTCACCGACGGCACCGCGGCTGGCACCCGGCCGATCGGCGACTTCCGGCCCGGCTTCCTCGGCTCGCGCGCGACCTTTCTCGCGGCGTCCGCCGGCGAGGCGTTGTACGTCGTGCGGCCGGCCGACGGGCTGCTCGAATTCGTGCGGACCGACGGCACGCCGGCCGGCACGCAGCGCCTCGGCAACCTCGGCCTCCCCGACGGCCTGTTCCTCGCCGCACGGCTGCCGAACGGCCACTACGTGATCCAATACGCCACCACCAACGTCTATGCGCCGGTCGCGACGTACGTGAGCGACCTGACAGCGGCTGGCACGCAGTTGGCTCCGGGGCTGACCGGCTTCGCGTTCCTGTTCGAACGGCAGGGTCTCGCCTATGGCTTCGGCGCGGTCTCGCCAGGCGCGGTCGGTACCTCGCTGGGCTACGACCTGTGCGTCACCGACGGCACCGTGGGCGGCTCGCACGTCGTCGCCACCCACGTGGTGCGCTCGCCCCAACGGCCGTCCCAGACCGGTGTGGTGGAGTTCGCCGGGCGGCTGTACTTCCTGCGCGCCCAGCCGGGGCGCATCGAGCTCGGCTCCACCGACGGCACGGTCGCCGGCACCGTCAACCACGGCGCGATCGCCGGACTGTCGACGACGCTGCAGTTGCAAGGCAACTCGCCGCTGGTGGCGTTCGCGAGCGGGCTCGCCTTCGTCGCCAATGGCGACCTGTGGACCAGCGATGGCACGGCGGCCGGCACCGCCGAAGTGCCCAACATGCCTTGCCACACGCTGAGCCAGATGGTGGTGCACCTCGGCCGCATGTACTTCTCGGGTGTCGGGAGCCAGGTCGCGACGGGTTTCGAACTGTGGTCGAGCGACGGCACGGCGGCCGGCACCAGCCTCGTGCAGGACCTGCGGCCGGGCGCCGCGAACGGCAGCCCGACCACCCTCGTCGCCTCGGCGCAGGGCATCTGGTTCTCGGCGACGCCGACTTCGACCGGCACCCACCTGTGCCTGTGCACCGGGCCGCAGTCGCTGCAGGTGATCGGACCGACCACCCAGGGCCTGGGCGCACCGATCGTGCCGTTCGGTGGCGGCGTTTTGCTGTCCGAACAGCACCCGACCGCCGGTCTCGAACTGCACTTCGCGACGCCGCAGCAGCCGCCGACGTTGGTCGTCGATCTGAATCGCACCCTCGCCGGTCAGGACCGGACCGCCGCCGTGCGGCTGCGCGATCGCCTGCTGTTCTTCGCCGACGACGGGGTGACCGGCCGCGAACTGTGGAGCAGCGACGGCACGGCAGCGGGCACCACCGTGCTCGACCGCACGCCGGGTCCCGGCTCGACCTCGCAATTCTCGACCGGCGAACGTTTCGTCGCGTTCGGCAGCCGGGTGGCTGTTGCGGTGCGCAATACCCTCGACACCACCGTCCTGGTCAGTGACGGCACCCTGCCAGGCACGGCCACCTTGCCGCTGCCGGCGAGCCAGCTCGGCTACAGTCTCGCGGTCCGCGACGGCATCCTGTTCGCGTGCAGCGGCGACCAGGTGTTCCGCAGCGACGGCACGGCGAACGGCACCTACGCCTTGCCGGCGCGGCCACCGGTGAACCTCTTCCAGCCGCAGCTGTATGCGTTGCCCAACGCGCTGGCGATGACCGGGGTCGGGCAACCCATGCTCGGCACCGACGGCCTCGCTGCCCCGGTCGTCCTCGCCAACCTGCCGGTCACCACGGTGCTCGGCATCGTGGCGGGTCGGCTGGTCTACGGCGACGCCCAGGGGCTGCGCGCCACCGATGGCACGGTGGCTGGCACGCAGCTGCTGCACCCCGCCACCGTGCAGACCGCGGAACTCGAACCGTTCGGCGACGCGGTGCACTTCGCGGATGCCGGCCATCTCTACCGCACCAATGGCACGGTCCAGGGCACGGTGGTGCTGGCGGCGCTGCCGGGCGGCGCGACGGCGAACCAGATCGTGCGCACCGCCAGGGGCCTGTTCGTGGCGCTGAGCGAACCGGCGACGGGCACCGAACTGTGGCGATACGACGCCGCGACGAGCCAATTGGTGCTGGTGCGCGACCTGCAACCGGGGCCGCTGTCGGGACTCGTCGAGGTCCGCCGTCTCGGCGACGGCGACGACCTGCTGCTGTCGGTCGCCGATCCCCTGCTCGGCATCGAGCCGTGGACCAGCGACGGCACCGCGAACGGCACCGCGCCGCTCGGCGAGATCAACCCCGGCCCGAACGGCTCGAATCCGCAACTGCTCGGCATCGCCGGCGGCAACGCGTACTTGCTCGCCGCCGACGACCAGGTCGGCAACGAGTTGCGCGCGCTGCCGCTGCGCGCCGTCGGTGCCTCGTCCGTGCAGCCGATCGCCGCGGGCTGTGCTGGTGCTGCGGGCTCGCCGATGCTCGACGTGTTGGCCGCGCCGCAGCTCGGTGCCGCCGGGTTCGGCCACCGCGCCTCGGCCCTGGTGCCGAGCACGCTGGCCGCCCTGGCGATCGGCACCCAACTCGGCAACACGGCCTACCAGGGTTGCGAGATCGCCCCGCACGGGGCCGTCGCGACGCAGGTGGCGGTCGCTTCGGTCGGCGGCTCGGCGACCTTCGCGCTGCCGGTGCCCGCGGCGCCGAGCCTGCTGGGCCTGCAGCTGACCAGCCAGGCCTTTGCGCTCGACGCCGGCACGCCGCGCGGGTTCGCTGCCAGCAACGCGCTTCAGTGCGTGTGCGGCGACTGAAGCGAGCAGCCGATCACTTCGTGCCGGGCAGCAAACGCGGCGTGGTCCGATACTCCGTCGCCGCCGCCGGCCGGCGCAGCCTGGCGATCGTCTCGCGCGGTCCCGCCAGCCACTGCGCCAGTTCGCGCTGCTGCTCACTGCGCCGCTGCATCGCCGCGGCGTCGTTGCGCGGCGGCGGCGTGCGGTTGAGGGTCTGCAATTCGGCTTCGAGGGCCGCGACGATGCGCAGGCTGCGCTCGAGATGGGCCTTCTCGCCGGCATCGAGGTTGGGTGGCGTCATTGCCTGCGGCGAGGCAGGTTCGACGAGCAACAGATCGATCGCACCATCGCCGTTCCAATCGGCGAACGCGATCTGCGCTTGGGCGACGTCGTTGGCAACGTCCGCGAGCTTGTTGGCATGCCCGCGCCACTGCGCCAGATGGGCGTGCCGGACGATCGCCGTGTCCGTGCCGACCACGACGTCGAGTTGGCCGTCGGCATCGGTGTCGACGACCGCCAGGGGGCCGCTGGTGGCGATCTCGAGGTCGACTGCCTGCCGGGCCAGGCCGTTGGCACTGCCGAGATGCACGACGACCCCTCCGCGAGCGACGAACAGGTCGAGATGGCCGTCGCGATTCCAATCGGCGAGCGCCATGGCACTGGTCGAGCCATCGATCGGCAGTTCGCCCCCGCCGACGCCCTGCAACCGCAGCGCCGGCGCGAAGTTGCCCTTGCCGTCGTTGGCGAACCACGCGACGTAGCCGGTGGACCCGAGTGGGGTGTGCAAGGCGACGAGGTCGAGATCGCCGTCCCGGTCGACGTCGACGAGGTGCGGCTGGCCGGCCTGTTCGCAACTGACCCCGACCTCGTGGCCGGTGCTGCGCTCCGGGCCGAAGCGTTCGATGCCACCCTTCGGCAGGCCAAAGCGGACCGACAGCGGGCCATTGCGACCGATCACGAGGTCGGCGACCCCGTCCCCGCCGACGTCGCCGAGGGCGGCGGAGGTGCGGTAGGCGGTGCCGAGCCAGCGGGTCGGGTCGTCGGGGGTGGCTGCCGGTGCGCCAGGCGCTTGCGGCAGCAGCGAGAGGGTGGCGGTGAGCAGGTGCAGTGGCATGGCTTCAGGATGCCGGTCGGCTTCGCGAACTCCGTAAACACCCGGTAAGCACGGGCGGTCCCAGGGCGAGGGGCTCGCCGGGCCGTTCAGCAACCGGCTGCCGCGGCGAGGAACCAGGAAAAACCCCAACCGCAGATGCCCAGGAACAGGGTCGCGAGCGCCGCGAGGGGCCACAGCCACGTCCGGTTTCCGGCGAGCACTCCGGGCGGCGTCGCGGCGCGCCAGCACCACCACGCCAGCAGGCTGCTGGCCCCAAGGCCGACGGCGGCGGCGGCGGCGGTCAGGTAGGGGGCCAGCACGGTGTGGAAGTTGCCGGCAGGCGCGGTCAGCGAATGCGATGCGAAGGCCGCGCCGGCGGCTGCCAGGACGTGCCAGGCGAGGGCGGTCGGCCACGAACGCAGCCAACCTCGTTCGGACTGGCGGGGTGCAGGCGCTGGGCGGCTCGTGACGGTGGCCATCGTGGTGGCTGTGTGGGGGCTTGGCATCGTAGAGTCGCGACGGGTGCCGCAGTAGCAAGTGGCAAGGTCACGGTTCGCGGATGGACTGGTGGCGGCCCCGGCAAAGCTGTGGCGATGCGGTCCTGACGCCGGTCATGGCTTGCGCCAAGAGAGCAGAGGCGGCTGGGAGGGCAGTCCGTCGCAGTCTCGCTGCGCGGCTGCGGTATGATGCCGCAAGGTGACTGCTGTAGCGGGCAGTCCGCACACGACCTTATGACCCCCAAGCACCCGATGCGTACCCACGATCCTGACGTCGGCGACAGGCCCCTTGGATCACCACGCTTGGGGTG
>DAIMFJ010000246.1:0-8043 GCA_036724695.1 Planctomycetota bacterium
ACTTGGGATTCCGGCGGCAGCTCCGCTGGAGGTGGGCAACCAAAACCTCCATGAACTGCCACCTCCTCACCACCCTGTTCGCCGCCGCCGCGGCCTGCCTGCTGCCCGCCCAGATCGACCGCGAGAGCGACGAACGCGTCGACTACCACCACCTGCGCAACGCCACCCTCGCCGAGGTGCAGAGCTACTCGGCGCAGGGTTACCGACTCAGCACGTTCGAGCTCAACCAACTGCCACCGAACCTGACCATGCATTGCAGCATGGTGCGCAACACCGGTGTCTACAGCGCCGGTTGGTACTTCTTCCTCGACAAGACCCGCGCCGAACTGCTCGCCCTGTGCAACCAGCACAACGCCCGCATCGTCGACCTCGAGCGCTACCTCGACAACGGCCAGGAGAAGCTCGCCGCGTTGCTGTTCGTCAACAGCGGTGCCCAGCAGAAGGCCTGGTCGTGGCACACCAACCTCGCCCCGGGCTCGATCTGGTCGACCTTGAGTGGCCTCGGCCGGCGCGCGATCGACATCGAACCGTACACCGAGAACGGCCAGCTCCGCTACCACGTGATCTCGATCGCCAACACCGGCAGCGACTACCGGCCGTGGTGGGTCTACACGAACGCAACCTCGAGCGACGTGCAGGGCTACCTGGCCCAGCACGACGCGCGCCTCTACGACTACGAACTCGAGAACGTGCTGACCGGCCGCGCCTGCGCGGTGCTGGTGCGCGACACGCTGCCGAGCCTGACCTTGTGGGGCAACGGCTACTTCGCCGGTTTCGACGACGACGTCGAGAACGGCGGCCGCGTGGTCGGCCTCGGTTGGCAGAGCCTGGGCGCGCGCGTGATCACGCTGCTCGACAACCTCGACCCGTTCACGGCCAGTGGCTTTGCGTGCAGCGGCACGCAGGGGCCGACGCTGCAATCGGCGAGCGGCAACGCGCTGACCGGCACCGCAGTGACGTTCCGCTGCGAGAACCTGCGGCCCTGGGCGCCGACGTTCCTGGTCTACGGACTGCAGTCGCAGACGCTGTCCCTGGCGAACTTCGGCGCACCGTTCTGCTACGGGCTGGTCGTGCCGATGGCCACCGAGACGCGCTTCGCCAACGGCAGCGGGGTGGCCAGCGACACGCTGACGATCCCGAACTCGGCCAGCTTCGCCGGCCTGCCGCTGACCACGCAGTTCCTGGCGTTGGATCCCGGCAACAACGCACTCGGACTGCAGGCGTCGCGGCGGCTGCGCACGCGGATCCGGCACTGGTGAGGATCGCGGCGGCACGTTGGCGAGCCGGCACCGTATGCTGCAACCCTGCCACCCGCGATGGACACGCCGCCCCGCCACCCGACGAGACGACCCTGCACCGCCTTGCTCGCGACGTTGGGCTGCACTGCGTGGCTGGGTGGTTGCGCGACCGAAGCGACCCCTGGCTGGCAGCAACAGCTGACCGAACTCGTGCCGTCGGCCCTGCAAACGGGCCCGGACCGCACGAACCTCGCCCCACCTTCGACCGCACCACTGGCCGCCGGCGACGAAGTCACCTTCCAGATCGACCTCATCGACGGCGGCACCAGGAAGTCGTGGCGGCTCGCCGTCGCCATCGACCAGATCGTCGTCACGCCGGCGTTCGAGGGGCGCTTCGTCGCCGACTTCGAGGATCGTGTGCAGCCCGGCGAGGCCCGCCGACTCGCGATCGCCGCGCGGCAGGAGGAGTTCCGCCGGAGCGGTCCGAGCCTGGCGGAGATGTACCGCGACCTGCCGGTGGCCCAGCTGGCGATCGTCGCCTGCGACGCCACCGGCCAGGAGCTTCGCCGGGCCACGTCGTCGGCGCTGGTCGGCGACCTGCAGCGCGGGCTGCTGTCGGCCTGCCACGCCGGCCACCGCCAACGCGACGTGATGCAAGGTCGGGTGGAGGCTGGCAAGTCGGCGCCAGTGCTGACGCTCGACGACGCCGCCTACGACGACGTGCGCCACGCCGGCGCGGGAGCGGCGAAGTGCGAGGCCCTGTTCCGGATCCTGCAGGCCAATCCGGTGACGCGGCAGATCCTGTTCGAAGTGCTGGCGTTGCCGTCGTGGTGGTCGATCCTGACCCAGTGGGGCGTGCGGGTGACGTTCACCGTCGATTTCTTCGCTGCCGAGCGCGTCGCGTCACCCTTGCTGGACGGTGGGCCCGACGAGCTGTGGAGCGTGCCGGTCGTCCTGCTGCTGAACGGCCAGCCGGGCCTGCTGGCGCGCGTGCTGATCGGGCCGAGCGGCGCGCCCCATGGGGCAGTGGCCGGCATCCACGGCTTGATCGCCCGCCATCCGAGCGACGCGTCGCGGCAGGTCGTCGTGCGGCTGGTTGCGAGCCGCCGCGGGGCGACGGACGACGCTTCGGCCCCGACGTCGCCAGGACGACGCTGAGCGCCGGGGCGCCGCCGGCAACCGCCGCGAGCTAACGCACGTCGACGCGCAGCGTTTCCTCCGTCAGATCGCTCGCCACGGCGAACGCAACTTCGCCGCGTTCGCCGGTGTCGGTCGCGAAGACGAACAGCCACTGCCCGACCGGCACGGTCACCGCGGCCGGGTACGGCAGCCGGGGCATGCCCGCGAACGAGACCGTGCGGCTGGCGAACTGCCGCCTTTCGCCGTCGACGATCCGGTACGTACCCTCCGTCGCCTTGCCGTCCTTGGGCAACCACACCTCGAACCGCCGCAGCGCCCCGGCCTGTGCGACCACCGTCACCTCGCTGGTCTCGCCGGCCCGCACGACCGCGCGGGCTTCGATCCTGCACATGCCCTTCGCATACCCGGTCACCTCGTAGTCGCCAGGCGTCAGGCTGGTGACCAGTGCTTCCGAGCCGCGCCCCAGCTCGACCGTGGCTCGGCCGGCGGCCGAACCCTGGCTGAGGTACAGCATCGGCTCGAGCTCCGCACAGCCGACCCCACGCTGCAGCACGATGCGCAAGGCACCGCCGGGTTCGGTGCGCAGCACACCCGCATCGACCGTCGCGGCCGGCAACAGCTCGTGCCAGTCGCTGCGCGCCAACACGGTCTCGCCTTCGATCAAGACGATGCGGAATCGGCACGGATCGACGTTCGCGAAGCGGTACGCACCGTCGACCAGCTTGCCGTCGGTCCGCAACCAGCGCTGGTCGCTGTGCAACTCGACGCGCACCGCGCCAGGACGGCTGATCCGCGCGCCGGCGTCGTCGACCCAGCCCAGCACCGTGCCCGGCTGCGCCTCGACCGGCTTGTCGAACGGCGCGCGCAGTTCGACGCGCCCCTGGCCGGGATGGATGCCGCCGCGTTCGAGCGTCGGCGTGCCCTTGGGCGAATCCCAGTACTGCACGCGCACCGCGAACGTCGAGGCGGCGAGGTTCTGGAACAAGAACGTGCCGTCGCGCGCGTTCGTCATCACGCTCTCGGCACCGCTGCGTTCGTCCTTCAACGTGACGAACACGTCGCCGAGCGGCTGGCCATCGGCGTACAGCACGACGCCTGCGACGCAGTGGCCTGGCGACAAGGTCGGGTTCCAGACCACCTCGGCGGCGGCGGCGGCCTGCAGTTCCTCGCGCACGTACAGCACCGAGACCCCTTCGCGCGGTCGGCGCCGCGGGCCGGTGCGTTCCTGGAACTGGGCGAAGGCGTGGATCGTGCCCGGAGCGACGCCGTCGATCCGGTACCGCCCTTCGCCGTCGGTCGACGCCTGCAGGTGCCCGAACACCTCGTCGTAGTCGATCTGCCCACCGGACAAGCAGCTGGTCCCGGGCGGTCGGTCGTACAGCGACACGTCGGCACCAGCCAACGGCGCACCGTCGGCGCCGTACACCGTGCCAGCCACGCTCGCCGCCGCCGCGAGCACGACCTCGAGGTGCGCCACCGCGCCGACGGCGATCGACGCACTGCCGCGCCAGATGCCAAAGCGCGGCGCACGCACGGCGACCGGCAGTTCGCCGGTCGCGAGCCCGTCGAACGCGAACAACCCTTGCGCGTCGCTGGACGTGCAGCGCGGTGTCCAGACCTCGACGGGATCCCCGCCGCGATGGTCGAGGAAACGCGGCGGTTTGCCGACCGCGACCAGGGCACCGGGCACCGGGTTGCCCTGCGCATCGCGCACGACCCCCACCAGCTCGCCACCCGGCGGGCCAAGCACCAGCTCGACCTGCACCGGTTCGGTGCTGGTGTCGCATTCGCCGAGATCGACCAGTTTGCTGGGCGCATGGCCCTTCGCGAACGCGCCGAGCGAACGCTGTTTGGGCATGTGCTCGACCACGAACGCGCCCCGCTCGTCGCTGCTGGCGACCTGCCGACCGCCTGCCCAACTGGTGCGTGCCGTCTGCAGCCAGATGCCCGCCCCGGCGACCGCCTGGCCGTTCGCATCGCGCACCGAGCCGACGACGCGCACGCCGGCCGCCAGCACGAACGTCACGTCCTGCGCCCCGGCGACCACGTCGATCGTCAGCCGGTCGTCGCGATTCGAGCGCAACTGGTGTTTGCCGGGCTCGAGCCCGACGAACGTCGCGACGCCGTTGCCGTCGGTCTCCTGCAGGTGCAGGTCCGGCTGGTAGAAGCCCTCGCCGGTCGGCCCGCAGAACACGGCCACGCCCGCCGCGGGGCGTGATCCGGGCCAGGTGGCGACGACCCGCACCACCGCCAGGCCGCCCGCGACCGCCGAGCGATCGGCGACGGTGGCGGTCGGCGCGACGCCCCCTGACGGCGCTCGGTCGGTGACGGCCACCGGTGCGAGGTCACCCGCGGCAGGGTCGGGTTCGCCAACCGCCTCGTTCGCCGCCGCCGGCGGGGCGACCGGTTCTCCGACCGACCACTGCAGCACGGCCCAGACGGTCAATGCCGTGCCCAGCAACACCGCGACCAGCAAGCCAACCTTGCGCATGGAGCACCTCGCCAGGAATCGCCACCACCGGTACGCGGCAGCAAGGCCGGGATGTTAGCTCAAGGCGCGCTGGAGGCCCCAGCAATCCCCCTCACCACGAGGCATCGCCGCCGAGGTTCCGGACCACCCACGCTACCGCGCCTCGCGCATCTCGCGTTTGGCGTCCTTCGCCTTCAGGTGCTCGCGCTTGTCGTGGGTCTTGCGGCCCTTGCAGACGCCGATCGTCACCTTCGCGAACCCGCGCCCCCCGAAGTACACCCGCAGCGGCACCAGGGTCAGGCCCTGCTGCTGGGTGAGCGCCTTGAGCTTGACGACCTCGCGCTTGTGCAGCAGGCACTTGCGCTTGCGTTTGGGTTCGTGGTTCTGCAGGTTGCCGTGGCTGTACTCGGGGATGTTGACACCGATCAGCCAGACCGCCCCGCCTTCGACGCGCGCATAGGCCTCGTCGAGGCTGATCTGCCCTTGGCGGAGCACCTTGACCTCGGTGCCGCGCAGCACCAGCCCTGCTTCGAAGCGGTCGATCACCTCGTAGTGGAACCGCGCCTTGCGGTTGTCACCGATCAGGGTCTCCTGGGGCGCGTCGCTCTTGCCACCCGCTTTGGTACCGCCTTGCTTGGCCATCTGGGGTCCTGGGTACGGTATCGGTCGGCAAAGCGCAAGCGCCCAAGCCGGCAACGCCAGCGGGGGCCCGATCCGGCGCCGCAGGCGCCCGGAGCGACGCGCGTGGACCTCCCGGCCGACTGCGGCAGCAACAAGAAATCGGTGGCGAAGCTGGCAGTCACCAGGGGTTCGGACGGGCTACCATGGCGGATGCCCTCTTATGGGTCGCGGCGACCCGGGGTTCGCAACCTCCTCCAACTCCCAGGAGCACCATGAGCCGTTCGTCGTACGGACACCCGGCAACCCTCGTCACGATCGCCAACTTGCTCGCGATCCTGCAAGCCACGTCCCCCGCCCAGTGCGGACTCGCCTGGCAACCCGGCCAGCTCGCCGGCGCCGACCGCGGTGCGCATTGTGCGATCGCGTGGGATCCCGGCAGTGCCGGTCCGGCGACGCCGGTCGTCGTGATCGGCGGCGAGTTCGAAGTGGTCGGCACGACCCGCTTCTCGCGGGTCGTCGCCTACGACGTCGCGGCCGACCGCTTCGTGCCACTCGGCGCAGGACTCGACGGCCCGGTGCACAACCTGCGCATCGCGCCGAACAACGACCTCTATGCGGTCGGCGACTTCCTCGGTTCCGGAGGCACACCGATGCTTCGCATCGCCCGCTTTGACGGCCACAATTGGCAGCCGATCGCCAGCAGCGGCCCGAACGGCACCGTGCGCGACCTCGCGTTCCTGGCCAATGGCGACCTCGTCGTCGGCGGCGACTTCGACGCCGTCGGGTCCCTGCCGGCCGCGCGCGTGGCGCGCTGGGACGGCACCAACTGGTCGGCACTCGGCAGTGGCGTCACGAGTTTCAACCCGTCGGTGCGGGCCGTGGCCGTGCACGGCAGCGGCGACGTCTACATCGGCGGCCGCTTCACGCAGGTCGGTGGGCTGTCGACCTCGGGCATCGCGCGCTGGGACGGTACGAACTGGCACGCGCTCGGCGCGGGGCTCTCCAGCACGGTCTACACACAGGTCAGCAGCTTGCGCATGCTGCCGAACGGCGACGTGCTGGCGGGTGGCCAGTTCACGGCGTCGGGCCCCACCAGTGTGTCCAACGTCGCACTCTGGAACGGCAGCACCTGGACGCGCGTCGGCACCACCAACGTACCTGTCGACGTGGTGTCGCTGACCACGCGCCACAACGGCAACCTGCTCGCCGTCGGCGACGGCGGCCTGCTGGAGTGGAACGGCACGAACTGGACGCGGCCGGTGCCGGGCACCGAGCAAAGCGCGATGTCGGCCGCCGTCGAGACGGCCGCCGGTGAGTTCGTCGCCGTCGGTGGCTTCCAGACGGTCGGCGGCGCGCAGGCGCAGCGGGTGGCGCGGCACTTCGCGGGCACCTGGCGAGCGATGGTGCCCGGGCAGGCCTTCGACGACGACGTCCTCCAGTTGTTCGTCGAGCCTGGCGGCGGCATCCTCGCCGAAGGCTGGTTCACCCGCATCGGCACACTGCAAGCACCAGGGCGCGCCCGCTGGGATGGCGCAACCTGGCAATTGCTGCCACCGACCCCGAATCCCACCTCCTGGCTGCTGGTGTGTGGCCAGCTCGCCAACGGCGAGGTCGTGTTCCAGGACGGCGTCTCGGCGCCACGGTTCCTCGCCTGGAACGGCATGACCTGGCGCGTGCTGGCGCCTACCGGGGTGAACGGTGTCGTGCTGAACCCACTGCCGATCGCCGGTCTTGCGAACGGTGACCTTGCGGCATGCGTGCCGGCCAACTCCGGGCTGGGCTACGTGATCGGGCGCTGGAACGGCACCACCTGGTCCGGGCTGGCGACGACCCTCAACGGGGAGGTCCACCACATGCTCGGCATGCGCAATGGCGATCTTGTGATCGTCGGCACCTTCACCGCCGTGGATGGTGTGCCGGCCAACGGCATCGCCCGGCTCAGCAGTGGCCAATGGTCCGCACTGGGTCAGGGACGTGCCGAGTTCGGCAACAATGTCACGCGCCTGAACTTCCTGGTCGAAGGTGCCCAGGGCGATCTGTATGCCATGGGATCGGTGCACAGTGGCACCCTGAACTCGAAGTCGGGTCGCTGGACGGGTTCGAGCTGGCAGATGCTCGGCCAGGGCACCGTCGGTGCGCCGGTCCGCGCCGTGGCCTTGCCCAACGGCGACCTGGTCGCGATCGGGGGCGGTTGGTTGCCCGGCAGCCCACTCGTGCCGATGGGTGGCATCGCCCGCTGGGACGGTACCAGCTGGTCACCGTTCGGCGCCGGCCTCAGCAACCCCGCCAAGTCCCTCGCCCTGCTGCCGAACGGCGAAGTGCTGGTCGGCGGCGCCTTCCAGACGGCAGGCGGCCTGGGCTCCGCCCACTTCGCGAGACTGGCCTCGACCTGCCCCGCGACTTCGACCGTGACCGGCACCGGCTGCGCTGGCAGCGCGGGCACGGTGACGCTGCAAGCCCAGGCCCTGCCGTGGCTCGGCAGCGTCGCCCAGTGCCATGCCACGGGGCTCGCCCAGAGCAGCCTCGCCGTCGCCGTGGTCGGCCTGCTCGCCGACAACGTGCCGCTGACGACCC
>DAIMFJ010000247.1:0-4666 GCA_036724695.1 Planctomycetota bacterium
CCGGAGACCGGAGACCGGAGACCGGAGACCGGAGACCGGAGACCGGAGACCGGAGACCGGAGCAGAGAACTTCTTGCGTTCTGCATAATTTCCTTCGAACTGGTCGCAGCAGGCGGCTTCCGCAGGTCGCCCGAGACCACCGCGCGGTGGCATCGCTCGAGCCCCTGAATCCTACCCTGCCTGCTGGAATGCGCCAGACCCTACCCGTCTCCGGTGGACCGTCAACCCCTGGGATTACCCTGATATGCCCATGCCATGGGAATTTTGCGCAAGAATTGCAAGATCGTGATTAAGGCACCTTAATATGATGTGGTCGTATCAATGCCAGGGTGGCAGACGGGTGCGCCGGCACATCTGGACCGGCGGGCGGAGGGGCCCTGGCGAGCCCGCGGCGCCGGGGCCGGGGCAGGGGCTGTCACAACGAGCGCCCTGACCGCTCCCCAGCCACCCCACCGCGTTCAGAACAGCGGCACCAGCACCGGTGCCGGGCGGATGTCGCCTTCGTTGCTGCCGATGTTGGTCGGATTGCCGAAGTCGTCGACGCGCACGCCATTGGCGTTCTCGTAGCCGCGCCAGGCCAGAAAGCGGCGTTTCTCGGCGCCGAACAGCGGGAAGGCGCCGCGCATCAAGACGATGCGGTCGTCGAGGTAGGTGTTCGTGCCGTCCGAGTTGTCGCCTGGGGGCACGACGAACTGCACGATGCCCATGCCGCCGAAGCCGCCGAGGCCGAGGCGGTCGTAGTCACCGCCGGCAATCGTGTTGAGACCATTGCCAGGGTACTTGCCGGGCACCACCACCGGGCCGAACGCGCCGGTCCGGCAGACCCCACCGTCGGCCGAGACCACGAAGTCGTAGTCGCGGTTGGCGTAGGTCTCGCCCTGCACCTGCAACATGATGCTGCCGGCGGTGCCGAGCACGATCAGGCCACCGGCCCCACCACCACCGCCGCCGCCGGCATTGCACGAACCAGCTTGCTCGCCGCCACCACCGTGGCCACCATTGGCGGTGATCCGCCCCGGCGCGTAGACCGTGATCCCGGTCCCGGCCGCGACGATCAGGCAGCCGCCGCCGCCACCACCGCCAGCACCCCGGGCGTCGTTGATCCAGTTCGGGTCGAGCGGATTGGCATTGGGGGCGAGGTCGCCACCGCCGCCACCGCCACCACCGCCGACGAAAAACGGCAGTTCGCCAGGCACGAAACGGCTGCGCGCGACATCATAGCCGTAGCCGAGGAAGTCGTTCTCGTCGGTCGCGTCGGCGAACGGCCGCAGCCCCGCGACGCCGCCTGGCACGTTGCGGCCGGCGCTGCCGCTGGGGCCGGCGTTGCCGCCGAAACCACCCTGGCCGCCGCGCTGCGGGAACGCCGTTCCGGCCAAGGCCGGCGAACGGTAATGCGGATCGCCGAACGTCGCGAACGCACCGCCACCACCGCCAGAGCCGTGTTGTTGCGGCGGGAAGGTGAACAGCGAGCCGACCGCCAGGATGCCACCAGCACCGCCCAGCCCCAGCGCATTGCCGACCCCATTGCCGCGGCCGCCGGTCAGGCTGCGCGCCAGGGCCGACGGGCTGCCCACGCCGCCGTCACCACCCGCCGCGCCACCTTGGCCGCCGGCGGCCGGGAAGTTGGCGCTGTTCAGCGTGTCGACGGACTGCCCGTCGCTGCCGGACACCGACAGTTCGCCGGCGATCGTCATCGTGTCGACCAGCCAGAGCATCGGCTTGCTGCCGACCCCGCGCACCTTGGTGCCCGGCCCGATGTAGACGTGCCGGAAGCGGAACACGCCGCCGGTGACCCGGATCGGCGGGCCGCCGACCGGCTGGATCAGCGTGTCGTCGGTGCTGAGCACGATGTCGCCGGGGGGCGGCACGTAGTCGTAGACCTGGGCGACGAGTGGCGCGAACGAGGCCAGCACGGCGCCGCAGAACAAGCGGGGCGCAGTCATGGGAGACTCCTGGGGAGGGCTTGGCCGCGCGCGAATGCGCGGCGTCGGCTGGCTTAGCCCCGGCGCACGTCGGGGTAACCGGTGCCACCGGCCACTCCGCCGCGGCGCGTCGCCGCCGCCGCCATGCCGACCTGCCGTTCCGGCAAGCTGGCCAGGATCGCACGCCGCTGGGCGTCGTCCAGGTCGCGCCAACCGGCGATCTCGGCCAGGGTGCGCTGGCAGCCGACGCAGAGCCCGCTCCCGGCGTCGATGCGGCAGATCCGCACGCACGGCGACACGGGGAGCGGCGGCGGCAGCGGGCGGCGCAGCGGTTCGCTCATCGCAGACTGCTTCGCTGCGGGTCGGTGACCGGATGCGCGCCCTCGCGAGCCAGCAGCGCCAGCAGCATGTCCTGGTTGGTCTGCCGCGCGAAGCCGACCTCGGCTTCGGTCGCACCGACCAGGTGGAAGAGATCGACCCGGCCCGACGGCAGGTCGAAGGCCGACGGGTAGTGCTTGGGCTGGTCGACCAGCAGCCAGCGGATCGCACTGTCGATGGCGGGATCGATCGACGCCTGCAGCGGGATGCGGTTGCCGTACTCGAACAGTTCCTGGCCCTCGTAGCTGCCGATCGCGACCAGCAGTTCGTACGCCATCAGGTTGTGCAGCAATGCCACCGCCCACGGCGCCTCGTGCGGCGTCTCGAGCACCAGTTCGAAGCCGAGCCCCGAGAAACCCGACGGGTCCTTGCCGGGCGTGTCGAGGTTCCAGGGGTTGCTGAGCCCCGAGGTGACGTGCAGCCAGGTGTCGCGCTCGGGGTTGGGCGGGCACGCGAACACGCCGTGGTTGTGCCAGCCGGGGTGCGGGTCCTTGCCGAACTGGCGGAACGGCCGGTCGCCGGCGACGTGCACGCCGCGGCCGAGGTCGCCGAAGATCGAGCGGTAGACGCGCTCTTCGCGCTCGGTCCAGAGCTGTTCGAACCAGGTCACGAAGGCGTCGTTCATCGGGGCCGGGCAGTGTAGCGAGGCGATGCGGCCGTGCACACCGCCGCGCCGGCCGTAGCATGCCGGCGATGAAACGGCAGGACCGGGCCCGGCGCATCGGCGCGATCCTCGACGAACTGCACCCGGCTCCGCCGGTGCCACTGGACCACCGCGACGCGTTCACGTTGCTGGTGGCGGTGTTGCTGTCGGCGCAATGCACCGACGTGCGCGTCAACCAGGTCACGCCGGCCCTGTTCGCGCTGGCCGACACGCCCGACCGCATGGCTGGACTGCCGGTCGAACGGGTCCGCGAGGTGATCCGACCGTGCGGCCTGTCGCCGCAGAAGGCCAAGGCGATCGTCACCCTGTCGCGGCTGCTGCTCGACCGGCACGGCGGCCAGGTGCCCGCCGACCTGGCCGCGCTCGAGGCCCTGCCCGGCGTCGGCCACAAGACCGCCAGCGTGGTGATGGCGCAGGCGTTCGGCGTGCCGGCGTTCCCGGTCGACACCCACATCCACCGGCTGGCGTGGCGCTGGGGTCTCAGCGACGGCCGCAACGTCGAACGCACCGAACGCGACCTCTGCAAGGTGTTCCCGCGCGAGCGCTGGAACGTGCTGCACCTGCAGATCATCTACTTCGGCCGGTCGCACTGCCCGGCGGTCGGGCACCGGCCGGCGGAGTGTCCGATCTGCAGCTGGGCGATGAGCCAGGCGCGGCAGCAGGTCGAACGGCAGCGGCGCGCGCGGTGATCTGCTACTGCCGCGTTTCTTCGCGCATAGCTCTGATTCGCTGGATGCGCAGCGGCAGTAGGAGATCGAAGCAAGTCAGCGCCTGCGGCCTCTTCTGGTCGTCGCATCAGCGACGACACAACCTCTGGTTGCGGCCGCAGGCAGCGCTGAGGGTCAGCGCCCGCGCGCCGCCGCCTTCGCCAATGCCGAGTCTCCGCGCGCGAATTCGCGCCATTCCCGCTCGAGCTCGTCGACGCTGCGCCCGAACGCGTCCCGACACGCCCGTTCGACGTCTTCGGGCAGCAGCTTGCGCGACGGGTCCAGCGCGACGAACCAGCGGGGCCATTCGACCGGGTGCCGCGCCACCAGCCAGCCGACGAACGACCAGCTCTTGATGCGGACCTGCTCGCGGAAGCTCGTCAGCCGTTCGCGCGGCAGCTGCACCAGCGGCCAGTCCTGGCCGGCGAGCAGTTCCTCGCGCAAGCGCGCCGCCCAGGCCCGCGGATCGCGCGGCACGGCCTGGCGCGGCGAGGCCACCGTCTTCGGCAAGGCGCCATACCAGGTCAGCGTCGTGCCGCACAAGAGCGACGTCATCGTGTGCACGAGGCCCTGGCCGAGGCCTTCGTTGTAGCGCCCGGCGCACCCCCACATCGTCACTTCGGCGACCAACCGGTCGTTCTCGTGCTCGGCTGGCCCGAGGTAGATCTGGGCGGTGCCGGTGCTGGTCTGCGCGCGGAACGAACTGCCGCCCGGCGGTTGGTCGAGCTTGTGCCGCGCCAGCAGTTCGGGATTGGCGGTGAAGAACCGCTGCCATTCGGCCTCGGTGCGCAGCAGCAGCAGCCAATGCACCGGCCGCGCTTCGAGCCGCGCCTCGCGCCGCGCCGGCCCCGCCGGCAGCCGTCGCCATGCCTGCGCCCGATTCGGAGTACGACACCTGCGTCGCAAGGCGCCTGCGCCCGCAGGCGGCTGCGCACGGCGTTCCGGGCGAGGCCTTCGACCGCTTCATGGCCGGCGTCACCGCCGACCGCAGCGTG
>DAIMFJ010000247.1:4676-8040 GCA_036724695.1 Planctomycetota bacterium
CGCCGGCAGCAGGAACTCCAGCAGCTCGTGGGCCCGCGACAGCCAGCGCGCCGCGTCGAGGGCCACGTCGCTGCCGGGCGAGGTGGTCCAGACCTTCCACGGCCCGGCCTTGGCACCGACCACCGCGAGGCCGGCCTGCCGAAGTTCCGCCGGGCAATCGGCCGCCGGCAGCAGCACGGCGCCGCGGTCGTCGGCGGCCAGCTCGCGGGCGCGCGCGTCGATCGCCAACCAGCGCTCGAGGAACGCGATCTGCTCGTCGCTGCCGAAGTAGCCGTTGACCTCGCGGTGGCCGAGCGCTGCGTGCGCGGCGCGGTGCTCCGGGTCGTAGCGCAGGCACAGCGCGAACTGCTGCGCGGCGGCGACCGCGTCGCCGGCGGCCAGGAACTGCTCGCCGAGCGCGAAGTGGCTCGGCGCGAAGCGTTTGCCCAACGTCGCCCAGGCCCGTTCGAGGCTGCTGCGCTGGCCCGGACTGGCGGCGTCGTCACCGCTCGGCAGCGCGACCGCGACGCCGTAGCCGTCGCCGAGCAGCTGCAAGGCCGAACGGGCCAGCGACGGCAGCTTGCCGGCGCTGGCGCTGCGCGCGAACGTGGTCAGGGCCCGCTCGGCTTCGGCGGCGAGCTTGCCGGCGCGCGCCGTGAGGTCGACGTCGTCCTGGGCCGTGGCGACGGTGGCCAGTGCCATGAGCCACAGCGGCAGCGTGCGCATCGTCGCCAACCTACCGGCCGCGCGCTGGCTTGCCAGCCCGACGGCGCGGCTTGGCGGGGCCCTTCTTGGCCGCCTTGCGGCTCGGCTGCTGGCGCGACGGCTTCGCCACCGGCTTGCCGCGCGCCGCCGCCCCGCCACCGAAGCAGAGGTCGTAGACCTGCTCGAACCGCTCGACGTAGACGATCTCGAGCCCGGCGACGAGCTCCGGCTTCAATTCGAGCACGTCGGGCTCGTTGCCCCTGGGCAACACCACGCGCGACAGCCCGAAGTTCTTCGCCGCGAGCACCTTTTCGCGCACGCCGCCGATCGGCAGCACCTCGCCGACCACGGTCAGCTCGCCGGTCATCGCCAGGTCGTTGGGCATGCGGCGGCCGGTCAACGCCCCGACGAACGCGCAGGCGATCGCGATGCCCGCCGACGGGCCGTCCTTCTTGATCGCGCCAGCCGGGAAGTGCAGGTGCAGGTCGAGTTCGGCGAGTGCCGAGAGGTCGACGCCGAAACGTTCGGGCCGGCTCTTCAGGAAGCTCAGCGCCAGCCGCGCCGATTCGCTCATCACGTCGCCGAGGCTGCCGGTCAGCTGCATGCCGCCCTTGCCCTTGCTGGTGACGACCTCGACGTAGAGCACGTCGCCGCCGACCGGCGTCCAGGCCAGCCCCTGCACGACGCCCGGCAACAGTTGCTTGCGACGTTCTTCGGGTTTGAAGCGCGCGCGGCCGAGCAAACGCTCCATTTCGTCGAACGACAGCTTCTGCGGGCCTTTGCCGCCCTTGGCGACGTCGAGGGCGCTCTTCCGGCACAGCCGCTGCACGACCTTGTCGAGCCCGCGCACGCCGGCTTCGCGGGTGTACTCGCCGACGACGCGCTTCCAGACCGGCAGCGGCACCGACAGGTTCTTGGCGGTCAGGCCGTGCCGTTCGAGCTGCTTGGGCAGCAGGTGGCGCCGGCCGATCTCGACCTTCTCCTCGAGCAGGTAGCCCGGGATCTCGAGGATCTCCATGCGGTCGCGCAGCGGCTCGGGGATCTGCGACAGCACGTTCGCGGTGGCCAGGAACATCACCTTCGACAGGTCGAACGGCACGTCGAGGTAGTGGTCGACGAAGGCGTGGTTCTGCTCGGGATCGAGCACTTCGAGCAGCGCCGAACTCGGATCGCCGCGGAAGTCGCTGCCGAGCTTGTCGAGCTCGTCGAGCAGGATCACCGGGTTGTTGCTGCCGCTCGCCTTCAGACCTTGCAGGATGCGGCCCGGCAAGGCGCCGATGTAGGTGCGGCGATGGCCCTTGATCTCCGCTTCGTCGCGCATGCCGCCGAGCGAGAAACGCCAGAACTTGCGCCCCATCGCCCGCGCGATGCTGCGGCCGAGGCTGGTCTTGCCGACGCCGGGCGGTCCCGCGAAGCACAGGATCGAACCCTGGTGGCCCGGCCGGAGCTTGCGCACGGCCAGGAACTCGAGGATGCGCTGCTTGACCTCGTCGAGGCCGAAGTGGTCGTCGTCGAGCACACGCGCGGCGCGGGCCGGGTCCGGGTCATCGGTCGTCGACACCGACCACGGCAGGCTGGTCAGCCAATCGAGGTAGTTGCGCACGACCCCGTACTCGGCCGACTCGACCGGCGTGGTCTGCAGGCGGTTCATCTCCTCCCGGGCGCGCGCCAACGCCGCCTCGGGCAGGCGCGCTTTGTCGATCGCCTGCTGCAGGCGATCGATCTCCTGCGTGCGCGGGTCCTTCTCCTCGCCGAGTTCGCGGCGGATGATCTTGAGTTGTTCGCGCAGGAAGTAGTCCTTCTGCGCCTTCTCGGCCTTGGCGCGGATCTCGCCCTGGATCTGCTTGTCGAGCGTCGCCAGTTCGGTCTCGGCCATCGCCAGCTGCAGGCCGAGCTCGAGGCGCTGCTCGACGTCGAGCGTGGCCAACAGCCGCTGCCGATCCTCGACCTTGCGCACGATGCCGGCCGTGAAGTCGGCGAGCTGGCTCGGGTCGTCGACGTTGAGCAGGGCGGTCGCGAAGCCGCTGTCGGCCTGTTCCTGCACCTCGGCGAGCTGCCGCATCTGCTTCTGCAGCAGCCGGAACAGCGATTGGGCCCGTTCGCCCTGGGCTGGGATCTCGACCGCTTCCTTGACGCGCGCGACCAGGAACGGCTTCTGACGGACCAGCTTCTGCACGCGCACGCGCCGCATGCCCTGCGTCATCGCCGACATGCCGCCCTCGGGCAGTTTGAGCGTGCGCAGGATCCGGGTCAGCACGCCGACCTCGTGCAGATCCTCGCTCGTCTGCGGCTCCTGCTCGGGGTCCTTCTGCAGGACCAGCAGCAGGAAGCCGTTGTGCGCCTCGGCCTTGGCGACGATGTCGCGCGCCGCCTGCGAGTCGAGCAGCAGCGGCATCATCAGGTTCGGGAACGGCACCGCCGCGCGCAGCGGGAACACGAACAACGTGTCCGGCAGGGTGTCCTGGACCAGCATCGAGCCGGCCCCTTCGAGCACCACCCCCGGCCCACCACCCTTGCCGCCGCCAGCCGGCGAGTCGGTGTCGTGGTCGACCACAACGTCGGTGTCGACGTCGGGATTCGGTGGGTCCTTCGGCTCCGGAGCGCTCATGGGCGGTGTTGTAGGCTGCGGCCAGGCGCAGGGGAAGTCGGCCGTTCGGCGAAGGCTGTCGCGCCGGTGGTC
>DAIMFJ010000248.1:0-8016 GCA_036724695.1 Planctomycetota bacterium
CTTGGCGACCACCTGGTCTTCGCAGCGCATCGCCAGCACCACCAGGCACGGCCAGTGCCACAGGTACAGCGAGTACGAACGCAGGCCGACGTAGCGCAACAGCGGGTGCGCCAACCGGCGGGCCGCGGCATGGTCCGGATCGCCCTGGCCGGCGGCGATCAGCAACAACGCGCCAAGGCACGGCAACATCGCCATGGCGCCAGGAATCGCCGTGCGTTCGGTGAACCAGACCATCGAGCCGACCAGCAGCAGGGCCCCGCAGACGGCGAACGTGCCGCGCGCGGCGCGCAGCCGCGGCCACCAGCCTTCGTGCACGGCGATCGCGAACAGGCCACCGAGCGTCAGTTCCCAGAGGCGCGCATGCGGCAGGTAGAAGGCGTCGAACGGTCGCGTCGGGGTGATCGCGATCGAGGTGACGAACGAAGCCGCGGCGGCCAGCGCCAGACCGGCGAAGGCCACTTTGCGGCCGAGACGGAACAGCAGCCACAGCAGCAGCGGCGCGACCAGGTAGAACTGCTCCTCGACGCCGAGCGACCACAGGTGCAGCAGGGGCTGCCAGTGGTTCTCGTGTGCGAAGTAGCTGTTGGCGGTGAACCACAGCCACACGTTGGCGGCGGCGACCTGCTGGGCGAGGCCGATCTCGGCGGCCTTGCGCAGTGCGTCCGGCGGCATCCACCAGTAGCTGGCCAGCAACGTCACCGCGGTGACCACCGTCACCGCCGGCACGATGCGCCGCAGCCGCCGCCGCCAGAAGTCGGCCAGCGACCAGGTGCCGTCGGCCAGCGCCTTCCACACCTGCCCCAGGATCAAGTACCCCGAGATCACGAAGAACGCATCGACGCCGACGAACCCACCCGGCAGCCCCAACCCGGCGTGGAACACGATCACCGCCAACACCGCGATCGCCCGCAGGCCATCGAGATGCGGCTGGTAGTCGCGCGGTGGGTGCACCATGACGTTCGCCAGCTTATCGCAACCACCCCTCCCGTCACGAGTTGCACCTCCCCCTGCGCATACCTCACCCGGTCCCGAATGCGCACGCGAGCAAACCGGACCGGGTGAGGAATGCGCAGGCCGGGCGCGTCGGGTTGCGCCAAGGGGCCTTGCCAGCGGCCCAGCGCGGCCCAGCGCGGCATGGCGAGGTCGTCGTTCGGTGGGCATGCTGGCGGCATGCGTGAGGTCCTGGCCGCCGGTCTGTTGTTCGCCGCCTGTGTGGCGCCGCCCGGAGCTCCCGGACCGGCGTGGGCGGCGGGCGCGCGCCTGCGCGCCAACCAGCTCGGCATCCACATCGGTGCCTCACCGGCAGGTCCGCGCGATGCGATCACCGACGTGCCGGGCGTGGCGGTGGGCCACCACACGCTGCACGAAGGGGAGCGCCTGCACACCGGGGTCACGGTGATCCTGCCGCACGGTGGCAACCCGTTCGCGCGGAAGCTGCCGGCGGCGGTGGTGGTGCAGAACGGGTTCGGCAAGGCGGTCGGCACCACCCAGGTGCAGGAACTCGGCGAACTCGAGTCGCCGATCGCGCTGTGCGGCACGCTGAACGTGCATCGCGTCGCCGACGGCCTGCTCGATTGGTTGCTGGCCTTGCCGGGGAACGCGGCGGTGCGCTCGGCGAACGTGGTGGTCGGCGAGACCAACGACGGCCGGCTGTCGGACATCCGCAGCCGGCCGCTCGGCAGCGAACACGTGCACGCGGCGATCGCCGCGGCCAGCACCGGCGAAGTTGCGGTCGGTGCCGTGGGAGCGGGAGCCGGTACGGTCTGTTTCGGCTGGAAAGGCGGCATCGGCACCGCGTCGCGTCGGGTCGGCTCCCACACGATCGGCGTGCTGGTGCAGAGCAACTTCGGCGGGGCGCTGGTCGTCGACGGCGTGCCGGTGCACCGCCACCTGCGGCCGGCCGACCACGGGGCGATCGACCGCGACGGTTCGTGCTGGATCGTGCTGGCGACCGATGCGCCGCTCGATGCCGCGGCGTTGCGGCGGCTCGCCGCGCGCACGTTCGCCGGCATGGCGCGCACCGGGGCCAGCTTCTCGCACGGCAGCGGCGACTATGCGCTGGCGTTCTCGACCACGCCGGCCGGCGGCGAGACCCTGCGCGGCGATGCGTTGAGTCCGCTGTTCGTCGCCGCGGCCGACGCCACCGAACAGGCGATCCTCGATTCGCTGTGCGCGGCGGTGCCGACCACGGGCATGGGCCGCACCGTGCCGGCCCTGCCGCTCGACCGGCTGCGCACGCTGTTGCAGGAACCACGATGAAACGGCCGAAACCGCCGTTGCCCGAACCACCGCCGCTGCGCGGCATCGTCCTCGACGGCAGCAACGTGATCGCCAGTGGCAGCCGCCGCGCGATCGAACGCCTCGACGCCGCCACCGCCTGGGCGGCGGATTGGCGCCCCGGGCTGCCGACGATGGTGTTCGTCGACTGGGGAACTGCACGCCGCTGCCGCCGCGACCAACAGGACGTGTTGCGCGCCCGGTGCGCCGACGTGACGCCAGGCCGGCCGCGCTATGCCGTGGTCCCGCAGGAGGCCACCGCCGACGCCTACGTGTTGGCGTGGGCGCGCGAGCACAACGCCCTGGTGGTCAGCAACGACCGCTTCTTCGACCACGAGGAACTGCGGCTGGGGGCGATCACGCTGCAGTTCGCCCTGCGCTCGACGCCGAGTGGCGAACTGTTCGAGCCGTTCGCCGAGGCGACGTGGTTCCGGCCGTCCGGAGGCGCGCAGCGCGTGCCGATCGCCGACCTGCGCTGACGGGGCGTCACCAGGGCGGCACCGCGGCGAGCGCGTTGGTCAGGGACGTGCCGGTACCGGCCTGGCCAGGGCCAGCACCCAGCCGGCGGAGACCAGCCCGGCTCCGGCACAGGCCCACCACAGCGCCGTGCTGCCGAAGTGGTCGTAGACGTAGCCACCGAGCGGTGGCGCCAGCACCAGCGCCAGGCAGAAGGTCATCCCGTAGGCGCCGTTGTAGGCCGCGCGCAGCCGATTGGGCGCGTGTTCGTTGACGTGCGCACTGAGCAACGGCATCTGCAGCAGTTCGCCGGCCGCCACCAGCACCATCGCCAGCAGCAGGGCCACGAACCCCAGCGGCAACAGCATCGCCAGGTAGCCGAGCCCGACGATCGCCGCGCCCAGTGCGACCAGTGGCAGCGCGCGTCGCCGCTGCAGCAGGTGCACGGTCGGCATCTCGAACAGCGTGATCACGATCGGATTGATGGCCAGGAACCAGCCGATCTGCGTCTTGTCGTAGCCGGTGTCCTCGAGCACCCGCGACCCGGTCGTGAAGTACTGCATGAACGCGATCAGCACCAACAGGTTCGCACCCATCAGGCCGAGGAAGTGCCGGTCCGAGAATGGCTCCAGGGGCACCCGCGCCGCGTCCGGATGCGGCTCGGGGCGCGGATTCCAGCCGCGCAGTCGCACCGCCAGCCACAGCGCGGCGCAGGCACAACCCGCAGCGTTGGCGAAGAACATCCAGCCGAAGTCGACCAGCACCAGGTCGCCGCCGATCGTCGGCCCGAACGCCCAGCCGGCGTTCATCGCCAGCCGGTTCAGCGACAGGGCCTTGCGGCGCAGGTGGGGCGCGACGCTCTCGACGGCGGCGGTGATGCTGCCGGGTCGGAATGCGTCGTTGCAGACGCCGAGCACGAAGGTCGCGACCGCCAGCAGGTTCGGGTCGGCGATCTGCGCCATCACCAGCATCCAGATCGCGGTGGCGACCAACGTGGCGATCTGCACGCGGACCGCGCCGAGGCGATCGCACAGCCAGCCGCCGAGCCAGCTGCCGACGAACGCACCAGCGCCGTACAAGCCGACCACGAAGCCGGCTTCGGTCGGCGTGTAGGCGAAGCGGTCCTTCAGGTAGAGCCCGAGGAACGGCACGACCATCGAGCCGGCGCGGTTCAGGAACCCTGCCCCGGCCAGCAGCCAGGTGCGGCCCGGCAGGCCGGCGAACGCGTCGCGGTAGAGGCGGAACGGGTTCATGCTGGCGCGCCGGGGCGCGCGCGACGGCTCAGCCGCGGCGCAATGCCTGGGTGGGGGTCATCCGGGCGGCGCGCCAGGCCGGGAACAGGCCGCCGACCAGGCCGAGCGCCGCCGCGAAGCCGATCGCCCGCAGCAGCACGTCGCCGGTGGTGCGGAACGCGAAGGTGACCTCCGAGAAGGTCTGGTTCATCGTGCCGGTCTCGGCACCCTGGAACGGCAGCACCAACAGGCAGCCCAGGAGGCCGCCCAACATGCCGAGCAGCACCGCTTCGCCTAGGAACGCCAGGAAGATCGCGAACGGCCGGTAGCCGATCGCCTTCAAGATGCCGATCTCGTGCGAGCGGGCGCCGATCGCGCTGAGCATCGAATTCGTGCCGGTGAACACCGCGGCCAGCCCCATGATCGCCGCCAGGAAACCGCCGAGGATCGTGAACGTCGTCTCCAGCCGGCCGGTCTGGCTCTTCAGGTAGGCGCGTTCGGTCTGGATCCTCGGTTGCACGCGCAGATCGGCCGCGAAGCGCTCTTCGAGGGCCGCGAGGTCGACGTCGGGCCTCATCTTGGCGAGCACCCGGCTGCGCACCGGGCGCTGCAGCGCTTCGGACAGCCGTTCGAGGTCGCCCCAGATCTCGCTCTGGTAGCCACCCTTGCCGGCGAACACGCCGGCGATCCGGAAGGTCCCGGTGTTGATGCGCAGCGTGTCGCCGACCTTGCAGTTGGCGATGCGTTCGACCAGCCCCTGGCCGACGATCAGTTCGTCGTTGCCGGGCGTGAACATGCTGCCGGCGACGATCCGGACGTCGTCGCCGTGCAGCGCGAACGTGGCCGGCTCGACGCCGCGGATCGCCACGTTGGTCTCGCCGCCGTCGAACTTGCGCAGCCGCACCGCGAGGAACATCTCGGCGCTGGCCAGTGGCTTGCCGGTCGCATCGGTGGCGACGGCGTCGAGTTCCTTGGTCAGGATGTCGCACTGTTCGCGCGTCAGTCCGGATTCACCCTCGGAGGTCGCGCCTTTGCGCAGGAACACCGCCAGGTCGTCGCGGCCGCGTTCGGCGAACAGGGTCAGGAAGCCCTGCTGCAGCGACAGCATGCCGGTCAGCACCGCGACGGTGGCGGCGATCGCGCACACGGTCAAGAAGGTCGACGAACTGCGCACGAACAGGCTGCGCAGGTTGTAGCGGAACGGGACGAGGGCCATCACGCCACCTCCCGCAGGGCGGCCACGGTGGTCAAGCTCCGGGCCCGCAGTCCGGGCACCAGCCCCGAGCACAGGCCAACCCCCAGCGCGATCGCGCCGCCGAGCAGCAGGGTGTTGGTCTCGAAGCCGAAGCCGGGCAGGAACGAAGCCGTGACCGCCGCGAACGGCGCTTCGACGAGCAGGCCGAGCCCGAGGCCGAGCCCGGCACCGAGCCCGCAGACCAGCAACGCCTCGCCGACCAGCAGCTGCATCGCCACCGCGTCGCGGAAGCCGAGTGCCTTCAAGACACCGAGATCGCGGGTCCGTTCGCGGCCGGCCATGATCATCGTGTTGAGCACCGCGAAGAAGATCGCGAACAGCACGGCGCTGCCGACCATCTGCAGCAGGGCCGGCACGTCGCCGAGCATGCTGATGAACTGGCGGTTGAACTCGGCCTCGGTGGTGGTCTGGACCCGCTGCGGGCCGTTCTCGAACATCGCGTCGACCGCCTGCTGCACCGCCAGCGGGTCGGCGCCTTCGGCGACGCGCAGCATGTACAGCCCGACCCCTTCGGGGCCGACCGCGCCGCCTTGTTCGACCGATTCGCGCAGGTAGTCGTAGTGGAAGAACAGCGACTGCTCGTCGAACGCCGGCGAGCTGCTGTCGTAGATGCCGCGGATCGTGAACTCCCACGGCCGGCCGTCGGTGCGCTGGAAGATCGTGCCGCCGATCGGCACCGTCTGGCCGACCTGCCAGCCGTACTTCTGGGCCAGGTCGTTGCCGACGATGCAGGCAGTGCGCTCGCGTGCGAAGTCGGCATAGCTGCCGCTGGTCACCGTCATCTCCGGGTAGCTGGGGCCGAAGGTCTCCGTGTCGACGCCGAACTGCGCGAAGAAGCCACCCTTGTCCTGTTCGTAGCGGCCGCCGAACCACTGCCACTTGCAGATCGCCGCGATGCCGGGCACGGCGGCGATCTTCTGCTGGTAGGACATCGGCAGGTCGACGAACAGGCTGACCGCCGACTGCACCAGCAGGCGGTTGCTGGCCGCCGCCGACAGGGTGCGGGTCAGGCCCGACGTCACCGCGTGCAGCACGCAGATCAGGAACACCGCGACGGCGACCGAGAGGACGGTCAGCAGCGAACGCAGCGGGTGGCCGAGCACGTTGCGCCACAACAGGTGCCAGGGCATCGCTCAGCGCTCCTTGCCGGCTTTGGCGCGGTTGTCCTCGATGCGGCCGAGTTTGCCCTTGTCCAGGTGGATCACCTGGTCGGCATAGCCGGCGGCCTCGGGGTCGTGGGTGACCATCAGGATCGTCTTGCCGAGTTCGCGGTTGAGGCGCTGCAGCAGTTCGAGGACCTGGTTGGCGGTGGTGCGGTCGAGGTCGCCGGTCGGCTCGTCGGCGAGCAGGATCTGCGGATCGGTCGCGATCGCGCGGGCGATCGCGACGCGCTGCTCCTGGCCGCCGGACAGTTCGCGCGGCTTGTGGTCCATGCGGTCGCCGAGGCCGACCAGCTGCAGGACGCGCTCGGCCCGTTCGCGGCGTTGGCGCCGGGACAGCGGCGTCAGCAACAGCGGCAGTTCGACGTTCTCGCGCGCCGTCAGCACCGGCAAGAGGTTGAAGCCCTGGAACACGAAGCCGACGTGGTCGGCGCGCCATTGCGCCAGCGCGTTGCCGTCGAGTTCGGTCAGATCGTCGTCGCCGATCCACACATGGCCGGCATCGGCGTGGTCGAGGCCGCCGACGAGGTTCAGCAGCGTGGTCTTGCCCGACCCCGAGGGGCCCATCAGCGCGTAGAACGTGCCGGCCTCCATCGTCAGGTCGAGTTCGTCCAGCACCCGCAGGCTCTCGCCAGCGCGCTGGTAGGTCTTGGTGGCGCCTTGCAGGCGGATGGCGACGGCCATGGCGGGGGTCCTCGGCGGAACGTGGGGGAAGGGAGGCTATTGCGGGGCCAGCTGCACGCGGTCGCCGCTGCGCAGCGTCGGTGGTGGATCGAGCACGACGCGCGTGCCAGCGGCGAGGCCGGCCGCGACGACGACGCGGCCGTTGCGAACCGCCCCGAGCGTCAAGGCACGGAACTGCACGACGTCGCGTTCGAGCACGAAGGTGCCGCGCGCGCCGTCGACGGCGACCACCGCGTTCTCGGGCAGCAGGATCGTACCGGCGGCCGGCACGGCGTCGGCTGCCGGCGCGTCGCCGCTGCGGAACACGATCCGCACGCCCATCTCGGGGCGCAACCGCTCGTCGGCGGCGTCGAGCTTGATGCGTACCTCGACGGTGGCCTTCTGCCGGTCGGCGGTCGGCCAGATGCGGTCGACCTTGCCGGTCAGGCGGTCGTCCTGGTAGGCGTCGAGGAACACGTCGGCCGGCGCGCCGACCTGCACCGCTCCGAGGGTGGTCTCGGGCACGTTGGCCTGGATCTCCAGCGATGCGAAGTCGACCATCGTGCAGACCGCGCCGCGGGCCGTGCTGCCGCCCTGCGAGTTCGGCGACACCACTTCGCCGACCTCGGCGTCCTTGAGCACGACGACGCCGTCGAACGGCGCGCGCACGAAGGTCTTGTCGAACGTGGCCTGCGCCAACTGGCGCGACGCCGCAGCGGCCTGCCGCTGCGCCTGGGCGACCACCACGTCGGCTTCGGCGACGACCAGGCGTTGCCGGGCACTGGCGGCGGCGAGCTCGGTGCTGGCGATCGCGGCGGCCGCGGCGCGGCTGCGGGCGCTCGCCGCATCCCGCTCGGTGCGAGCCCGCGTCGCGTCGCGCTCGTTGCCGACGCCCTGGCGGAGCAACTCGGTGGTGCGCTCGACCTCGCTGTCGGCCCAGGCCAGCTGGGCCTCGGCCTCGTCGCGCTGGACG
>DAIMFJ010000249.1:0-7954 GCA_036724695.1 Planctomycetota bacterium
CGAAGCGCCGACCGGTGGGCCCGAACCGCGCTTCGCCGACGTCCGGGTGTCGTTCCAGCTCGACGGCCAGGAGTTCTCGGTCGTGCACCGGCTGCCGTACACTCCGGTGCCGCGGATCGACCTGCAGTGGGATCGGGAAGTGGTGCTGGTGCCCAGCGGCAGGAGTGTCGAGCGCGTGTTCAGCGTCGCCGTGGCCAGCAACGCCGCTGGCGAGCAGTCCGCGCCGATCCGGCTCGGGTTGCCGCCGGGGGTGCAGGCCGCGCCGTTGCCGACGCGGCTCGCGCTGTCGACGGAGCACGCGCAGGCGCGCGTGTTGGTCAAGGCGACGATCGACGCCGACGAGTTGCCCGCCGACGCGAGCCTCGAGATCGGCTTCGGCGACGTGCGTCGCCGTCTGCCGCTGCGGGTCGTTGACGTCGCGGTGCCGCCGGGCTTGAAGGTGGCACTGGTCCGCGGCCCGGACGACACCACCGAACGCACGCTCGGCGACCTCGGGGTGGCGTTCACCTCGCTCGATCGCGACGCCTTGGCGATGGCGCGGCTCGACGAGTTCTCGACGGTGCTGCTCGACATCCGCGCCTACCACCACCGTCCCGACCTCGCCGAGGTACGCGATCGGCTGCTGCAGTTCTGCCGCGGCGGCGGTCGCGTCGTCGCGATGTACCACAAACCCGACGAATGGAACGAACGCGCCGGCCATCCGCTGCTGGCACCGTTCGGACTGGTGGTCGGCAGCGAACGGGTCACCGAGGAGATCGCACCGGTGACGCTCCTGCAGCCCCAACACCGGCTGTTGCGGCATCCGCACGAGATCGCAGCCAGCGACTTCGACGGCTGGGTGCAGGAGCGCGGCCTGAACTTCCCGAAGAGCTGGGACGCGGCGTGGACGCCGCTGCTGTCGATGCGCGACACCGGCGAGGAGAAGGCGCTCGACGGTGCCCTGTTGCACACCCAGTACGGCAAGGGCGACTTCGTCTACTGCTCGCTGGCGCTCTACCGGCAGTTGCGCGTCGGCAATCCGGGCGCGGCGCGCCTGCTCGTCAACCTGCTGGCCCGCTGAGTCCGTTCAGCGCTGCCAGCGAGGTGCGACCAGGCGGCGTTTGCCGTCGTGGCTGCGCCTGGCCGCCGGATCGTCGGCGAAGTCGCGGTCCCACAGCTGGCAGGTCACCTGCTTGTGCTTCTGGTCGAGGCCTTCGCAGTAGTTGGTGAACTTGCAGCGCCGCACCTCGTGGCCGCGCCCGAGTCGGACCTTCTCCCACCAATCCGGATCGGCGAGGCTCTGCCGCGCGGCGGCGACGAAGTCGGCGTGGCCGGCGGCGAGGATCGCCTCGGCTTGCGTGAACTCGCAGATGCCACCGGCGGTGACCACCGGCGTCGCGCAGCCGGCGTCGCGGACCGCGGCGCGGATTGCTGCCGCGAGTGGCACGTTGCGCCCGAACGGCCCCTGCGCGTCGCTGCGCACCGTCGGCATGCACTCGTGGCCCGACGGCCCCGTGTACGGATAGGCGGCTTCGCCGACGTTCGGTTGCCTGGCGTCGTCGAACTTGCCGCCCTTGCTGATCGACAGGAAGTCGAACCCCGCCTGCGCGAACGCGACCCCGTAGGCGACGGCGTCGTCGATCCGGCTGCCGCCGTCGATCACCTCGTCGCCGAGGAACCGCGCGCCGACGACGAAGTCGGCACCGACGCGGGCCCGCACCGCCGCGAACACCTCCAGCGGCAGCCGCAGGCGAGCCTCGCGGGTGCCGCCGTAGCCGTCGCTGCGCTGGTTGGTCCGCGACAGGAACGACGCCATCGTGTAGGCGTGCGCGTAGTGCAGCTCGACGCCGGCGAAGCCAGCTGCCTCGGCGCGCGCCGCCGCCGCCGCGAACAGTTCCGGCAGCGTCTGCGGCAGGTCGCGCACGTGCGGCAGGTGTAGGTCGTCGATCTGCTCGCGGTAGCCGTACGCCAGGTCGCGGTACTCGCGCGCGGTCAACAGTTCGCGCAGCGTCGCGTCGTCGGCCGCCGCCAGGGCGGCGCGCACCGACACGTCGTCGGCGGCGGCGGCCGCGCCGAACCGCTGCGCGACCAGTGCGCGATGCCGGTCGGTCAGCGCCAGGAAACGCGCGAAGAACTTCGCCGGTTCCGGACGGCGGCGGATCGCCAGGAAGTCGATGACCTGCAGCAGCAGCCGGGTCCGCCCGCCGCTGCGCGCCGCGACGGTCTCGGCGAGTCGTCGCAGCCCCGGCACGAAACGGTCGTGCGAGGCTCGCAACAGCGGCCCGCTCGGCACGTCGCGGATGCCGGTCGCCTCGACCACCAGCACGCCGGGCGCGCCGTCGGCGAAGCGCCCGTACCAGTCGAGCACGTCGTCGGTGACCTCGCCGTCCTCGCTGGCGCGCCACGGCACCATCGCCGGCACCCAGCTGCGCGACGTGGTCGTCACCGCCCCGAGCCGGCCCGGCGCGAACAGTCGCGCGGCGGCCGCGGTCGCGGCGTCGGGCCACTGCGCTGGCGGCAGCTCGTGGCGAACGACCGCCATCGGCTCAGCGGCCCTTCTGCTTGGGCGGCTCGCGGAAGCCCTTCGGCGCGCGGCGCATCTGCCCCATCGCCTGCGGCGGTTGCTCCAGCCCCAGCGCGTACCACTGCATGTCGAAGCCCTGCATGGTCATGCGCGTGCGGTTCTGCAGGCGCAGCAGGTTCTCCTTGGTCGGCGCGTTGGTCGGGTCCTTCTTCGCGAACGTGGCCAGCACCTTCTGGGCGTCGTCGGGCCGATCGCTCTTGTGCAGCAGCCACGCGTAGGTGTTGTGCAGCAGCGCGTGCTTCTTGTTGACCGCCGCCGCGAGTTGCAGGATCTCGAACGCCCGCTTCGTGTCGCCCGACTTCCACAGGATCGACGCCAGCAGCAGCTTGGCGTCCGGCGCGCGCAGCGACGCGCCGTTCAGCAGTTCGACGGCGCGGTCCTTCTTGCCGGTGTGGTAGGCGAGCATGCCCATCTGGGCGAGCACCTGCCCCTTCAGCAGCGGCACCCACTTGCCCATCGGCAGCAGGTCTTCCAGGCTCTGCATCGCCGCGTCGAGCATGCCGGCTTCCATCTGCTTCTGGATGCGTCCCATCGCCGGCTGCAGCCGCTTGGCCATCGTGCGGGCCAGCAGGATCCACCCGACGACGAAGATCAGGACCGAGAACAGGATGGCCCAGCCCCAGCCGTAGGCCCCGAGCAGGGTGCCGGAGAAGCCGAGCAGGAGGCCGATGGCCGCACAGAGGAGGATCGAATGCACGCAGTACGCCGGAGCCGGAAAAGGAGGGCGAGCAGCGTACGGCCCCCCCTCACTCCATGCACGCCCCGCCCACCCCTGCGCATACCTCACCCGGTCCCGAATGCGCACGCCGCGACGTAAGTAGCCTTCTCGTAGCTGTTTGCGCCGCCGGACTCGCAGGCTTGTTGCAGCGACCTCGGGGCCGGGCCAGCCTGCTTCAGGCGTCCGACCAGGTGCCGACGAAGCGGTTCGCGACGTACTGTGTGAACTGCTGCGGCGCCAACAGCTTGAGTTCCCAGCCGTGCAGCGAGCCGTCGTCCTGCTTCTGGGTCAGCATGTAGTGGCGGAGGTCCGAGACCGTCGAACGGTCGCTGGTGTCGTACATCGCGTCCACCGCCCAGACCGGCGCCCCGGAGTGCACCGACAGCAGCTGCGTGCGCATCGCCAGGTGGGCCGGGGTGTACGGCCGCCAGGCGGTCACCGTGCCGAGGAAGATCGCGTCGAGGCCGTAACGTTCGCACAGCCGCACGGTCGCCTCGGTCGACAGCCGGCCGCGGCGCAGCGAGTCGCGCAACAGCTCGTTCTCGGCCGCCGTGCTCGGCAGCGGCACCACCTCGAACCGGCGCAGCTTCTGCAGTTCGGCGACGAAGGCGTCGCGCACCTTCTCGACGTCGGCCTCGACGTTGCTCTCCTGTCGGAACGGCAACACCATCACGCGCCGTACGCTGGCCAGGTCGGCCGGCTCGGCGAGGTAGCTGTTGATGCGCTTCTGCTCGGGCTGGCGTTCCCACTGGCAGCCGCCGGCGAGCAGGGCGGCGCCCGCCAACCAGGCGGTCGGCAGCCAGCGCAGCGCCCGGTTCGACCGCAGCGCGCTCATCGCCGCCCCTGCCCGTTGGCGCTGGCCTCGACCGCCCCGCCCGCCCCGGCGTCGATGGTCGCCTGCAAGGCCTCGATCTTGGCCAGCAGCGTGCTCTGCTCGAGCTGCGCCTTCTCGATGCTCAGGCTCAGGATGCGGGCCTCGAGCTCGCGCCGCCGATCGCGCAGCAGCGCCACTTCGGCCTCCGCCTGCAGCCGCTGCGCCTTCTCGCGCTCGAACGCGGTGTTGCCGTTGGCGAGCTGCGTCAGCAGGTTCTGCTTCTCGACGTTCAGGTCGTCGTAGCTGGTCTGCAGCTTGGCGAAGTTCTTGCGCAGGTCCTCGAAGTCGCGCAGCAGGTAGGTCTGCTTGGGGCCCCAGTCCATCGTCGTGTCGATGCCGGCCTTCGGCAGGATGCCCTCGTAGCCGTCGTTCGGGTCGGTCGGCTTGGGTTCCTGCAACAGGCCGGGAGTGGCGTTGCAGCCGGCCAACAGCACGCACAGTGTCGCCATGCACACACCGCGGAATCGAAGTGGGATCATCTCAGGCCTCCTGGGAGTAGACGCACTCGACGACGGCGGCCGAACCACAGCCGCAGCGGATCTCGAAGCCGGCGAGGTGATCGCCGTCGAGCAGCGGCACGACGACGATCGGGCTCTGGCCCGCATGGGCGCCGCCGCAGTCGATCTGCGCGGGCTGGCGCACGATGCGAACCGCGTCGCGGCGGATCACGCCGCGCGGTGCGTTCGCCGGCTGGCTGGTGGGTTCGGTCATGGTCGGTCGAAGGGGGGAGCGGTCAGGCGAACACGTCGACGTGGCGCCCGTCGCTCTCCTTCTTTCGGTCGGCGGCGGCCCGCGACTGAAGCGCCGATCGCATCGGGGATTTGGCGCCGGAAGCCGAGTCGCCGGCGGCGGCCTCGCCACCCTGCTGCTGCTGCTGCTGCTCCAGTGCCTGCCGGAACGCGTCGCCGTGGCCGTTTCGGCCCCCGTTGCGTTCGCCCACCGGGATCGCTCCGAAGATGCCGCCGAGGCTGCGCACGCCGTCCATCGCCTACTCCGAGGGTTTGAGTTTGAGGCGCAATCGTTCCGTGGCGCGGGTCAGGATCTGGCTCACGCGGGACTCGGTCACGCCGAGGATCCGGCCGATCTCCTTCAGGTACAGCTGCTCGTGGTAGTAGAGCACCACCACGTGCCGTTCGGTCTCCGGCAGCTCCGCGATGGCGCGGGTCAGCCGTTCGAGGCTCTCGCGGTCGTCGGCGCAGCGGCTCGGGTCGAGGCTGCTGTCGTCGGCGATCTGGCTGGCCAGCGCGCCGCCGTCGTCCTCGTCGCCGTAGCGTTCGTCGAGCGACAGCGTGCGGCAGGTGTGCAGGGCCTGCAGGTCGTCCTCGAGGTCCTGTTCGCTGCAGCCCATCGCGGTGGCCAGTTCGGCCATCGTCGGCTCGCGGTCGAGGTCGACGCGCAGCGCCGCGTTGGTGCGATCCATCTTGCGCAGGCGGTCGCGGCGGTTGCGCGGCACCGGGTCGTGTTTGCGCACCTCGTCGAGGATCGCGCCGCGGATCGCCGTGTACGCGAACGTCTTGAACGACGCGCCGCGGCCCGGATCGAACGTCGCCGCGGCGTGCATCAGGCCGACCACGCCGACCGAGTAGAAGTCGTCGCGGTCGAGCGAGCCCGGCATCGTGATCGGCAGGCGCGCGACGACGTAGCGCACCAGCGGCAGGAACTGCTCGACCAGACGGTCGCGTTCGGCCTGCGTGCGCAGCATCGTCGCAGCTCCGCCTCTCATGCGTCGTCCTCGGCCGCGGCCTGGGCGCGGCGCCGGGCTTCGTCGCGAGCGATCGCGGTCAGAACGGTGTCGACCAGCGGCGCCATCAGCAGCCACCCGCCGAGCAGCGCGATGCCACCGGCGGTGACGCTGCGCAGCAGCGCGGTGCTGCCCTCGACGCCTGCCCAGGTCGCGACCAGGAACGTGACGCCGAACGCGAGGCTGGCGACGTACGCGGTTGCGATCCTGGTCAGTTCTCGACTGCCGTTGCCGGACTTCATGCGGTTTGCCGGGAGGGTTCATCGGCATTCCAGCGTGGCAAGGTTGAGACGGATCGTCGCGAACCGCCCGCCGCACCGGCCGTTCAGCGGCTCGCGGGGCGCAGCAGCACGCCGGCGGCAAGCCCGGGGCGCTTGGGCAGTTGCGGCAGGACCGCGGCGGCGAGCGCGCGCAGGTCCTCGAGGGCAGGCGAACCTGCCTCCAGCGCCAGCGGCCGCTGCGACGTTGCACTGGCGGCCAGTTCGGTGCGGTCGGTGACCCAGCCGAGCAGTGGCGTCGGAGCGCCCAGGAAGCGTTCGGCGACGGTCGTCAACCGGCCCGCCGTGCGCATCGCCTCGTCGCGGCTGCGGACCCGGTTCACGACCAGGTGCGGAAGACGCAACTTATTGTGGTGCAGTACCTTGCAGAGCGCGTAAGCGTCGGTGATGGCGGCCAGGTCCGGGGTCGCGACGGAGATCGCGAAGTCGGCGCGCGCCAGGGTGTCGATCGTCGACGGGCCAAGGCCCGCACCGGTGTCGCAGACGACCAGGTCGTAGTCCTGGGCGAGATGGCCCACGGCGTCGATCGCCAACGCCAGTTGGCGCCGGTCGCCGAACCGGGTCGCCCCGGAGCGGGTGGTGACGACGGCGACGCCGGCCGGGCCGGCCTGCACGGCGTCCTGCGGGGCGCATTCGGCCTCGACGATGTCGTCGAGATGCCGCGTGCCACCGAGCCGCAGGTGCACGGCGACGTTGCCGCACCCCGGATCCAGGTCGGCGAGCAGCACCCGCCGGCCGGCCCGCGCGAACAGGATCGCCAGGTTGACGGCGAGCGTGGTCTTGCCGACGCCGCCCTTGGCGCCGGCGATCGCGAACCACGGCGTGGCGGGACGCCGCACCTGGGTCAACCCAGCAGCCTGGCCGAGTTCGCGGCTCATGCGTTGGCCTCCGCGCCGGCGAGGTCGAAGGCGGCGCGCGCCAGCTGCAGCCCGGTGGCCGGCACGATGTCGGCCGGGACCTCCTGGCCGACGCAGACGTGCGACAGCGGCAGGCCACGTTCGACGACCGCTGCGAGCGCTTCGCCGGGGGCGACGGTCTCGTCCCACTTGGTCAGGCACACCGCGTCGATGCCGAGCGGTTCGTAGGCGTCGAGCACGATGCGGCTGTCGCGAGCGCGGGTGCCGGCGGCGAGGCACAGCAAGGTCGCACACTCGCCGGCCTTCAGGTGGCCTTCGAGCAGCGGCATCGCGTCGCGGTCGCGCGGACTCTTGCCCGTGGTGTCGACGAACACGCGGCAGCCGCGGTGCTCGTGCAGCGCGCGGCGCAGGTCCATCGGCGTGAACGCGACCGTGAACGGCGCGTCGAGCAGGTCGGCGAAGGCGCGCAGTTGTTCGACCGCCGCGACCCGGTAGGTGTCGAGCGTGACGATCGCGATGCGTTCGCCGCGGGCGCGGGCGCGGCCAGCCAGCTTGGCGAGGGTCGTGGTCTTGCCGACGCCGGTCGGGCCGACCAGGGCGATCGTCGCGAAGCGGCCGTGCGGGTCGTCCTCGAGGCGCGCTTCGCCGCGGATCAGCCCGGCGAGCACCTTGGCGGCCAGTTCGGGCAGAGCCGGATCGCCGGGTCGCGACAGGTCGACGCGCGTGCCGAGCAGCGCGCGTTCGACGGCGCGCAGCACGTCGTCGGACAGCCCGAAGTCGGTGGCGCGGTCGGCGAGCGGGCGGAAGCCGCGCGTCCAGCGCGACAGGAACTCGCGGGTGCCGGTCTGGTCGGGGCGCGTCGCCGCGGGTGTGGTCGGGCCGTCGGCACGGGCGGCGACCACCAGATACCCGGTGCGGGTCTG
>DAIMFJ010000250.1:0-2190 GCA_036724695.1 Planctomycetota bacterium
CCGAACCACGCGCCGCGCATCGCGAGGGCCGTGCCGAGTTCGGTGCGCACCAAGGCCACCGTCGCGGCATGCAGGGCCGCGGCATCGCCCGCCGGGGCCGCCGCCGCGGGGCCGCGCAACAGCGCCGCGCGCAGGCGCGTCTCCAGCACCTGCCCCGGGTACCGCCAGGCCGCGTCGTCGGCGACCAGGGCGGCCCGGGCCAGCACCTGTTCGAGCTCGGCGTCGGGCAAGGACCGGGCATCGCCGAGCAGGGCCGCGGCGAACGCCCCCGCGTCCGCGGGTGAGACCTCGCCGAACGCCAGCGCGAGGTCGCCATACACCTGGGCGCCGGTGTTCGCGGCGTCGACCGCGGCCCTCGCGGCGGCGAGGCGGGCCCCGACCAACACCCGGGCCAGCCCTCGGCACGTCGGCGGGTCGTGGTCGAAGCCTCGTGCATAGGCCACCACCACGACCGTGTTCGCGGTGCCGGCCACCGGAGTGGCGGTCCAGGCGGACTGTTGTGGCAACGCCGACACGGCCAACCAGGAGATCGCCGCCAGGACACGGATCGAAGGAGTGCTCATCGGTGGAGGTGCAGGCGACGGTGCGCGAACGCGTGCGCCAACGCCTGGTCGTGGGTGATCAACAGTACCGAGAGACCGCTCCGGAACTGCTCGCGTCGCACCAGTTCGAGCATCGCCTGTGCCGACGCCATGTCCAGACCGTGGGTCGGCTCGTCGAGCAGCAGCACCGCTGGCTCGCGGTACAGCGCGCGCAGCAGCGCCGCGCGTTGGGCCTGTCCACCGGAGAGGCCTTCGCGCGATCGCTCGAGCAGGTCCGGCGCCAGGTGCAGGGCCGCCGCGAGTTCGGCGAGTCGGGCGGGGCCGGCCGACGGCCCTGGCGCCTCGGCGCACAAGCTGCGCACGCTGCGCTGTGGCGTCAGCGAGCTCCAGGCGTCCTGTGGAACCAACTGCACGGCGCCGACCCCGGCCGGCCGGTCGAGGCGCCCGGTCGTGGCCGCCAGTTGGCCGGCCAGGATCCGCGCCAGCGTGGTCTTGCCGACCCCGGAATCCCCCACCACCGCCAGGGTCTCGCCGGCACGCAGGGCGACTGCCAGGTCGTGGAACAAGGTCCGCGCGCCGCGGCGGAACGACAGCCCGTGCGCCGCCAGACGCACTTCGCCGGGCGCCGCGCGCACCCATGCCGGCCAGGGCGGCGCCGCGGCGGACCCGGGTTGGAAGCATCCCTGCGCGGCGACCAGCACTTCGCCACCGAGGGCCGCCACCAGTTCACGGTCGTGGCTGGAAAGCAGCACGGCCGTACCACCGGCGAGCAGCCGCTGGCAGACGGTCGTGAACCGGTCCCGGCTGGCAGCGTCGAGGTCGGCGGTCGGTTCGTCGGCGACCAGCAGCAGCGGGCGCCGCAGCATCGCGATCGTCAGCAGCGCCCGCTGCGCCTCGCCACCGGCGACCTGGTGCGGATGGGCGCGCAGCAGCCGCGCGGCGTCAGCCACGCCGAGCTGCTGCAGCGCCTCGGCGAGCGCCGGTGCGGCTGCGCCCGTGGCCTCGGCGAGCTGCCGGTCGAGCCGCGCCAACGGGTCGAGCGCCGCCACACCATGCTGCGGCAGGTAGGCGACTGCGGTGCAGCGCCAGTGTCGACGTTCGTGTTCCGGAAGTTGCCGCCAGTCCACCCCGCGGCAGCTCTGCATCCCGACCTGCACCAGCGCGGCGTCGGGCAGGGCCAGGAGGGCCCGCAACAGCGTCGACTTGCCGCATCCGGAGGGGCCGAACAGCGTCACCACCTGACCGGGCAGGAGATCGAGTGCTGGCAGCGCAACGCGCCAGTCCGGTTCGCGCTGCACGGACAGATCCCTGACGGAGAGCACCGGCACCACGCTGCACAGCATGGCGCCGGCGTCCGCGCGCGCAACGACGGGCCCCGCAAAGCCCTCCACGTCGCGCCGGCTGGCCGCGGTTCTGCCGTTGCGTGCCACGCTCCCGTGACCCATCGCTATAGTCCAACCCATGTTCCGCACCAGCCTTGCCGTCGTTCTCGGCTTCGCCAGCCTGCTGCCGGCGCAGGACGAGACGTTCGCCGCGTTGCAACTGCGCTTCCGCAAGGAAGCCCAGCAACTGACCGTCCTCGGCCTGCCGAGCCGCGCCGAGCAGGACCAGCTGCTGAAGCGCCACATCGGCGAACTGGCGGCCTTCG
>DAIMFJ010000250.1:2200-7943 GCA_036724695.1 Planctomycetota bacterium
GCCTTCGTCGCCCGGGCGCGCGGCGACGACCAGTGGAACGGCCGGCTGATGCTGGCCGATCTGCAGCTGGTGGCCGGCAACCGCGACGCCGCCCGCCAGACCCTGGCGGCGATCGACCCCGAGCTGGCACCCCCGCTGCTGCTGGTCAGTGCTGCGGCGATGGCGCCCCATGTCGGGCTGCCGGACCGCCGCGAACCGTGGCTCGAGAAGGCCCTGGCCCGGCCGGCTCCCACCGAGGACCGCTTGGCGATGGCCCGCCTGATCACACTGAACCTGTACGACGCCAAACGCGGCGACGCGGTGTTCGCGGCCGAGTTGGCGGCGGCCAAGGACGACGAGACGCGGGCGCTGGTGCGTTTCCACAAGGCCGACACCTGGCGCGACCGCGAGGACCTGCCCGACAACGCCGGCTGGGAAGAACTCGAGAAGCTGGCCAAGGACCTGCCGCAGACCTACTGGGGCAAGGTCGCCACCGACCGGTTCCGCGCCGTGCAGATGCGCAACGGCGACCCGGCGATCGACTTCGTCGCCAAGACCCGGGACGGCCGCGAAGTGTCGCTGCGCGGCGCCGCCGGCAAGGTCCTGGTGATGGCGTTCTGGGTCGTCGACGACCGCGACAACGCCGCCCTGTGGGCCGAGCTGCGCGCGCTGCAGAAGCAACACGGCGAGCAGGTGCAGATCGTCGCGTTCAACCTCGACCGCGAGCTCGAGATGGTCGACAAGGCGATCACCGAACAACGCATCGACGTGCCGGTCGTCGCCGATGGCAAGGGCGTGCTCGGCGACGTCGCGCTGCGCTGGTTCACCGAAGGACCGGGCATCCACGTGGTCGGCAAGGACGGCAAGGTCGCCGGCCTGCGGATGTTCCTCGGCACCGCCGACGGGCGCCGCGAGTTCACCGACACGGTGGCCGCCGCGCTGCGCTGAGGTCGTCGGGCGCGGGCGCGGCAGCGCAGCGCCATCGAGGGCCTCGTCCTGCCGGCGTTGCGCGCGGCTCGGCCAGCCCACCGGCTAGCGCGACGCCAGGCGCCGCCGCCCGCGCAGCAGCACGGCGAGGGCCACGCCCCCTTCGGCGAGCAACCACGCCGCGAACGGGGCCGCACGCAGCGCGTCCAGGCCTGGCGCGGCAGACGCCGTGCTGGCCAGCACGATCGCCGCCATCACCAGCAAGACGAGGTAGGCGTCGACCCGGCCGCGGCGAGCCAACCGCACGACGGAGCACAGCACGGCTGCGGCAGCTCCCAGGCCGGCCACCCCCATCGCCAGCACTCCGGCCACCCCGGCGGGCCAGAGGCCGCTTGCACTGGTGGCACGGAACGCACCGCTCGCCAGGTCGGCGGCGGGAGTCGACTGCAGGACCAGCAACGCCAGGCCCAGCCCGGCGAACGAACCGACCGTCCACGGCAGCAACCGCCGGTTCAGCGCATGGATCGGCAGCCGCCAGATGCCCCGCAAGCGCAGCAGACGCACGCTCCGCCAAGCCAGCCAGGCCCCGGCGACGACCAGGACGAGGCCGGGAGCCAGGACCACGGCGCCGTGGTCGGGCAAGGCGCCGATCGCCAGTCCCGCACTGGTCGCCGCGCAGGCGATCAGTCCCGCCGCATGCAGGTGGTCCCGCCAACGCAGCCGGCCGCGCCAGGTCCAGGCGATCCGGGCCAGGCACTGCCACAGCACGACCGCCAGCCAGCCGAAGACCATCGCCACGGTCTCGACCCGCAGGATGGCACCCTGGTCGGCCACCGGCGGCAGCACCGCGAAGCCGACGCACGCTGCGACCGCGACCAGCCGGCCGCGCGCCAACGCCACCGCCAGGTACAGCAAGCCGCTGGCCGCCAGCAGGAACATCACCTGCAGCAACCTGGCGCGCGCGACCACGGCCGCCAGCGCGTCACGGGTCGCCGGCAGTTGCGGCGCGCCCGCTGGCAGCGCCGCGCGCAGGAACTGTTCGGCGACCCCGGCCGGCCCGTGGCGGTCGCTGCGCTCTTGCGCCCGTTCGAGGCGATGCACCTCCCCGGCGGTCGGTGGCGCGTCGATCTGCACGCCGGCGACCAGCGCTGGCAGCAGCACACACAGCAACAGGATCGCCGCCTGCAGGAGTCGCAGGCGCGGCAGCGGCGGTCGCCTCAGACGCACGCGATGCAGTCGATCTCGACCAACCCACCCTTGGGCAGTTGCTTCACGGCCACCGTGGCCCGGGCCGGCTTGTGCTCGCCGAGATGGCGACCGTAGACCTCGTTGACGGCCGCGAAGTCGGCCATGTCGACCAGGTAGATGGTCGTGCGCGCGACGTTCGCGAACGAGGCGCCAGCGGCCGCGAGCACGCTGGCGAGGTTCTTCATGACCTGCTCGGCCTGCTCGGCGACCGTGCTGCCGACCATCTGCATGGTCTGCGGATCGAGAGCGATCTGGCCGGAGCAGAACACCAGGTTGCCGGCCCGGATGGCCTGGCTGTAGGGACCGATGGCGGCAGGAGCGGACGGCGAATGGACGATCTGGAGGTTCATGGGTTGGGGGAAGCAGGTTGGTTGGACGGCCCCAGCCGCGCGCGCAGGCGGCGTTCGACGGCCGGCGGCAGGAACCCGGTCACATCGCCGCCGTTCCGCACGATCTCGCGGATCAGCGACGACGAGACGTAGCTGTACTGGGCACTCGGCATCACGAACACCGTTTCGATGTCCGGGGCCAACTGCCGGTTCGTCAAGGCCATCTGGTACTCGTACTCGAAGTCCGAGACGGTGCGCAAGCCGCGCAGCACGGCGGCGATGCGATGCTGGCGGCAGAAGTCGACGACCAGCCCCGAGAAACCCGTGATCGACAGGCGGGGGTCCTGCGGCAGCGCTTCGCGCAGCAGTTCGACCCGTTCCTCGAACGAGAACGTCGGCACCTTGCTGCTGTTCCTGGCGACCGCGACGGTCAGATGGTCGAACAGCGGCAGCGCCCGGGCTACCAGGTCGAGGTGCCCGTAGGTGACCGGGTCGAAACTGCCCGGGTAGAGCGCGGAAACCATGGATCCACTGTAACCGCTGGCCGATTCGGGGCACCGACGGTTCGTGGAACCTTTGCGCACCTGGCCGATCCTCGGTTGTCTGCTGTTCGCGCTGCCGACCGCAGCCCTCGCGGGCCCTTGCCTGCCCGCCGCCGCCGCACTCGCCGCCTTCGGCTGGTGGCTCGCGGTGCACGGCCGGTCCACCTCGCGGCGGATCGGCCTGGCGGGCTTGCCGGCGCTGTTGGCGGCCTGGAGCCCCCCGAGTCCCCCCACGCCGCCAACGCCGATCGGGATCGTGCGTGTGCAGGGCACGGTCGCCGAGGTCTGGCGCAATCCCGCGGCCGGCACCGTGTCGCTGCGGTTCGGTCCAGCCGGCGGCGGCCAGTGGCTGGTCGTCGCCGGTGACTTCGAAGTGCTGCCGGGCGACCGCAGGTGCCCGACCTTGCACCACGGCTCGCCGCCGAACGCGGCAACGTGCGCGTCGCACCGGCCCACGCCTCGCTGCGGCGCGCGATCGCCGGGCTGCGGCGGCACTGCGAACGGGCACTGCTGACCTACGTGCCCGGCGACGCCGGGGCGCTGCTGGCGACCCTGGTGCTCGGCAATGCGACGCGGCCGGATCGCGACGTCGCAGCCGCCCACCGCGGCACCGGCCTCAGCCACCTGCTGGCGGTGTCCGGCGCCCACGCGGCGATCCTCGCCCATCTGCTCGGCCTGTCGGCGCAGCGCCGTGGCCAGCGCCTGCGGCGGTCGCGCGTCTACACGTTCGCGGTGCTGTTCCTGTTGGCGTTGTACGCCGCGGTCGCCGGCGGCGACCCGCCGGTGTTGCGGGCCGTGCTCGGCTACACGTTGGCGGCGCTGGCGCTGCCGCTCGGGCGCCGGTGTGGACTGGCGATCGGGCTCGGGGTGCCGGCCCTGGTGACCAGCGTCGGCGCTCCACAGGCGCTGCTCGGCCCGAGTTTCCAGCTCAGCTACGCGGCCGTGCTCGGCCTGGCGCTGGTGCCACCGGCACCCGCACGGGCCACCGTGCCCGAACGGCTGCGCGCCGCGTGCCTGGCCTCGTTCTGGGCCGCCGCGGCGACCGCGCCGTTGACCTTGCTGTGGTTCGGGCAACTGGCGCCGTGGACGATCGTGTTGACGCCGGTGCTGGCACCGCTGGTCGCCGCGATGTTGGTCGGCGGGCTGGCGGTCTGCGCCCTGGCGGCCCTGCTGCCCGCCGCAGCGGCCGGCCTCGGTTGGGTGCTGGCCGGGGTGGGCACGGCCTACACCGGCGTCGTCGTCGGCGCGGACACGCTGCCGGGCACGCCGGTGCTGGCGACCGCGCTGCCAGGTGGACTGGCACTGCTGCTCGCAGGCACCGTGGCGACGAGCCTCGCTGCGGCATTGCGGTCGCGGCGCGGTGTGCTGCTCGGCGTCATGTGCTGGTGCTGCGTGTTCTTCCTGCCAGCGACCGCCCCGACGGCGGCACGCTTCCTGCTGCTGGCGGTCGGCCACGGCCAGGCAGGCGTGCGGCTGGGCGCCGATGGCGATGCCGTGGCGTTCGACTGCGGCAGCATGCACCATCCGACGCTGGCGGCCCGTCGCCTGCGGCAGGCACTGCCGTCCAGCCGCCTGGACGTGCTGGTGATCACCCACGCCGACGCCGACCACCACAACGGCGTCGCCGCCCTGATCGAGAACGTCGCCGTCGCCGCGGCGGTGCTGCCGGCCGGCCTGGCGAACAGTCCGGTCGCGGCACTGCTGCGGGCCCACGGCGCGGAACTGACGCTGCTCGACGGCGGCGAGCACTGCGCGCCGGCGGCTGGCGTGCTCGTGCAGGCGCCGCGGCTGCCGCTGGGTTCGAGCGACAACGACGCCAGCCTGTGGTGTCACGTTGCCGTCGACGACCTCACGATCCTGCTGACCGGCGACGCCGAGGCGCGTGGCGTCGCCGCCGCACTGGCCGACGGGCTGGCGACCCCGGCCGACGTGCTGGTGTTGCCGCACCACGGTCGCGCCAACCCGCTGGCTCCGCGCCTGTTGGCCGCGGTGCGTCCGCAGCTGTGCCTGGCCTCGGCGGCACCGCGCGACGGGTTCACGGCGCAAGGGCTGCTGGCCCGCCGCCACGGCCTCGAAGTGCTCGCCACCGGCCTGGTCGGCACGATCACCTTGCGCGGCGGTGCCAGCGCCGCCGTGCAACACAGCGAACCGTGGCGGCCGCTGCCGGCGCACCGCTGACGCACTGCGGCCGTCAGTGTGCAGCGCCGTCGCGCAGATGCCGCAGCACGTGCGCAGCCTGTGCTTCGGCCAGGCTGCCGGTGCCTTCGGCGACCAGCGCGACCAGCAGCGGTTCGGCGCGGTCGTCGCGGCGCGCGTCGTGCCACGCCTTGGCCAGGAACAGCACGGCGCGTTGCCGTTCGGCCCCGAGCTGGCCGGTGGCCAAAGCGGCCTGGAGCACCCGCGCAGCGTCGTCGTAGCGGCGCTCCTTCCACAGCAGGTAGCCTTCGGTGGCCTGCGCCGCCGGGGTCGGCTCCGGCCAGCCAGCGCCGCGCGGTCGTCAGGTTGCCGTCGAGCGCGAACAGGTGGGCCAACCGCCGACGGGCATCGACGACCCCACCGAGCGCGGCCTGCACGAGGTGGGTTTCGGCGGGGGCACGCGCACCGAGCTCGAGGCACAGGCACCCGAAGGCATGGTGCTCGGTTGGCCCACCCTGCTCGGCCGCCTGGCGCAGCGACGCGAACTCGCCGCGCCGCGCCGTGCACAGTCGCACGAACGCG
>DAIMFJ010000251.1:0-7910 GCA_036724695.1 Planctomycetota bacterium
GCACCTCGGTGCTGCCGGGCAGCCACGGCGAGACGATCGTCATGCGCCTGCTCGACAAGGAGCGCGGCCTGCTGTCGCTCGACAAACTCGGCTTCGAAGGCGACGACCGCGAGCGCTTCCGGCAGGTGATCGCCCGGCCGAACGGCATCGTGCTGGTCACCGGACCGACCGGTTCGGGCAAGACCACGACGCTGTACGGCGCGTTGCAGGAACTCAACCGCCCCGACGTCAAGATCATCACCGCCGAGGATCCGGTCGAGTTCAACATCCGCGGCATCAACCAGTGCCAGGTGCGTTCGCGGATCGGCTTGACGTTCGCCCGGATCCTGCGCGCGATGCTGCGCCAGGCGCCGAACGTGATCCTGGTCGGCGAGATCCGCGACCGCGAGACCGCCGAGATCGCCGTGCAGGCGGCCCTCACCGGCCACCTGGTGTTCTCGACCCTGCACACCAACGACTCGGCGTCGGCGCTGACCCGCTTGATCGACATGGGCACGAAGCCCTTCCTGGTCGCCGCGTCGGTGCAGGCGGTGTTGGCGCAGCGGCTGTTGCGGGTCCTCTGCAAGCAGTGCAAGCAACCCTACGAACCGAGCCCCACCGAGCTGCGCAGCGTCGGCATCGACGCCGGCCTCGCCGCCGGGGCGACCTTCTACCGCGCTGGCGGCTGTCCGGCCTGCGAGCACTCCGGGTACCGCGGCCGGCTCGGCATCTACGAGCTGTTGCGCATGGACGACACCCTGCGCGAGATGACGTTCCGCGGCGAATCGCTCGGCAAGTTGCGCGACTACGCGTGGCACTCCGGTGGCATGTCGTCGCTGCTGCAGGACGGCGTGCGCAAGGTGCTCGCCGGGACCACCACGATCCCCGAACTGCTGCGCGTCGTCGCGGCGGTCTGACCGAACCAATCGCCATGGACATCCAGAACCTGATGGAGACCGCGTTCAGCCGCGGTGCCGCGGACATGCACCTCGCCGTCGGACGCCGGCCGGTGTTGCGCATCGGTGGTGGCTTCGCCGAGGTCGGCGACGCCGTGCTGACCAACGCCGACACCGAGGCGATGGCGCGGGCCCTGGCACCGGAACGCAACTGGACCGAGTTGCAGAAGGTCGGCACGACCGACTTCGGCTACGCCTTCGGCGACAAGTGCCGGTTCCGCGTCAGCATCCTGACCCAGAAGGGCATGCGCGGCATCGTCATGCGACAGATCCCGCAGAAGCTGCTGACCTTCGAGCAGATCGGCCTGCCGGAGTCGGTGCTGGACCTGCTGTCGCTGCATCGCGGCCTCGTGCTGGTCACCGGTCCGACCGGGTCGGGCAAGACCACCACCCTGGCGACGATGATCGACTGGATCAACCGCAACCGCGAGGTCCACATCATCACGATCGAGGACCCGGTCGAGTACTACCACACCCACAAGAAGGCGCAGATGACGCAGCGCGAGGTCGGCACCGACGTGCCGACGTTCGGCGAGGCGATGCGCCGCGCGCTGCGCCAGGACCCGGACGTGATCCTGCTCGGCGAGATGCGCGACCTCGAGACGACCTCGGCGGCGCTCACCGCCGCCGAGACCGGCCACCTGGTGTTCGGCACGCTGCACACGACCGGCGCGGCGCGCACCGTCGACCGCATCATCGACCAGTACCCGCGCGAGCAGCAGGAGCAGATCCGCAGCCAGCTGGCGGTCTCGCTGGTGGCGGTGATCAGCCAGATCCTGATCCCGACCGGCGACGGCAAACGCGTCGCCGCGTTCGAGGTGATGCTGAACAACCCGGCGATCGAGAACCACATCCGCAAGTGCGAGACGTTCAAGATCCCGTCGGTGATCCAGACCAGCCGGCGGCAGGGCATGGTGCTGATGGACGACTTCCTGCTCGACCTGTGGCGCGGCGGCCGCATCGACAAGGAGACCGCCCTCGAGCGTTCCTTCGACAAGAAGGCGCTAGCGGTGCGCATGGGCGGGGGCGGGGAGTAGCCGATGGCCCCACGTCGCCTGCTCGGCCAGATCCTCAAGGAACTCGGCTGCGTCCACGAAGGCATGATCCAGGAAGCGCTGTCGGTGCAGCGCGACAAGGGCGGTCGGATCGGCACGATCCTGATCGAACTCGGCCACATCCAGAACGCCGACCTGGCGCGCGCGCTGGCCAGCCAGGCCGGGCTGCCGTTCTGGGACCTGGCGGCCGAACCACCGCAACAGGACGCGATCGCCAAGGTCGACCTGGCCACGGCGCGCGCGTTCGGCATCGTGCCGGTGCGGCTGGCCGGCAAGGTGTTGACCGTCGCGATCGCCGACCCGGCGAACGCGGCGATGCTCGGCGACCTCGGCTTCACCAGCGGCTGCGAGATCCAGGGTGCGGTCGCCGACGGTGCCTTGATCGCCACCGCCCTCGAGCGCCACTACCGCGAGGATGCCGGCGACGCCCGGCAGCGCATGGCGCAGCTGGTCAACGAGCTGAGCCAGCAGGGCGGCAAGATCGACCTCGAGGACAAGGCGGCGATGGCGCAGGCGGCGCCGGTCGTCAAGCTGCTGAACTACATCCTCTACCAGGCGATCCGCGACAAGGCCTCGGACATCCACCTCGAACCGTTCGAAGGCGACTTCAAGATCCGCTACCGCGTCGACGGCTCGCTGTTCGAACTCGAATCGCCGCCGCCGCACCTCGCCGAGGCCCTGATCGCCCGCGTCAAGGTGATGAGCGATCTCGACATCGCCGAGACGCGGTTGCCGCAGGACGGCCGCATCGAGCTGACGGTGGGGGGGCGTAGCGTCGACCTGCGCGTGTCGACCCTGCCGACGATGTTCGGCGAGTCGACGGTGATGCGTGTCCTCGACCGCAGCGTCGTGTCGCTCAGCCTCGACAACCTCGGTCTGGCCGCCGACGTCAAGACGCGACTGCGCGCCTACACCGATCTGCCGCACGGCATCGTGCTGGTCACCGGACCGACCGGTTCGGGCAAGACCACCACGCTGTACGCGATGCTCAACGAGGCCAACCGCGAGGACACCAAGGTGATCACCGTCGAGGACCCGGTCGAGTACGACCTCGAAGGCATCGTGCAGGTGCCGGTCAACGAGGAGATCGGCGTCACCTACGCCGGCGTTCTGCGCACGATCCTTCGCCAGGATCCGGACGTGATCCTGGTCGGCGAGATCCGCGACCGGGAGACTGCGCAGACCGCGATCGAAGCCAGTTTGACCGGCCACCTGGTGTTCTCGACGTTGCACACCAACGACGCGGCCTCGGCGATCACCCGCCTGATCGACATCGGCATCGAGCCGTTCCTGTTGACGGCGACCGTACAGGGCATCCTCGCCCAGCGCCTGGTGCGGCGGATCTGCGGGGACTGCAAGACCTTCTACGAACCGGGCGACGACGTGCTGCGCAAGTTGGGGCTGGCCGCCGACCAGGTGCTCGGCAAGAAGTTCGCGTACGGCAAAGGCTGCCAGGCCTGCAACTTCACCGGCTACCGCGGTCGCATGGCGATCACCGAGATCCTGGCGATGGACGACCGGCTGCGCGACCTGATCCTGTCCGGCGCCAGCACCACCCAGCTGCAGGCGGCCGCCCTCGAGGCGGGACTGGTGCCGCTGCGGCAGAACGGCCTGGATGCGATCTTCGGTGGCCACACGACCGTCGAGGAAGTGCTGCGCGAGGCCGGTCACGGGTAGCCGGCCGGGCGGCGATGGGCTACAAAGCCCGGCCCATGAGCCAAGGTCCAGCAGCCACCCCGGGTGGCGACTCCGACACGCCGTTCCAGGCGGCGATCCGCACCGTGTTGCGCGAACTCGACCCGGAGCCGTTGCGCGAGGGCCTGGTCGACACGCCGCGGCGCGTCGAGAAGGCCTTCCGATTCTATACCGAAGGCTACCGGCGCGATGCCCGGCAGGTGATCGGCAACGCCTTGTTCGAGGCCGAGACCGACGAGATGGTCGTGGTCAAGAACATCGAGCTGTACTCGCTGTGCGAGCACCACCTGGCGCCGTTCTTCGGCAAGGCGCACGTGGCCTACATCCCGTCCGGCAAGATCGTCGGCCTGTCCAAGCTGGCGCGTGTCGTCGACGTGTTCGCGCGGCGCCTGCAGGTGCAGGAGCGCCTGACGATGCAGGTCGCCCAGGCGCTCGACGAAGTGCTCAAGCCCCGCGGGGTGGCGGTGGTCATCGAGGCCTCGCACCTGTGCATGATGATGCGCGGGGTCGAGAAGCAGAACTCGAGCACGGTCACGTCCTGCCTGCTCGGGCTGTTCCGCAAGGACGAACGGACCCGGGCCGAGTTCCTGCGGCTGATCCGGCCGGCGGGGTAGGCGCCGGCCGCCTGCCGCCGACGCGATGACGTAAGTGGTAGCAGGAGCCGGACTTGAACCGGCGACCTAAGGCTTATGAAGCCTCCGCTCTAACCAGCTGAGCTATCCTGCCACGAGCGTCGTCGGCGGCGCGTTGCCGCCCAGCGCACACGTTCGCCAGCTGCAAGCCCGGCGAAGCGGGCGAAGAGCTAAGCAGATTCCGTTCGCCGACTCAAGCGGCAACTGCCGCCCGGAGTGGCTTTTGCCAGGGGGCGGCACCTGACGTGCCGGGTGCCGGAGAAGTTCCAAAAATTCTCGGTAACCACGCCAACGTGCCCAGGTAGTAGGGGCATGCGGGTGGCATGGACCCGCAGACGAGACGAGGTGGGCTCCCTGGCCGGGATTTTTCCTCCCTCCCGTTGCTGTCTCCTCCTACGACCGACCGAATTCTCAGCGACTTTTCCGGCCAGGGAGCCTTTTTTCTGCGCGCCGTAACTGTGCGCGCCCTCCGATAGCTGGCGCAAGGCGCCGCCGCCTGCCCAGGCGCAGGATCGCGAATCCGGGGTCGGCGCGCAAGGCGGCAAGGCCTTGCTGCCGTCTGCGCCAGTGGGACTTCGTCCGGTGGCCGGCGGCGCAGGGGTTCTCCCGTATCAAGCTGGGATCGCAGGGGCACCGATACAGCGCGTGCCGAGAAGGAACCCCCGGAGTCCCAGTGCCATGCCGCTAGCCGTCGGAATCCACACCCTGCACGATCGCGTCGAACAGATTCGCAGCGCGGGTAGCCCTGCTGCCGGCGGCGTGGTGCAGCAGCTCGCGGCGGTCGCCGAAGAGGCGCGGCGCGGCCACTTCGACGACCTGGCCCGGGCCTGCCGCGAGGCCGCCGAGACCCTCGAGCGCATCGCCGGCGACGACGCTTTGTTCGCGACCCATGCCGGGGCGTTGCACAGCCATCTGCAGACCCTGGTCGACTTCGGCTGCGCCTGTGCGGCCGCCGAGCAGGCGGGTGAGCAGGAGGTCGAACTGGCGCCGCCGCCGCCGCTGCGCCTGCTCGATCCGGCCGAGGACCGGGCCTACTGCGACTCGGTGGCGATGTTCGTCTCGCACGCGATCGGCAGCGTGCAGGAACTGGAGGAGGAGATCCTCGCCGTCGAGACCAGCACCGACGTCAAGGAGACGGTCGGCTGCATCCGGCGGGTCATGCACACGCTCAAGGCCGAGTTCGGCGTGCTGAACATGCACGGGCCGCAGCAGCTCTGCCACCAGGCCGAGACGACGATCGACGCCTGCACCGAACAGCAGAAGCCGTTCCCGGTCGATCTGATGCTGGAGATCGCCGACCGGCTCAAGCAGCATCTCGACCGGCTGGCCCAGGACGTGCGCGCCGAGTTCCCCGATGCGACGATGGTGCTCGACAAGCTGCGCTCGGTCGCGGTGGGCCAACCGGTCGACGCCGCGGTGGCCGCGACGCCGGCGGCGAACGGCGAACCGGTCGAACTGGTGGTCAGCGGCGAGTTCGCCGACAGCGTTCCCGAGTTCATCCAGGAGGCGCGTTCGCACCTGACCGACGCCGAGGCGGCGATGCTGGCGCTCGAGGGCAACGGCGACGACCTCGAACACGTCAACCTGACCTTCCGCGCCTTCCACACCATCAAGGGCGTCGCCGGGTTCTTGAACCTGACGCCGATCGTGCATCTCGCCCACGTCGCCGAGACGCTGCTCGACGCCGGCCGCTCGGGCCGGCAGCCGTTCCAGCAGAGCGAGGTGGACCTGATCCTGCAGGCCGGGGACATGATGCAGCAGCTGCTGCATGCGCTCGAGGGCCAGCGCCCGCCGGCGGCGGCGACCCTGCGCGACCTGATCAAACGGCTCGAGGGTGCTGGCCAGGTGCCGGCCAAGGGCTCGGCGGCACCGGTGGCGACCGCCACCGCGCCAGCGCCGGTGGCGCACCCGGCGGCGTCGGATGCGCCGCCGGCGAGTGCCTCGCCGGCGCCCGTTCCGGCGCGCGTGCCGTCCGGCAAGGTGGCGGCCGCCGACGCCGAGGCCGACGACGAAGTGCCCGCCCCGGCCGGCGGTCCGGTGCTCGAGCCCCAACGCAGCGAGACGCGCGGCGCCGCCAAGGTCGAGCGCACGGTCAAGGTCAGCACGACCCGGCTGGACGCCCTGGTCGACATGGTCGGCGAACTGGTGATCGCGCAGTCGATGGTGCTGCAGGACCAGGCGATCCAGCGGCTCGACAGCCAGTCGTTGTCGCGCAACATCGCGCAGGTCGGCAAGATCACCCGCGACCTGCAGGAAGCGGCGATGTCGCTGCGCATGGTGACCGTCAAGCCGACGTTCCAGAAGATGGCGCGGCTGGTCCGCGACGTCGCCGCCAAGTCCGGCAAGAAGGTCGCGCTGACGATCCAGGGCGAGGACACCGAACTGGACCGCAACGTCGTCGAGCAGATCTCCGATCCGCTCGTGCACATGATCCGCAACGCGATCGACCACGGCATCGAGACGCCCGAGGACCGGCGCCAGCGTGGCAAGGACGCCGAGGGCCACCTGCTGTTGCGCGCCTACCACCAGGGCGGGTCGATCGTCATCGAGATCCAGGACGACGGACGCGGCATCGACAAGCAACGCGTCGTCCAGAAGGCGGTCGCCAAGGGTCTGCTGCCGGCGGACACCAAGCCGAGCGACGTCTCCGACCAGGAGGCGTTCAACCTGATCTTCCTGCCCGGCTTCTCGACCGCCGAGAAGGTCACCGACCTCAGCGGCCGCGGCGTCGGCATGGACGTCGTGCGCCGCAACATCGAGGCCCTGCGCGGCAAGATCGAGATCGACAGCGTGCTGGGGGCCGGGACCACGTTCCGGATGCGCCTGCCACTGACCTTGGCGATCATCGACGGCATGTTGGTGCGGGTCGGCGGCGAACGCTACGTCGTGCCGACGCTGAGCATCGAGCAGAGCTTCCGGCCGTCGAACGACGACGTGCACCACCTGATCGATCGCGGCGAATGCGTGCGCGTGCGCGGGGCGGTGCTGCCGGTGTTCCGGCTCAAGGAGATCTTCGCGCAGCAGGACGGCTTCGACGACCTCGAACAGGGCATCCTGATCGTCGTCGAACTCGACGGCGAGCGCAGTTGCCTGTTCGTGGACGAGATCCTCGGCCAGCAACAGGTGGTGATCAAGTCACTGGGGCTGCAGGGCGACCGCGTCAGCGGGGTGTCCGGTGGCGCCATCATGAGCGACGGCAGGATCGCGCTGATCCTCGACGTCGGAACGTTGGTTGCATCCGCAGTCGGTGCGTGAGGAGACGCAGAACACGATGACGCTCACGTTGGAGAAACCGGGCATCGCCCACGGTTCGCAGGCCTTCGCGGCCGGCAAGTTCCTGTCGTTCTACCTTTCGAAGGAGGAGTACGGCATCGCCATCCTGAAGGTCCGCGAGATCATCGGCATGGTCGACGTCACGCCATTGCCGCGCACTCCGGAGTTCGTCAAGGGCGTGATCAACCTGCGCGGCAAGATCATCCCGGTGATCGACCTGCGGCTGAAGTTCGGCATGCCAGGCGCCGAGTACACCAACGAGACCTGCATCGTGGTGGTCGACGTCGCCCGCGACGGCGAGACGCCGCTGCAGGTCGGCT
>DAIMFJ010000252.1:0-6624 GCA_036724695.1 Planctomycetota bacterium
CACCGCGCCGGCTTCGGTCTTGTGCACGAGGCCGGCGACGACCGCCTTGAGCACCACCGGGCCGGCGATCGCCTGGGCGGCGGCGGCGGCCTCGTCGGCCGAACGGCACAGCGTCGCCGGCACCACCGGCACGCCGTAGCCGGCGACCAGGTCGCGCGCCTCGGTCTCGAGCAGCACCGTGCGGGCCTGGTCGCGCACCGCCGACAGGCCCTGCCACTGCTGTTGGCGAGGCGGCGGCGGCGTGCCGCGGCGCAGGTCGAGCTGGCGGCCGCGTTCGCTGAGGGCCGCGGCACAGCGGCACGCCACTTCGAGCGAACCGAGCACCGGCACACCGCCGGCGCGCAGCACGTCGAGGGGTTCGCCGCTGCTGTCCGCGTACAGCGAATGCACGACGACGGCGCGGCGGTGCTGACGCTGGCTCTGCACGATCGCGTGCGCGGCGGCGACCTCGCGGGCCAGCAGTTCGGCGGCGAAGCGGCGGTGGTAGCCGCCGAACAGGCCGACGACCAGCACCGTGCCGACCGCGTCGTCCTGCACCAAGAGGTCGATCGCGCGCGCGAACACCAGCGGATCGCCGTCGGCGGCGCCGGCCAGGTCGATCGGGTTCGCCGGGGCCTGCGGCAATGCCAGCAACTGCTGCAGCACCGTCGCGGTCGGCGCGCCGAGCCGGGCCAGGTTCGCCTGCTGCACCTGCAGCGCATCGCTGGCCAGCGTGCCGTGGCCACCGCCGTCGGTCAGCACGGCGACGCCGCGGTAGGTGCCGCGCGCCGGCTGGCTGGCCAGCGTCTCGGCAACCGGCAGCAGCTCGTCGCTACGCCGCACCAGCACGACGCCGCTCTGCTTGAGACCGGCGCGGAACACCGGGAACGAGCCCGCCAGGGCCCCGGTGTGCGAACGCGCCGCCTGCTGGCCGCGCACCGACCGGCCGCCCTTGAGCAGGATCACCGGCTTCTTGGCGGTCACCGCCGCGGCGGTCTCGAGGAACCGCTGGCCCTGCCGGAAGGCTTCGACGTACATCGCGATCGCCGCGGTGTCCGGTTCGTCGGCCAGGTAGGCGAGGTACTCGTCGAAGCGCAGGTCGACTTCGTTGCCGACGCCGATCACGAAGCTGAAGCCGGCGCGGCTGCGGCGGCTGGCTTCGGTCATCACCTGCAGCGACACGTTGCCGCTCTGCGTCAGCAGCGCGATGCGGCCCGCCGGCACGTTCGGCACGCCGATCAGGTTCAGGCCGCGATGCGGGGCGAGGATGCCGCTGGTGTTCGGGCCGACGACGCGGATGCCGGTCGCGGCGACCACCGCCTGGATCCGCGCTTCGAGCTGTTCGCCGGCGGCACCGGCCTCGCGGAAGCCGAGTGCTACGACCACCGCGCCGGCGACGCCGCGCGCCGCACACGCGGCCAGCGCGTCGGGCACGGTCGCCGCCGGCGTGCAGACCAGCGCCGTGTCGACGGTGCCGTCGACGTCGGCGACGTCGCGCACGAACGTCACGCCGTGGGCACTGCCGCCCTTGGGGTTGACGGCGTGGATCTCGCCCTGGTAGCCGCTCTGCCGCAGCGCGGCGATCGCCTGGTTGCCGCGTTTGCGCGGGTCCTCGGAGGCGCCGACGACCAGCACGCCGCGCGGGCGCAGGATGCGGTCGAGGGTCGCGAACGGGCCGCCCTGGCCGGCGCCGGGATGGCCGCCGCGGGCCGCGGGAGCGGGAGTGGCGGCGGTGGGGGCCGCCACGTCGTGCGCAGGAGTGTCTGGTTCAGTCACCGGTGAAGTGGGGGTCGCGGCGCGCGGCGAACGCAGCCACGCCTTCGCGCCAGTCCGAGGTGGTCATGCACTGCAGCAGCGCGTCGCATTCGGCGGCGAGCAGGGCGTCGAGATCCGCCGGCGGCGCCGCCAGCAGCTGTTTGGCCAGCGCCAGCGAACGCGGCGCCTTGGTGGCGAGCTCTTCGGCCAGCGCCTGCGCGAGTGCTGGCACCTCGCCGGCCGGTGCGGCCTGGTTGGCGAGCCCGAACGCGGCGGCGTCGCGGCCGGTGAAGAAACGGCCGAGCAGCAGCAGTTCGCGGGCCTTGGTCGCGCCGACCCGGGCGACCAGCGTGCGCAGCACGCCGCCACCGACGAACGTGCCGAGGCCGAACTCGGGGAAACGCAGCTTGGCGTCGTCGCCGACCACCAGCAGGTCGCAGGCCAGCGCCAGCTCGAGCCCGGCGCCGATCGCATGGCCGTGCACCGCGGCGACCACCGGCAGGCGGTGGGTCAGCAGCGCCCGCGCGGCCCGTTGGCCGAGTTCGGCGTAGTGGCGGCGCTGCTGGTCGTCGCGGTCGGCCTGCCGGTGGCCGACCAGGTCGGCGCCGACGCAGAAGGCCCGCCCGGCCCCGGCCAGCACGATGGCGCGGGCGCTGCGGTCCTGCTGCAGGTCGGCCAGCGCCGCCAGCAGGCGTTCGTACAGCGCCTCGTCGACCGCGTTGAGCCGGTCCGGACGGTGCAGCGTCAGCACGGCGATTGCGCCGCGTCGTTCGACGAGGAGTTCGGCCATCGAGCCACTATGCAGATGCGACCCGGTCGCGCAACCCCGGGTCGCAGTCTTCCGGCCGGGCGCGGCCGGGCCCGCATCCAGCAACCTGTTGCAATCGAAGCCCGGCTCGCCGATCCTCGCCGCCCCCGAGCGGCGGCGAAAGTCTCGTTCCCGACCGGCATTACCTGCAATTCCATGAACTGGCTGATCGACTTCTGGCGGTCGTCCATCGGCAGCAAGGTGGTCATGGCGATCACCGGCCTGCTGTTGTTCGGCTTCGTCGTCGCGCACCTGCTCGGCAACCTGCAACTGCTGAGCGGCCCCGACAAGATCAACGCGTACGCGAAGTGGCTGCACGACCTGGGCCCGATGCTGTGGGTGGCCCGCATCGGCCTGTTGGCGGTGTTCGTGCTGCACGTGCTGACCGGCATCCGGCTGGCGCGCGCCAACAAGGCCGCCCGGCCGGTCGCCTACGCCCGCCAGGCGACCATGCAGGCCAGCTTCGCGTCGCGCTCGATGGTGTTGACCGGCCTGTCGACGCTGGCGTTCGTGGTCTACCACCTGCTGCACTTCACGTTCGGTGCGGTGCACGCCGCCGATGCCGGCCTGAAGGCCCGGCCGTCGACCGCCGCCTGGGCCGGCCACGACGTCTACGCGATGGTCACCGCCAGCTTCGGCAACCCGGCGATCGTCGCCGCCTACGTGGTGGCGCAGGTGGTGCTGTTCTTGCACCTGATGCACGGCATCCAGAGCCTCGCGCAGACCCTCGGCCTGCACCACGGCCGCTACACGCCAATGATCCAAAAACTGTCGTTCGGGCTCGCCTTGGCGATCGCCGGCGGCAACACGTTCCTGGCCCTCTCCGTCCTGCTCGGCATCGTCAAGGTGGCCTCGTGATGAAGCTCGATGCGAAGATCCCGTCCGGTGCGATCCACGAGAAGTGGAGCAACCGCAAGTTCGAGCAGAAGCTCGTCAATCCCGCCAACAAGCGCAAGTACAAGGTGATCGTCGTCGGTTCCGGCCTGGCCGGGGCCGCGGCGGCGGCGTCGATGGGCGAGCTCGGCTACCAGGTCGAGTGCTTCTGCTTCCAGGACAGCCCGCGGCGCGCGCACAGCATCGCCGCGCAGGGTGGCATCAACGCCGCGAAGAACTACCGCAACGACGGCGACTCGGTGCACCGGCTGTTCTACGACACCGTCAAGGGTGGCGACTTCCGCGCCCGCGAGGCCAACGTCTACCGGCTCGCCGAGCTGTCGGTGAACATCATCGACCAGGCGGTCGCGCAGGGCGTGCCGTTCGCGCGCGAGTACGGCGGCCTGCTCGACAACCGCAGCTTCGGCGGCGCCCAGGTCAGCCGCACGTTCTACGCGCGCGGCCAGACCGGCCAGCAGCTGCTGCTCGGCGCCTACGCGGCGCTGTCGCGGCAGATCGGTCTGAAGACCGTCAAGATGTTCCCGCGCACCGAGATGCTCGACGTCGTGGTCGTCGACGGCCACGCCAAGGGCATCGTCGTGCGCGACCTGGTCAGCGGCGAGATCCGCAGCCACGCCGCCGACGCGGTGGTGCTGGCCACCGGCGGCTACGGCAACGTGTTCTACCTGAGCACCAACGCCAAGAACTGCAACGTCACCGCGGCGTGGCGCGCGCACAAGCGCGGGGCCGGGTTCGCGAACCCGTGCTACACGCAGATCCACCCGACTTGCATCCCGGTCAGCGGCGACCACCAGAGCAAGCTGACGCTGATGAGCGAGTCGCTGCGCAACGACGGCCGCGTCTGGGTGCCGAAGAAGCAAGGCGACAAGCGCAAGCCGGCCGACATCCCCGACGCCGAGCGCGACTACTACCTCGAACGCAAGTACCCGAGCTTCGGCAACCTCGCGCCGCGCGACATCGCGTCGCGCGCGGCGATGCAGGTCTGCGACGAAGGCCGCGGCATCGGCGACACCGGACTCGGCGTCTACCTCGACTTCCGCGACAGCATCCAGCGCCTCGGCAAGGACGCGATCGCGGCGCGGTACGGCAACCTGTTCCACATGTACGCCAAGATCACCGCCGAGGATCCGTACAGCCAGCCGATGCGCATCTTCCCCGCCGTGCACTACACGATGGGTGGGCTGTGGGTCGACTACAACCTCGAGTCGACGATCCCGGGCCTGTTCGTGCTCGGCGAGGCGAACTTCAGCGACCACGGCGCCAACCGCCTCGGGGCGTCGGCCCTGATGCAGGGCCTCGCCGACGGCTACTTCGTGATCCCGTACACGATCGGCGGCTACCTGGCCGGCCAGAAGGCCGGCGCCGCCAAGAACGACCACCCCGCGTTCGCCGCGACCGCCGCCCAGGTCGCCGACCTGACCAAGCGGCTGCTGTCGATCCAGGGCAAACGCACCGTTGACGACTTCCACCGCGCGCTCGGCAAGATCATGTGGAGCAAGTGCGGCATGGCCCGCAACGAACGCGGCCTGCAGCAGGCGATCGGCGAGATCCAGGCGCTGCGCGCCGAGTTCTGGCGCGACGTGCGCGTGCTCGGCGACGGCATGACCGTCAACCAGTCGCTCGAGAAGGCCGGCCGGGTCGCCGACTTCCTCGAGTTCGGCGAACTGATGTGCCGCGACGCGCTCGAGCGCAGGGAATCGTGCGGCGGCCACTTCCGCGAGGAATGGCAGGACGACGGCGAAGCCAAGCGCGACGACGAGAACTTCTGCCACGCCGCGGTCTGGGAGCACAAGGGTGAACCCAAGCAGGCGGTGCGGCACCAGGAAGCACTGCAGTTCGAGAACGTCCACCTCGCGGTCCGGAGTTACAAGTGACGGGGCCCTCTACGATGAAGCTCACCCTCCACGTCTGGCGCCAGCAGAAGCCGAGCACCAAGGCCGACTTCCAGCAGGACGGCCGCATGGTCCGCTACGAGCTCGACGGGGTCTCGCCGGACATGTCGTTCCTCGAGATGCTCGACGTGCTCAACGAGCAGCTGATCGGCAAGGGCGAACTGCCGGTGGTGTTCGACCACGACTGCCGCGAAGGCATCTGCGGCTCGTGCGGCATGATGATCAACGGCGAGCCGCACGGCCCGCAGGGCGGCACGACGACCTGCCAGCTGCACATGCGCAGCTTCAAGGACGGCGACGAGATCTGGATCGAACCGTGGCGCGCCGCCGCGTTCCCGGTCTTGAAGGACCTGATGGTCGACCGCAGCGCGTTCGATCGCGTCGTGCAGGCCGGTGCGTTCATCTCGGTGAACACCGGGGCCCCGCAGGACGCCAACGCGATCCCGGTCCCCAAGGCCGACGCCGACAAGGCGTTCGACGCCGCGACCTGCATCGGCTGCGGCGCCTGCGTCGCCGCCTGCAAGAACGCCTCGGCGATGCTGTTCGTCGGTGCCAAGGTGTCGCACTTCGTGCACCTGCCGCAGGGCCGCGTCGAACGCGAGACGCGCGCGCGCAACCTGGTCGCGGCGATGGACCAGGAAGGCTTCGGCAACTGCACCAACCAGTACGAGTGCGAAGCCGCCTGCCCCAAGGAGATCCCGGTGCGCGTGATCGCCGAGATGAACCGCGAGTTCGTGCGCGCCAAGGCCAAGGAAGAACCGCCGAGCAAGAAGCGCGTCGGCGGCGACGGCTGAGATGGGGGCTGGCGCGGGCAAGTCGGGGTTCGACGGCCTGCCGATGCTGTCGCCGAACGCCAAACTGCTCGCCGGCGGCCTGATGATCGGCTGCGGGCTGGCGTTGGCGGTCGCCAGCCAGCTGGCGAGTGCGGCCGGCTACGTCGGCCTGCTGCTCGGCGTCGCCGTCGGCGGGCCGATGCTGCGCAGTGGTTTGGCCGACCGGCGCCGGCTGGCGCTCGAAGCGGCCGAACTGGCCCGCGGCCTCGCCGAACTGCCCGAACTGCGGCCGGCGATCGCCGCCGCGGTCGCCGCCGGGCACCACGTCGGGCGCCTGCTCAAGCAGCGCGGCTACACGAGTGCAAGGGTGCGCAGGAAGCTGGCGCTCGAATGCGACGTGATCCTGCAGGAAGGCGAGGCTGGCTGAACCGGCGGGGGGCGCGGGACGCGCCAGCTCATGCTTGGCGGCGGCTTCGTACGGGTGACCCGCGCCGACGCGGGCGCCGGGCAGTGGACCACCGTT
>DAIMFJ010000252.1:6634-7908 GCA_036724695.1 Planctomycetota bacterium
CACAGCCTTCGATCAGTAGATCCCGATCGTCAGCTGGAATGCGGCCGACGAGGACGCCATGGTGATCCCGGCGCCCGCCGGGTCGATCAGGTTCACGACCTGATGGAACAGCTGGCCCCCGACGAGGCTGATGCTCGGCGGGATCGGAAAGCCTGCCAGCGCGAACGGGGTCGTGGTCGGCAGGAAGTCGACCAGGGTTGCACCCGTGAAGACGAAGCAGCTAGGGCTGCTGGCGGGGAATGCGATCGAGAGCGGCACTGGTCCGGTGAAGACCTGGTCGCGAATCTGCAAAGTCAACCCGCCGGGGGTGCCGGGGAGCGTCGGATTCGGGACCTGGTTGATCGCACCAGCGAGGTAGGTCTGCCCGATCAGCGGTGTGTTGAAGGGGATCAGGATGTTCGGTAGGCCACTCGGCTGCGCACAGCCGGCTCCGACTTGCGTCACGGTGCCGGGGACGGCCGGACCGAACGACGCGACTCACCGCCGACGACCACCGTCTGATCGACCATGAAGTCCGTGGCGCCATAGACCGGGGTGTTGAACGAACTGACGGGGGCCCAGGTCGTGCCGTCCCAGCTGGCGCCGGCACTAACCGCAACGCCTTGGATCGCGGAGAACGCTCCGAAGGCCAGCAGCTTGGTGTTGGCGGTGGTCATTGCGTACACGCCTCCCGACACCGAACTGGCGATCGCGGTCCAGCTCGTGCCGTTGAACTCGAAGATGCCCGCGTTCCCGAGCGGGTCGCTGGCGAAGACCACCGGATTGTTCGACTGGGGCATGCGGCGAACGACCGAAGCGGTGGCCCCCGGCATGGGGTCGGGTAGGGCGACCCACGTACCGCTGGTGGGATCCAGCAGCGCCACGGTTGCCGGACCCGTGGACGGCAGGACGAGGTTGCCGACGACGAGCAAGCCGCTGGCACTCGAGAAGTCCATGCACGCGGCCTGGCCGGGCAATCCGCCGCCTGGCGTCGTCCACGTGCTGCCATTCCACTCCAGCACACACGGGCCACTCGTCGGCGCGGCTGCGGCGAAGATGTTGGTGGTCGCCGGCACACCGAACACCGGTGGTGGTGCGATCACGACATCGTTCGTCTGGAATCCGCCGAACAAGTTGCCGATCTGGGTCCATGACGAGCCGTCGAACTCGAACACCTCCCCTGCCACGGTGCCGGCGACGACGCGCAGCGGCTGGCCGTTCGCAAACGGACGGGCGGCCATGCAATACGGGTAGGCACCCGTGAAGCCGGCCGCCGCGGTCGACGTCCAACCGGT
>DAIMFJ010000253.1:0-7335 GCA_036724695.1 Planctomycetota bacterium
GAACTGAGAGGCGCTACCGAGTCTGCCCAGAAGCGTGAGGAACCGGTTCGCCTGTGCCCAGGCCGGCCGGCCTACGCGATCGTGTTCGGCAGCGCTGAGGAGCTTCGGCCCCAGACATCCGACCGCACGCTGCCTGGCTGGCTCGCCGGGGCGGGTGCCGGTCAGGATGGGCCGGTCGGGCGTCGGGCAGCTGACGGCTATGGGGGGTGGCGACGGCGCCACCCCAACCCCCCTCAGCGCACGGGCGCGGCGGGCGTTGCAGTCGAACCGAGGATCTGCGGGCGTCGGCCGGACGCCACCAGCTGCGGGCCGCTCAGCGTGGCCCCGAGCTGGTCGAGCAACGTCTGCGCCTGATCGACGCCGCCGGCTGCGGCCAGGGTGAAGCGGGCGTGCGCCTCGATGCGGTTCTGGGCGGTGTGTTCGCCGCGCATCTGCAGCAGCGCCAGGTTGTGGTGCGCCAGCGGGAAGCCCTGCGCGGCGGCGCGCTGCAGCCAGCGCACGGCGGCAGCCCCGTCGGTGCGGGTGCCTTCGCCGCGCAGCAGGCAGAGCGCCAGTTGCGTCTGCGCGGCCGGCTGGCCGCGTTCGGCGGCGCGTTCGAACCAGGCGACGGCGCGGGCCGGGTCGCGCGCCGTGCCCTGGCCGTGGAAAGTCTGCCAGCCGACCAGGAACTGGGCTTCGGGGTGGCCGAGGCTGGCCGCGCGTTCGAGCAGCACCGTGGCGGCCGCCGGGTCGCGACCCGCGTGCCGGGTGGCCAGGTCGAACGAGCGCACTGCGTCGCCGTGCGGCACGACCTGGGCGAGGTTGGTGTGGGCGGGCGCGTAGCCGCCGGCGGCGGCGCGCTCGAACCAGAACGCCGCCAGTTCGCCCGAACGCGGCACCCCGTCGCCGCGGTGGTAGAGCAGCGCCAGGTTGTTCATCGCCAGCGCGTGGTCCTGCGCCGCCGCCTTGCCGTACCAGCTCGCCGCCGCGAGCGCGTCGCGGTCCACGCCCTGGCCGAGGTCGTGGCTGAGGCCGATCAGGAACTGCGCGTTGGCATCGCCTTGCTCGGCGGCCGGCCGCCAGCGGGCCACGGCCACGTCGAATTCGCCGCGTTCGTAGGCGGCGAGGCCGGTTTCGGCGGCGGATTGGCAACCGGTCGCGGCGAACGCGGCCAGCGCGAGCGCCAAGGGAACCGACAGACGACGGACGGACATCATGCCGGCCGCATCGGCCGGTGCGGGCCGGCGGGTTGACGCTGGCGGCGTCGTTCCCTTGCCATCGGCCGAGGATTGTCGCGTCGGTGCCGCGCTCTTCGCCGGATCTTCACGAGCCGGTCGCAGCGGGTGTTGCGGGGCGCGACGGGCGGGCGGTCGCGGTCAGCCGCGCAGTTCGCGCAGCAGCTCGGTGCGCAGCCCTTCGCGCAGCTCGAATTCGCCGCGGAACGAGCGCGTCACCGTCGCCGTGCCCGGCTTCTGCACGCCGCGCATCGTCATGCACTGGTGTTCGGCCTGCAGGACCACCGCGACCCCGCGCGGGCGCAGCACCCGGTCGATCGCGTCGGCGATCTGTTCGGTCAGCTTCTCCTGGACCTGCAGGCGGCGCGCGTAGCCGTCGACGACCCGCGCCAGCTTCGACAGGCCGACGACGCGGCCCTGTGGCAGGTAGGCGACGTGGGCGACGCCGGCGAACGGCACCAGGTGGTGCTCGCAGTGCGAGGTGAACGGGATGTCGCGCACCAGCACGTAGTCGTTGTAGCCGGCGACCTCTTCGAAGGTGCGCTGCAGATGCTGTTCGGGCTCGTCGTCGTAGCCGCGGCAGAATTCGCGCCACGCGCGCGCGACCCGGGCCGGCGTGTCGAGCAGGCCTTCGCGCTGCGGGTCCTCGCCGATCCAGGCGAGCAGCGTGCGGACCGCCGCTTCGGCGTCGGCCTGGCTCGGCCGCCCCGCCGGCAGGGGGTGGGACAGCTCGGCGGTGGGGAGGACCAGGGTCGGGCGCGCGGGCGTCATGGCGGGGTGTTCGCCCGTCCTTCGCCCACGGATGCCGCTATCGCAAGGTCTGCAGCGTCGGTTCGGGGGCCAATTCGAGCCGGAAGTTGCGGAAGCGCACTTCGGTCGGGCCGCCCGAATGGACCTGCAGCCCGACCACGCCGCGCTTCTGGCCGGCCGGATCGACCAGGTCGACCGTGCGCACGCCGTTGAGGGCCAACTGGATGCGGTCGCCGACGGCGAGGATCTCGTAGGTGTTCCATTCGCCGGGCCGTTCGACCGCGGCGGCCGGCTTCTGCAGCACCCCGCGGCCGCTCTCCTCGTACAGCAGGCCCCACCAGCCCTTGCCGATGTCGGCCTGGTAGCCCTGCATCTCGCCGTCGGGCAGCGGCACGCTGCGGAACTGCACGCCCGAGTTCGCGGTGTCGGCGGTCAACTTGACCTCGAAGACGAGCCGGAAGTCGCGCAGCCGCAGTTCGCTGACCGCGAAGTTGTTGTGGGCGAGGCCCTTGGTGGTGCGGCCGACGATTTCGCCGTGTTCGACGCTCCAGACCGCCGGATCGGCCTGCCAGCCGGCCAGCGACTCGCCGTCGAAGAACGAACCGAGGTTCTCGGGCGACGCGTCGATCGGTGCCTGGTTGCTGCCCATCAGGTAGCCGAGCAGGTCGCGGATCTCGTGCTGCGACAGGGCCAGCAGTTGGCCGGGCGGAATCATCGACAGACTCGAGTACTCGAGGGCCGGCCGGCCCGGTGCGGCGGCGGCGAGTTCGTCGCGGCGCAGCGTGCTGGTGCCCGCGAGGGTGCGCACGGTGACCGTGGTCTTGGTCTCCTTGAGCACGTTGCCGGTCAAGGTGCGGCCGTCGCGCAGGCGCACGGTGACGAGTTGGTAGTCGCGGCCGACCTCGGCACTCGGATCGACGATGTTGGCGAGCAGGTAGTCGAGGTCCTTGCGGTTGCTGCCGGTCAGATCGGGGCCGATCGTGCCGCCGACGTCGTACAGCTTGTGGCAGGCCTGGCAGGTGCGCGCGTAGATCGCGCGGCCGGAGCTGTGGTCGGCGCCGGCCAGGAACTCCGGGGTCAGCAGCTGCTTGTGTCGGGCGATCTCGGCGGCGGCGTTCTCGTTGGGCGGCAGGCTGCGGCCCCAGGCGCGCTGCAGCAACGTGTCGACCTCGCGGTCGCCGAGGGCTTGCAACTGGCGGCGCAGCGACACGGCGTCGAGCAGGCGTTGGCTGACGGTTTCGGCGAGCATCGCGTCGAGCAGCGCCTTCGCGGAGGCGGCACGGCTGGCGAGGGTCGTAAGCGCCACTTCGCGGTCGGTCGGTTCGAGCTGCGGCAGCACGGCGAGGATGCGCTGCGTCGCCGCCGGCAGGTCGTAGTTGGCGAGACCGGCCAGCGCGGCGCGGCGCACCGCCGCGTCGTCGAGCAGGCGGGCCAGCAGCGGGCCGGTGTCGGCGTCGCGCAGCCGCACCAGGGCTTCCAGGGTCTGCAGGCGTTTGTCGGTGGCCACCTGCGGGTCGGCGAGCCGTTCGCGGAACAGCGGGGCCAGGCTGCCGTCGCCGAACGCCAACGCGGCATCGGCGGCGCGTTGGCGCACCGCAGCGTCGGCGACGGCGAGCAAGGTCGGCGCCAGGGTCGCCCAGCCGTCCGGTGCGTCGAGGTCGGGCCGTTCGCGCTGGGCCTCGGCGAACGCGGCGAGGATCTCGAGCCGCAGCTCCGGCGTGCGCGCGACCTCCTGCACCAACAAGGCCCGCGCCGCGTCGCCGTCGACGGCCGCGCGGCGCCACAGCAGCCGCCGCAACTTGCTCAAGTGCGTAGCGGCCACCAGCCGCACGAAGCGGGCCGGGTCGCCGGCGCACAACGGCAAGCAGCCGTACCAGAGCAGGTTCGGCAGGTTGCGATCCTGGTCGTCGTCGGCGAATTGCAGCAGGGCCTCGGCGAGCTGCCAGCGCACGTCGCCGCGGAGGCGTTGCAAGGCCGCGGCGAGTTCGAGGCGCACGCTGACTGACGTCTCACGCGCCGCGTGCGCGGGCAGGGTCGCCAGCAAGGTCGGGAAGCGTTCGGGATCCTCGGCCAACAGCCGTACCGCCCAGCCTCGCACGTCCTCGTGGGCGTGGGCCAGCGCGAAGCGCAGGTCGTCCGGGCTCAGTGCGCCACTCTGTCGCAGCGCCCACAGGCAGCGCAGGTTGACGAGCCCGTCCTGACTGGCGCGCAGGCCGGCGCGCAGCACGCCGAGGGCTTCGACGTCGACGTCCGGGCGTTCGCCGAGCAGGCGGCGGGCGTGCGCACCGACGAAGTCGTTGTCGGCCGCGCACAACCCGGCGAGGGCCGTGTCGTCGAGCTGGTCGAGCGCCACGGTCGCGGTCGGCACCTGGTCGCCATAGCGCAGCCGATAGAGCCGGCCGTTGGTGCGATCCCAGATCTCGGGCGTGGTGCGGTGGCAGGCGTTCTTGTCGTACCAGTCGATGAAGAACACCTCGCCGTTCGCCCCTTGCCGCAGTGCCACACCGCGGAACCACGGATCGTTGGCGCGCACCAGATCGGGCGCGTGGCTCGCCAGGTAGCCCGAACCGTCGCGGCGCAGCCGGTCGTGGTTGATGCGGTTGCCGTGGATGTTCGCGAACAGCACCGCGTTGCGGTACTCGGCCGGGAACGCGTCGCCCTTGTAGACCAACGTGCCGCAGTGCGCGTGGCCGCCGCCGGCGAGGTCGGTGCCGACGTCGGCGACCGGCCGGTTGCGGCCGTTCCACCACGCGTGGTCGCTGGTCTTGCCGACGTAGTGGCGGTGGTCGGCGATCGTGCCGAGCTGCAGCCACGGGTAGGCGTCGAAGTGCGTGCCGCCTTGCCGCTGGCTGCGGCTGCCCGGCACCATGTGCCAGAGGTGGTCGATCACGCAGCAGGCCAGGAACGCCTGGCCGCGGTCGTCGAAGTCGACGCCCCACGGATTGCTGGTGCCCCACGCGAACACCTCGAAGCGGCGCGACTTCGGTTCGAGGCGCCAGACGCCGGCGTTGAGCGGCACGCGGTCGGCATCGGGCGTGCCCGGGGCGCCGACCTTGCTGTGCGTGAACACGCCGTGCGTGCCGTACAGCCAGCCGTCGGGGCCCCACGTGAACGAGTTCAGCGTCTCGTGGGTGTCCTGCAGGCCCCAACCGTCGAGCACCACCTCGGGCGGGCCGTCGGGGACCAGGTCGCGGTTGCGGTCGGGCACGAAGAACAGGTGCGGGGCCGCGCCGACCCAGACGCCGCCGTGGCCGACCGCGAAGCCGCTGATCAGGTCGAACTTGTCGTGGAAGACCGTGCGCGATTCGAAACTGCCGTCCTGGTCCCGGTCCTCGAACACCACCAGCGTGTCGCGGGCGCGTTCGTCGCCGACCTTGCCGGGGTAGCTGTACGCCTCGGCGACCCAGAGGCGGCTGCGTTCGTCGACCCACAGGGCCACCGGTTGGTGCAGCTGCGGCTCGCCGGCGATCAGGTCGACGTGGAAGCCCGGCGGCGTGGTCATCGCGGCCGCGGCCTCGGCCGGGCTCTTGCCGACCGCCTGCTCGGGCACGCCGGTGCCCGGCTGCTGGTCGTGGAACACGAACTCGTCGAAGTTCAGGTGGCCCCAGTGGCCCTTCTTCTCGTCGACGAGGTGGATGCGGATCGGCTTGCCGACGTGCTCCCGCAGGTCGACGATCACCGGCCGCAGCGTCTCGTGGTCGTCGCCGTGTGCCGACGCGATCACGGTGTCGTCGGCGGCGAGGACGTCGACGCGGGTCTGGTGGCCACCGCCGCCGGCGACCAGGAACGTCGCCCACGGCTTGCTGACCACGAACGGCACGCTGGTCATCGTGCCGACCGCGTCGTCGCCGTGCTGTTCGTAGCCGCCGATCCAGTACTCGCCGGCGTGACCGCTGGTCATGTCGTCGCGGCGGGCCTTGACCGCGTCGCCGCGCACCGGTTGGCCCAGGAACGCGTCGCCGCGCACGACCCAGCCGCGCAGCGTGCCGCTCTCGAACGTCAGGTCGGGCTGCACGCGCACCGGATCCTGCCGCACGTCGCCGCCGGTCGCCTGGCGCAGCACGAAGGTCCCGCGTTTGTTGCCGACCACCAGGTCCGCACGGCCGTCGCCGTCGAGGTCGCCGGCGGTGATCTGCGTGCCGACGCCGGTCTCGGCGTCGATCGTCACGCGCTCGAAGCGGGGGCCGGCGGCGTCGCGGCGCAGCAGGAAGCCGAGCAGCAGCGGCGCGTCGTCGGCGCCGTCGGCGTTGCCCTTCTGGCTCGGCCCGTGCGACCACCAGCGTTTGCCGGTGACGACGTCGAGCAGGCCGACGCCGTCGAGGTCGGAGAGGCACAGGGCGTGCGGAGCGCTGACGTTGGCGGCGGACGTCACGCGCGGGAGGAGCTCGTGGGCCGTGAAGCTGCCGTCCGCTCCTTGCCGGTACCAGACCAGCCCGTAGTGGTGGGCGGCATCGGCGGTGACGACGTCGTTCTTGCCGTCGCCGTCGACGTCGAGCACCAGCATCTGGGCGCCGCCGTAGGCCTGCGAGAACGGCGTCGCCTGCAGTGGCCACTGCGGGTCGCCGTCCAGGCTGGCCGGGTGGCGCAGCCAGCCGAGCTTGTGCAGCAGGTCCATGCGGCCGTCGCCGTCGACGTCGCCGACGCCGAGGCCGTGCGTGAACTTCGGCCCGGCCCCGGGTCCGAACGCGCGGCGGAACCGCCATGGCCGGCGCGGGTCGCCGTCGGGTTCCGCCCAGCCGAGGTGGTCCTGGTGCTGGCAGACCAGGTCGGGGCGGCCGTCGCCGGTCAGGTCGACGAACCACGGCGATTCGTTGTCGACGCCGTCGAACACGAAGTGGCGCGGCCAGTCGCGGCCCTTGCCGACGTTCTCGTGCCACCCCGCGCGTTCGCCGGGGAATCCGACCACGAACACGTCCTGGTCGCCGTCGCCGTCGAGGTCGTGCACCCACGCGAAGAAGTTGTCGGAGTACTTCAGCGGGTGGAAGACCTTGGCCGGGTACAGCGCGTGGCGGGTCGTGAAGTCCGGGCCTTCGTACCACCACGGCCCGGCGACGACGTCCAAGTCGCCGTCGCCGTCGAGGTCGCCGCAGGCGGCGCCTTCGCACAGGAACTGCGTCGACAGGGTCTGCCGGGAGAACTGCAGCGGGGTGGGCGCGGTCGGTTGCTGCGGCAGCAGCGAGAGCAGGGTCGCGAGCATGGGCGGGTCGGGCGAGAGGGAAGGGAGGCGCGACGATACTGCGGTGCGCAGCGATTCAAAGGCGCGCGGCGGGCCGGGTTCGCACGAATGGGACAAGGCTGCGACATTCCTTGGACCGTTGCCGGGCGCCCGCCGCCGCCGTAGTCGCGCAGCACGGCGCTGCCCGCCGACGCG
>DAIMFJ010000253.1:7345-7901 GCA_036724695.1 Planctomycetota bacterium
GCCTCCGACCTGCCGTATTCTCGGCCGTCCGTGCGAGGACACCTTGGTCCACCGCCCGATGATCTTGTTGCTGGCGTGCCTGTGCGGCGCGACAGCAGGTTTCGCCCAAGCCCCTGCGAGCCAGACGGCGCCGCGGGCTCTGACCCACGACGACTACGACCAGTGGAAGTCGCTGCGCGGCACGACCTACAGCCAGGACGGCAAGTGGGTCGCCTACCAGATCGAGCCGCAATGGGGCGACGGTGTGCTCGAGGTGCGCGCCGTCGACGGCGACACGATCCACCGCTTCCCGCGCGGCACCGGCGCGCGCTTCACGGCCGACGGCCGGTTCCTGGTCTTCTCGGTCGGCAAGTCCAAGGTCGAGGAACGCGACAAGAAGATCGCCGACCTGCGCAAGAAGAAGGCCGAGAAGGAGCAGGGCAACGCCGCCGCGGGCGAGGCCAAGGCGGAAACCGAGGCGAAGGCGGCCGGCGAGCCGGCCGAGCCCAGCGAACCGGCGCCGCAGGCGCGCGGTGGTGGCCGTCGCGGTGGGGCTGGTGCGCCGGCCGGCCGGCCG
>DAIMFJ010000254.1:0-7886 GCA_036724695.1 Planctomycetota bacterium
CCTCGCCCGCGACCGCCACGCCGAAGCCCGCCGCCGCGGCATCGTCGCGCTGGGCCTGCACGGCACCGCCGCCGCCGCCGCCACGCTCGCCGAACCGCTGGCGACCGTTCCGGCCCGGTCGAGTCCGGAGGGAGCCGCCGCGGCGTTCGCGGTCAGCCTGCTGCCGTCCGAGCACGGCGGCACCCTGCTCACCGAACTGCTGCAGCGCTTCGAACGCGGCAGCATGCGCCGTCAGCAGAGTGCGCTCGCCGCGACCCTGCTCGGCCTTGGCCTCGCACCCCACCGCACCGCAGCCGCGCCGCTGCAGCGCTTGTGGGACGAACGCCACCAGCAGCTCGACGCGCTCGCCGCACCGACGCTCGGCTTGTTGCTGCGCCTGCAGCCGGACACCGACGATCACACCTTGCTCGCCGCACTCGACCACGACGACGCGGCGCTGCAGCTCGCGGCGCTGCAGTTCGGCGTCGAGACCCTGGCCAACCGACCCGCCCACGCCAACGCCCTGGTGCGCGATCGCCTGCTCTGGCTGGCCCGCCGCGGCAGCAGCGGCCCGGTCCGGGCCATGGCGCTGCGCACCCTGATCGCGCTGCGCCACGGCAGCGCCCTCGAGGTGGCGATCGCCGCCCTTGCCGCCGCCGACGCCGCCGAACTCGCCGCCGGCGTCGAAGGCGTCCTGACGTTGGGTGGCGCCCGCATGGCGGCCACACTCGAAGCGCACCTCTGCGCCGCCCAGCCGACCACGCGCAAACTGGCCTTGCTGCGCGCCTACCACGGGCCCGCCAGCCCGACCTTGCTCGACCACTGCGCGGCGTTGGCCGCCGACCGCCAACAGGACTTCGAGGTCCGCGGTGCGGCCGCGCTGCTGCTCGCCGGCGCCGCGCCGCTGCGCGCCGCGCCGCTGCTGCGCGACCTGTACGGCGAGGCCACCACCACCCGCCAGCGGATCTCGTTCGCGAGCGCCTTGGTGCGTTCGCCGAACCCTGCCGCCCCGCTGACCCGCCTGCTGCCGGAAGGCACCGCGGCGCACCGTCTGGGCAACGACTGGCTGCCGCTGCTGGCGGCGGGCCACCCGGAGGCCGAGATGAGCCTGCTGGCGTTGCTCGACGAAGAGCAGGCGCCAGTGCTGGAGTTGCAACTGGCGTTGCGCGCGTGGCGGCTGGCGAGGGTGCTCGGGGTTGCGGCGGAGCGAACCACCGGACTCGAGGCCAGCCTGGCGACCCTCCTGGGGTACTGAGTACTTGCGTGTTGGCGATCGAACATCCGCCTAGACACACGGTTTACCGTAATTAGCAGACCTGGCTCGACCGCCAATCCATACGCTCTGACGAAATTGCGATACTGTCAGAGGTAATCGCTGTGCGCTCAACCGAAGTCGGAATTATCTCTACCGAATTCCCGATCCTCGCCAACACGCAAGTACTCAGTTCCCGAGGCGGGCGACCAGATCACCCGCCACCGCCTCCAGCGCTGCCACCATCGCCTCCGCCAGCTCCGGCGCCGAACGCCCCGACGCCACCCGTTCGACGACCACCAACACCCCTGGCGTGCCATACCGGACGCCGACCCGCGCCGTCGGCGCCTGCTGCAGATCGAACTCGAACGTCACCAGCTCGACCTCGCATGGCGTGCCACCCGCGGCCCCGACCAGGGCTCGGGCCAGGAACTGCACCGGCTCGGCGGCCCAGCGATGCTCGCTGTCGAACACCAGCTCGCGCGGGCCGACGCGCAGCACGAAGTCGCTGCCGACCGTGCTGGCCTGCCGGAAGCGCAACGGCACGGCGGCCGGTCTGGGTTCGCTCGTCGGCGTGGCGTCGAACCAACGCACCGGCGGCGCCGGCGGCGCCGAGCCGAGGCAACCGACCAACCCGAGCAGGCTTGCCGTCGGAATCGCCAAGGCGCCCAGTGACGCCGAACCCCACCACCTGGTCGCCCCACGACTCATCGTTTGTCCTCCAGCGGCGATGCGGTCGGCGCCCCGCGCCCGCGCAGCAGCGCGGCCGGGTCGCGCTCGAGCAGCGCGGCGAGCCGTTCGACGGCCGCCAGCGTGGTCCGCAACTGCGCCAACGGTTCGGCGAACGCGGCCGGCAGGCCTTCGCTGGCCGCCGCCAGACGGGTCGACGCGGCGCCGAACGCGTCGGCGCTGCGGGCGATCGCCGCGCTGGTCTCGCCCAGCCCAGCCGCACGCACCTCGGTGCGCAAGTCGGCGACCAGCTGCCGGGCTTCCGCGAGCGTGGCGTCGGCGGCGCGCAAGGTCGCCTGGGGATCGAGCCCGCGCAGCTTCTCGTCGAGCGTCGCGAGCAGCGTCTCGGCCCGCCGCGTCGCTTCGGGCAACCGCGCGGCCTGCACCTCGGCGCGCACCAGTTGCACCAGTTCCTTGGCGGCGAGCGCCATCTGCGGCAGTTCGCGGAACAGCTCGCGGCTCGCATCCTCGAGGCTCTTCGCGGTGCTCGGCACCGTGCGGAGCGTGTTCGGCGGCGTCGGGAACGGCACCTGCTGCGGCACGCCGTTCGGGTCGGGGAAGAAGTCGACCTGCACGAACGCGGTGTTGGTGACCCACGACATCACGACCATCGCGCGCAGTTTCTCGGGCAACGGACTCAGGTCGTCCAATTCGCCCGGCGCGAAGCCGAGCCCGGCCAGGTAGTCGTCGTAGAGTGCTGCCTCGACGGCCAGGTGCTTCTTGTCGGGCCCGACGCGGATCTGCCGCACGGTGCCGATCGTGACGCCGCGGAACTTGACCGGCGAGCCTTCCTCGAGGCCGGTCAGCGCCTCGTCGAAGTAGGCCCAGGCGGGGTGCGAGGCGCGTTCGAGGTTGCGCAGCCCGAGCCAGCTCGAACCGACGATGCCGACTCCGGCGACGGTCATCACGAACAGCCCGAGCTTCCAGCGGTTGGCCGGCGCACTCATGCCCCGCCCCCCTGGACCTGGGCCAGCGTGCGGCGGTGGAAGAACGCCTGCACGCGCGGGTCGCTGCTGCGTTCGGCGAGCTGGCGGGGTGCGCCGCGGGCGATGATGCCGCGCGCGTCGCGGTCGAGGACCAGGCACTGGTCGGCGACGGCCAGGATGCTCGGCAGTTCGTGCGTCACCAGCACGATGCTAACACCGAGGTCGCGGGCCAACGACACGATCAATTCGTCGAGCCCGGCCGAGGTGATCGGATCGAGTCCGGCCGACGGTTCGTCGAGGAACAGCAGCGGCGGTTCGAGCGCCAACGCCCGGGCGATGCCAGCCCGCTTCTTCATGCCGCCGGAGACCTCGGCCGGCAGGTGATGGGCGAACTGATCGAGCCCGACCAGCCGCAGTCGCGCCATCGCCACCGCTTCGGCCGCCGCCGGCGGCAACCTGGTCCACTTCTGCAGCGGCAGCAGCACGTTCTGCAGCAGCGTGTCCGAGCCGAACAGCGCTGCCGACTGGAACACCACGCCGAACGCCGGCGGTTCGAGCGCATCCTGCGGCGAACCGATGCCGCGGAAGTGCACGCGGCCGGCCAACGGCGGCATCAGTCCGATCAGCGTGCGCAACACCGTCGACTTGCCGCAGCCCGAGCCGCCGAGCAGGGCGAGCACCTCGCCGGCGCGCACGTCGAACGACAGCTCCTCGAGCAGCACCTGGTGCCCGTAACCGACGGCCAGATCCCTCACGTCGAGCAGTCGCCGCATGTCACCAGTCCAGCACCGAGAACAACCACGTGAACACTTCGTCTATCGCGACCAGCGAGAACAACACGACGACGACCGCCGACGTCGTCGAGCGACCGACGCCGACCGCACCGCCGCGCGTCGCCAGCCCGCGCTGGCAGGCGATCAGGCCGATCGCCACCGCGAAGAACACGCTCTTGATCAGCCCGGTGCCGACGTCGAGCGCGGTCACCGCGCGCTGCAGGTTCTGCACGCCGAGCGTGCCGAGCAGGTCGCCGATCGCGGTCAGCACCGGCACCACCAACACCAGTGCCAGCACGCGCGGGAAGACCAGGAAACGCTGCGGGTCCTGGCCGAGCGTGCGCAGCGCGTCGACCTCCTCGCTGACCGTCATCGTGCCGAGTTCGGCCGCGTAGGCCGCCCCGGAGCGGCCGGCGACCAGGATCGCGGTCATCAGCGGGCCGAGTTCGCGCACCACCGACAGGCCGACCAGGTTGGCGAGGAACGGATCGCCGCCGAAGCGGTGCAACTGGATCGCCCCTTGCAGTCCGAGCACGACCCCGACCAGGAAGTTGACCAGCGCGACGATCGGCACCGCATCGGCGCCGGCCGCTTCGACCAGCCGCCCGAGGCTCGACAGGTGCACGGTGCGCGGGCGGCGGACCGCCTGCACGAGGCCGGTGGCGAGGTCGCCGGCGAACGCGAAGATCGCCCGCGTCGCGCGCCCGATCTCGACCGTGGCGTCGCCGACGTCCTGCAGCAGGCTGCTCTGCGGCGGAGTGCGTTCGCAGCTCGCGTCGTCGCGGCATCGGTAGAGCTGCAGGACGCGGGCGACGTCGGCCGACGCGCCGACGAACTCGACGGTACCGCCGTGCTGTTGGCGCTGCATCGCCCAGGCCTGCAGCAGCGCGGCGCACCCCCCGTCGAGGCGCACCACCTGGCGCAGGTCGACCTCACAGCGGGTCGCCGCCGGGGCGCTGTGCAGGGCGCGCCACAGCTCGCTGCCGTCGGCCAACGAGAAGCTCCCGGTGAGCTGCGCACGCAGCACCTCGTGGCTCGTCGTCGGCGGCACGAACGCGATACCGTCCATCGCGGGGCAGCGGGTGCCGATCAGGCCTGGCCGGTGCGGCGACCGGTGGCCGAACGCCGCGCGCCGACCTTGCGACCCGCCGACTTCGGCGAGTTGCCGGCGGCCGACTTCGCCGCTGCAGGCTTGCCTGCCGGTAACCCTGCAGGCTTGCCTGCCGGCACCTTGCGGCCGCTGGCCGAGCCGGCGGCCTTGCCGCCGCTGCCCGGACGCACGCGCGCGGCCCCGCTGGCCCGTTGCGGCGCGACGACCTTCGGCAGCGTCGGCGCCATCGGTTCGATCGGCTGGATCGCCTCCGCCGCGGACTCGACAGGCCCGCGCACCGGCACCGGACCGGCACTGGTGGCCGCGACCGCGGCCTCGAGCACCGCCGCCGCCCGCCGCGACTAGCCGACCACCGCCAACGAGCGCAGCACGTGCTCGGCCGCGACCTCGCGATGACCGGCGTGCGCATGCCGCACCAGGTCGTTGCTCGACAGCACCCCGACCAGCCGGCCCTCGGCATCGACGACTGGCAGGCGCCGCACGGCGACTTCCTGCATCGCCGCCATCGCCGTCGCCAGCGAGTCGTCGGCGCGCACCGTGCGGACCTGCCGCGCCATCGCGGCAGCCATCGGCAGTTCGTGCAGTGGCCGGCCCTGCGTGAAGGCGGCCATGCACAGGTCGCGATCGGTCACCACGCCGACCAGGCGGTCGGCGCCGTCGAGCACCGGCACGAACCCGCAGTCGTGGTCCCACATGACCCGGGCGGCGGCGTCGAGGCGGTCGGTGACGCGCACGCGTTGCGGGGCGCGGCTCATGCAGTCGTTGACGATCATGCCGGGATCGTCGCGCGGCTGGCGACGCCGCGCCACGCTTTTCGGGCCGCCTCAGGCGAGCCGACGCACCACTTCCTCGACGTCGCCCTTGCTGCCGAGGTACAGCGGGGTGCGCTGGTGCAGCTTGCCGGGCACGATGTCGAGGATGCGCTGCCGGCCGTCCGAGGCGGCGCCGCCGGCGCGTTCGCACAGGAACGCCAGCGGCGCGTTCTCGTACAACAGCCGCAGCTTGCCTTCGGGCTTCTTGACCTCGCCCGGATACATGTAGATGCCGCCCTTGAGCAGGGTGCGGTGGAAGTCGCCGACCAGCGCGCCGGCGTAGCGCGCGCCGCGCTTGCCGCACGCGGTCTCCTGCTTGCGGAACGCCGCCACCATCGCGCGGGTCCGGTCGTCCCACTTGCCTTCGTTGGCTTCGTTGATCGAGTAGTTGCCGGTGCCCTCGGGGATCTGCAGGTTCGGGTGGGTCAGGAAGAACGTGCCGATCGAGCGGTCGAGCGTGAAGCCGTGCACCGGTCCGCCGCACGAATACACCAGCATCGTGCAGGGCCCGTACAGCACGTAGCCGGCCGCGATCAGGTTGCGGCCGGGTTGCAGGAAGTCCGCCAGCGTCGGCTTGCCACCGTCGCTGACGCGGCGGTGGATGCCGAAGATGGTGCCCATCTGGCCGGCGACGTCGACGTTGCCCGAGCCGTCGAGCGGGTCGACGGTGATCAGGTACTTGCCGCTCTCGCCGCCGGGCAACAGGTGGATGTCCTCCATCTCCTCGCTGGCGATGCCGCACACCATCGGCACGTTCTCGAACACCTGGTTGACGACGTCGTTGCTGATCACGTCGAGCGCCCGCACGTCCTCGTCCTGCACGTTCTGGGTGCCGGTGTAGCCGAGCTTGCCGACGAAGCCGGCGCGCATGATCTCGCTGGCCAACATGCGGCCGATCAGGCTGAAGCGGTTGAGCACGGTCGAGAGGCCGCCGGAAGCCTGTGCCGAGGCCTGGTCGCGGAAGAACTGTTCGCTGAGGGTGAGACGATTCATACGAGGACGTTCCGGAACGTGGATCTAATCAGGAGCGGGCCATCCTCACAACCTCGGCAACACCAGCGCGGGGGTCGCAGCGGCGTCGACGAACAGCTCGCCGGTGCCGCGATCGGCCGGTGGCACCGCCACCACGAAGCGGCCGGAGTAGGGCGCGACCAGCAGCGATTTCCGTCGCCCATCGGGCTGGCCGATCGACAGTTCCTGGCCGGCCGTCGCCGCCAGCCCGACGACCCATGCGGCACGACCGTCGCGGCCGCGCACCCGCACCGGGGCCGGCCAGGCCGGCGGCGCGAAGATCGGACCACCGTGCGCGGGGTCGCGCCGCGCGAACACCACCAGCGGTTCGCTGCCCGGCCCGCGGAACTCGCCGACCGGCACGAACTCGCGGTCGGCGACGAACCCGGGTGCGAACCACGGGCCACAGGCGTGGGGCTGTCGTGGATCGCTGGCGAACTGGCGCGGATTGTCGACGATCGCGACGAGGCGCTGCCGGTCGACGAACGCCAGCAGCGCGCGCCGTTGCAGCGCCGCCAGCGCGCGGGCGTCGCCGCCGCCGTCGAGGTTGACGACGTCGCGCGGCGTTCCGACTGCCGCCGGTCCTTGCCAGTAGGTCACGATGCCGGAGTTGAACGAGCCGACGCGCAGTCCGGCTGGCACCAGTTCGCCGAGGTGTCGACCGGCCAGTTCCATCGCCCGCTGGCCGCCCAACGGCTCGCCGGCGAACTGCCAGACACTGCCGACCTGCAGGATCGCGAACAGCGCCACCACCACCGGGGCCCGCCGCGCGCTGCGCAGCGCGACGAACGCCAGCAGCACGACCGGGGCGAGGTAGTAGTCGCGCGGATACCAGCGCACCGGCCAATGCACGACGACGATCGCGCCGAGGGCCACCGCCAGCCACCAGCGCGCGCGCTGCCGACGCCACGGCGAGGTCGCGACCGCACCGGCGCACCGCGGCCAGCACAGCAGCAGCACCGCCAGCAGCCACGGCACGAGCAGGTCATCGGCACCAGCCAGCGTCGCCGCGCCGACCGCCGCCAGCGGCACCCACCGCCAGGCCCTCGGCAGCCACGGCCGCAGCAGCCACCAGGCGGCCAGGGCGCTGCCGAGCGGCGAGACCACCTGCCAAGGCCCGCCGAGCAGCACCGGCCGCAGGTACCACCAGTACTGCTGCAGCCATTCGGCCACGCCAGGGGCGCCGAGCGCGAAGTTCTCGCGCCACAACCACGCCATCGGTGCAGCGGAGTCCGGCAGCCAGCCGCCGCCGAGCGCGCGGTACAGCTCCACCACGGCCTGCAGGCGCAGCAC
>DAIMFJ010000255.1:0-2277 GCA_036724695.1 Planctomycetota bacterium
GGTTACCTCGGCAATCGCCGCGAACTGTTCTACGACCTGATGAACGACAGCATCAGCGATCTGTCGATCTCCAGCATCATCAGCAGCGAAGGTGCAGCCCTGAACCTGCCGTCGGCGACCATCACGTCGTTCCGCAACCTGTCACAGGTCGCCCACAAGGGTGGCAACTACAGCCTCAACAGTGGTGGTCCGCAGTTCTACCACCGTTGCGAGTTCGGCTGGCTGTCGCTGCCGGCGATCAGCGGCAACACGGTGATCCAGCGCGAGTACACGTTCGGTGCATTCGTCAACGACGCCAGCAACGACAACGACGCCCGCACCGCGATCTACACGCATGCCCTGCCGGAGATGCTCCGCTCGGTGATCCGCAGCGCGATGCAGACCTGGACCAGCAATCTCGCGGCGGTGGCCTCGGTGGGTGCCGGCTGCGGTTCCCCGAACCCGCACCAGCAGACGGTCACCGGCCTGCCGCGCTTCGGCAGCCTGGTCACCTACACGACCTCGAACGGTTACCCGAACTCGCTCGAGGTGATCGGCATCGGCTTCAGCACTTCGAGCTGGAACGGCATCCCGCTGCCCGCCCAGCTGAGCGCCTACGGCAGCTTGCCGGGCTGCCAGGCGTACACCAACATCGCCATCAACGAGGTGCGCATCAGCAACGCCTCGGGCAATGCCTCGATGTCGGTCGCCATCCCGTCGAGCAGCGCGTTCCTGGGCTTCGACTACCTGACGCAGGGCTACTCGTTCTCGTCGTCGGGCGTCTTCAAGACCACCAACGCCTACCGCAGCTCGGTCGGCTTCTGAGCCAGCAGCGGATCGCTCCCGCCGCCTCGCGCGCCTTCGCCGGCGGGCGAGGCGGCGGCCTGTCAGTCCACCCGCTGCACCTCGCACTTGTCCGCCGGCTCTCGCGTGATCCATGACGAACCCCGCACCCGAGCCCGACCCCGGAGAACGCGCCGCCGAGCGGCTGTTCGCCGAGTTCCTCGACCGCATCGAGTCCGGAGAGCCGGTCGATTTCGCCAGCTGGGTCGCAGCGCACCCCGAGCACCGGGAGTGCCTGCAGCGCATCCACCGCACCTGGCAGGCCTTGCAGAGCGCATTCACGAGCCTGAGCGAAGGGGAATGAACCGCCGGGCCCGTCGGGCCGCCCGCGGGCCCATGGTGCGACGGTTTGCGGTACGATCCGGCCACCAGAGCCGCGGAATCGCACCATGACCATCGAAGCCAGCCCGTATCGCCAGCCCGAGGAGTTGCGCGCCACGCTGTGGCCTCTGATGTGCTTCCTGCCGATGGCCATTGTCCTGATACGCGATTCGGTGTGGTCGTTGCTGCCTCTGTATGCGACCATGGCAGCGCTGCTGTACGTGCAGATCCGCCCGATGGTCGGGAACGGCATCTACGCCCGCATCAAGCGCCTGCACCGCGAGTTGCCTTGGTTCGAAGGGCGGGTGGTTTCTGTCCACCCCGATGCCGCACGACCCGATCTGCCGCAGATCCTCGCCCGCCACGGCTTCGAGCTGCTAGAACTCGACGGCCGGCAGCTGCGCAGCTGGCACGACCTCGCCGAGGCGCTGACGGCCAGGTTCGGCGGCGAACGGTTCCCCAGCGAACCGCGCTACAAGACGCTGAAGACCCTGTTGATGCTCTCTCGCAAGCGCGCCTATGCGACCGCGATCCGCTGGAACCACGCCGAAGCCACCGATGCGGCCGCGCCGGGCCTATTAGCCGATTTCGCCGCGTCGTACACGTCCGCCAGCGTGCCGTTCCTGATCCCGCTGGCCGTCGCCACCAGCTCCGCTTCGGCCACACCCGCCGGTGGCGCTGCCGAACACCCCCCGGTGCGCCGCTACGGCGCCACCGAGCCCGAACCCGCCACTGCCGCCCTCGCCGAGGCCCCAGCCGGCGCGTGGTGGAAGCCGCAGCCGGGCGAGCTGACCCGCTGACCCGCCCAGGCCAGCCGCCCCGGGCCCTTCGGCGCGCTTCTCTCGCCGCCCCCCACTGGGTACCCTGTTCGCCCCCCGAACCCGGATACCCACCATGAGCTTTTCGCACGCAGGTCGCACGATCCACAAGGTCGCCGTCATCGGCTCGGGCCAGATCGGCCCGGACATCGCGCTCTACTTCACCAAGGTGCTGAGCCCGTACGGCGTGCAGACCGTGGTCGTCGACGTCAGCGAGGCCGCGCTGGCCGCCGGCAAGCAGAAGCTCGAGAAGAAGGTCGGCAAGGGCGTCGAGTCCGGCGCGTTCACGGCCGAGCAGCAGACGCAGATGCTCGGC
>DAIMFJ010000255.1:2387-7861 GCA_036724695.1 Planctomycetota bacterium
GAGAGCAAGAGCTCGGCAGAGGCGGGTGGGCAGATCCAGGGCGCCGACCTGGTCGTCGAGGCCGCGACCGAGAACAAGGAACTCAAGGGCAAGATCTTCGGGCAGGTCGAAGGCCTGGTCAGCGACACCGCCCTCCTGTGCAGCAACAGCAGTCACCTCGAGCCCGAGGTGATCTTCGCCAACAGCAAGCACAAGGGCCGCACCGCGGTCGTGCACTACTTCTTCCCGGCCGAGCGCAACCTGATGGTCGAAGTGGTGCCCGGCAGGGACACCGCCCCGGCGACCGCGCAATGGCTGCTGTCGTTCTACGAGGCGATCGGCAAGGTGCCGATCCTCGTCAAGTCGCGCTACGGCTACGCGCTCGACCCGGTGTTCGAGGGCCTGTTCTTCGCCTGTGCCCTGCTCGCCGAACGCGGCGTCGGCACGACCAAGCAGATCGACGTGGTCTGCAAGAAGACGTTCAAGATGGGCATCGGCTCGTTCACGGCGATGAACCTGACCGGCGGCAATCCGATCACCGCGGTCGGCCTCGACAACTACACGACCAAGATCAACTCCTGGTACCGCACGCCGCAGTCGCTGAAGGACAAGGTCGCGCAGAAGGCCGCCTGGGACGTGCCGGCGCGCGGCGAACAGGTCGACGTGCCCGACGACCTCGCCAAGGAGATCCGCGACAACCTGCTCGGCGCCTACTTCGGCATCTGCGGCGAGATCGTCGACGCGGGCCTCGTCACCATCGCCGACTTCAACATGGGCCTCGACATCGCCCTCGACATGAAGCCGGCGTTCACCTACATGAACGAGCTCGGCACCAAGAAGGCCCTGGAGCTCGTGCAGGCCTACGCCGCCGCCAATCCGGGCTTCCCGGTGCCCAAGTGCCTGCTGGCGCACGGCAGCACGAACCAGCCGTTCGACGTGCCGGTGGTGCTGCGCGAGGATCGCGACGGCATCGCGGTGCTGACGATCCGCCGCCCGAAGGTGCTCAACGCCCTCGACCAGTCGGTGTTCCAGGAACTGGCGACGCGCTTCGCGCAATGCCAGGCCGACCCCAAGGTCCTGGGCATCGTGCTGACCGGCTTCGGCAAGAAGGCGTTCGTCAGCGGCGCCGACGTCAACTTCCTGGCCAAGATCGACAGCGTCGCGATGGGCGAGCAGACCTCGCGCACCTCGCAGGTCTGCGTCGACGCCGTGCAAGCGGTCCAGAAGCCGACCGTGGCCGCCCTCAACGGCCTCGCCTTCGGCGGCGGCATCGAACTGGCGATGGCCTGCGAAGCGCGCATCGCCCAGAAGGGCCTCAAGGTCCTCGCCGGCCAACCCGAAGCCAACCTCGGCATCATCCCCGGTGCCGGCGGCACGGTCCGCCTGCCGCGCCTGATCGGCATCGAACGCGCCGCCGAGATGCTGCGCACCTGCCGCCCGATCTCCTCGGAGAAGGCACTGGCCCTCGGCCTGATCCGCGAAGAGGTCGACGGCGACCTCGTCGGCCGCGCCGTCCAACTCGCCAAGGACCTCGCCACCGGCAAGGCGCCACGTTCGCGCATGGCCGAAGGCCCACTCGCCAACGTGCCGGCCAGCCTGCCACCCGTCGAGATCGGCCATCTCAGCAAGAAGGTCGACGAGATCCTCTGCAAGGCCATCCTGGGCGGCGCGAAGCTGCCATTGGCCGAGGCGATCCCGTTCGAGGCGAAGTGCTTCGGCGAGGTGTGCGGCACCGAGGACATGCGCATCGGCGTCGACAACTTCCTGAAGAACGGCCCGAAGAGCAAAGCGCAGTTCGTGCACCGGTGAGCAGGGGTCGAGTCGGCGCAAGCGCCGACTCGGCACAGCCGACGCTCACGGGCAATCCGAAACGGGACCTGCCAGGCAACGGCGGCAGGTGGCTTGCAGCGTCCGGGGACGGCGTGGCTATTCGCCGGCTCGAGTTCCAGCAGCCCGCAGAACAGCCATCCGCAGCCTCGATCGCGCTGCGACCCCCCGCCCGCCAGATTGCGCGCAGGAACTCCATCCAACACTGCGACCTGCACTTGGCGCGCAAGGTCCGGATCACCACCCGGAAGGAGGTCTGGCCAGGTCCGAGCGGGGAGCGGTCATGGAGGGCCCACCCGCAGGAATCACGTGGGTCCAGACGGCCGGCTACTACCAGAACTCAGTCGGAGTCGCACCGAGGGGACGTCCATCGCTTGCATTGTCTCCAATACCCGAAGCGATTCCCGCATTCCTGACAATGCCACCCTCGACGAATCGGCCGTCAACCTATCGAGGTGCCCACCTTGATGCCTCAAGAGGCTCCCCGTCGAGCTATCGCGCCTGCGAGCGAGCTTCCGCGCCAATCGCCACCAGCAACCCCAACATCGCACCGTTGAGCAGCATATGATCGGCCAGATCCAGCTGAAACGCGTCCCCGAAGCAACCACAAGAAGCCGACGGCACACCAACCAGCCGCAGCCATATCAACACCACGCAGCCACCACCGACCAAGAATGCCGCTATGGTTGCAGTCAGCCGTCTCCATCGACGCGCAGGTAAGAGTAAACCTATACCAATTGCAACCTCCATGATGGCGATCCACGGTGATGCTATCAGGATAGCGTGCACCAGTGCCCCAGAACCTTCGCTGGCGCGCATAGGCATCATTATCTTCAGGACCCCTGCCACTCCAAACACCACAGCGCAGAGCGATCGCGCGACCACGAGCCCCCATCTCCACATGGTAGCCGCCGGTTCCATACTACCCACCCCCTGCGTCCAAGGTCACCCGAAGCGTAGTTCGCTCACCCAGTCCAACCACCACGTTGAGATACTCCTGCCGCACGTATCCATGGCAGGCGACCACGACGGAGTATCGCCCCGGTTTCAACAGGGCCCTGAACGAGGCAAGCTCCCGTGACCCCATCCTCTTCAGGACGTGCGGCGAGGTGGGTTGCTGCAACATCCACGCCTTGAGCTTGTCGTCCAAAGATGCGATCCACACTCGCGAGTCGACCAGCATCACGCCCTGCCGATCGCGCACGTCGATGTCGAGCCATCCTGCCGCCAGGGTCACGTCTTGACGCCCGGCCCCAGCACTCGGCACGGTCACCGAGATCGCCTCAGACACCAAGGTTGGCGTCACGAACGACGACCCCAAGACTTGCAGAGTGTGGTCGCCGACAGGAACCTCGAGTCTTCGCACTCCTTCAGGCCCCACCTCTCGGGATTCGATCTCCGCCATGGAAAGTGGGCCGCGCGCACGACTGACGACGCGCACGACCAATGGATCCGTGCAGACGTCACCGCCGACCCTCACGACAACGTCCAAGAGGCCCAACGCGGCAGTCGGAGCAAGCGGCACCACCTGAGGTTCGGTGTACCCGGCTTCCCGGGGGTGACGCAAGGTGAAGTCGACGACCTTCTTCTCGTAGCCCAATGCCGAGATCGAGTACGTCATGCTGTCCGAACCTGGAGTATCACGGCGCACGAAGTAGCCACGGATCGCCGAATCGTCGGCCTCGAACCACTCTTCATCTTCATTGGGTACCGGTATCCAGCGGTCGCTTCCCTTCGGTGGACCGGTGCGCCGCGAGACCCTCAGACGCTCGACGTCGATCGGCACACCCGTGACCGCATCCACACCCTTGAATGCAAACGTCCAGACCGGCTCCATGACGATTCGCAGGCCCATCTGCCCGGCATTGCAGAGAAGAGCGTTCGAGGGCAGGAGTGCACTCGCCTCGTCGCCGCCACCGAACTTCGGCTCGCCCTCTCGATCGATCTGACGCCACCCGACAAGCGACGCGTGCAGGCGCACGCGCCCTGGGCCAAGACCGGTGACCGCGAATCTACCGTCGTCGCCGGTCGTGCACCTGGACGAGGCTGGCAATGCCGCACCGGGAACGGCGTAGTCGCTCATCAGTCGATAGAACCCGGCCGCAGCCTTCCCGGCAGCTGTGACGGTCACACCCGAGAGGGCGGATCCGAACCGGTCCGTGACCACCCCGGATACGGATTCTCCTTGCCCAAGCAAGATCTCGATCGGTCCGGTGTACTCCGAGACATCCACTACAGCGGCCAGGAACCCGTTGGCTCTCGCAACGATTCGCGACGGCGTCGGCACACGATCCAGGTGGAAGCACCCATCCTCTCCTGTGAAATCGTGAACACTCTCGCTCAACCTGACCGGATCGCCGGATGGCGCCACGTACACGCATGCGCCAGGGACGACCACCCCAGTTTGCTTGCACCTGACCACTCCAGACATCTTCGACGGACCACCTTCTGGTTCTGGCACAGGCGATCGTCGCGTGTCGGCAACGACTGGCGCCACTGATTCGGCAGCGTGCTCGCCTCCTATGCCATCCACCGTACGAGACGGGACCACTGGCACGACTCGGCGATCGAAATACACCCACAGACACAAGGATGCCGCAGCCAGCATCACCAACAGGACGGCGCCACGGGGGCTAGGACGTTGCATCTTCATGTCGGGGCTTCTGGTTGGGGGTCTTGGGTCGGGTCTTCAGGGTTTCGTGTGGGTCGCCCGCGGAATCGGGAGCCATTTGGCAGTCTACGTGGTCCCGCGTCTGTTGATTAGGAGGGCCCACCCATCCACTGCGGCTCAACGATCTGGAGCAATGGAGGCGATCAAGGACCCGGGCGCGACGACGAAGTACGATGGCAGAGTCGCCGCCGAATGGCCTTGATCCTCATGCCAGATGGCCACCGCCAGCCTGCCACGGCTGGCGACTTCCGGAGGAGGCTCGGCATGCAACCTGGCCTTTGCCTCGAGGTGAGCTTCGAACAGACGTGATCGCTCTTCGTAGGACTTCTCGTTGAATTTCCTGACGGCATCCAGCATGCGGAACTCGTCGATGTCCAGAACCCTTCGCTTGGCCGCGGCGATCCCAGGGTATCGAGAGTGCTCCAGCAGGAAGACGACATCCACGGGATCCCCAAGGTGCTCCGAGTAGTGGTTCGAGACCACATCCACGTCGCGGAGGTCGCGCGGCACCTCGACATCCCGCCGCAAGATGAGGTAGTCGTCAGCGGCAAGAGCCTTCTGGACTGCGTCGATCTGCGCGATCTGTCGAATCAAACCGGCCTCGATCAGCAGATCCTCGGCCGTTGCCACCTTGGCGGACTTCTTGGCGAGTTCCGCCTGCATCCACGAGCCGGCCTGAAGATACCTGTCGGCAATCGCCGCCTTGCTGGACGAGCTCAGTGGCCCGGCAATCGGTTCGGCACACCACACGACTCGACCGTCCGCGACGATCTCGATAATGGATTCGCCTGGGACCTTGCTGACCGATTCACGGACGGCTGCGTCATCGACCTTCTCGGGACGCACCACCCTCGCGATGTCCTTGGCGGGCATGACATCGGGCACAGTGCGATCCGGTGCAATGGAAGGGTCGTAGAAGGCACCACCCAGCACCAAGACGAACGCCCCGACGACTATGCTGATCGAGACCTTGGAGGCACTCGATCGCCAGCGGAAC
>DAIMFJ010000256.1:0-7834 GCA_036724695.1 Planctomycetota bacterium
GCCGGGAACCGGCAGGCCGATGCTGTCGACGAAGCGCAGGCGGTGTTCGAGAGGGTGCGGGTGGGCGAGGTCGACCGGGGCGACCGGGGGTGGTGGGGCTGCGGTCTGTTGCAGCTGGCGATCGGGCGGTGGCGCGACGATCGGTTGCAGGGTGCTGGCGACGGCGGCGGGAGCGGTGGTTGCGGGGTCGTCCGGTGGCGGCGGGGGCGGCAGTGGTGGATCGCTGGTGCAGCGGGTCGCGGCGAGTGCCGCGAGTGTTGCGAGGATTGCGACGAGGATCCAGAGGCGCCGGCGCATGGTCGTGGGGCTGGTGGAGTGGGCGGGGGCCGGGTTGGTCGGATCGGGCGGTGCTCGGGTGGCTCCGAGTCAGCGTACTGGGTGGGGGGGCCGTATGCCTGGGAGGTTGGCGCCGTGGGCTGTGGGTGCGCAGCTGTGTGTGGCCAGGGGCACTTGCGCAGCTACCGCCTCGACATGCTCAGGCGAGTCGGTCTCCGGAAACGGGCCGAGGCATGTTTGCTCAGGCCACATCGGGGAGGCGTTGTCGGGTCTCAGCAGGAACCACCGAGGTCGATCGCGAGGTGCCAGGGCACGGCACGAATTCCCTCGATCATGTTCGTCGGCTGCTCGACAAGGCAGGCCACGGCGCCGCGAGCACGGAGACCAGCCCATTCCAGCCACTTCCGTAGTCCATCGGCATGGCTTGGGGTCGGGGTCGCCGTGCTCTTCACCTCGATGGCGTACAGATGCCCATCCCACTCGACGACCAGATCGATCTCGACGCCACTGTGGGCGTTCCAGTGGAAGACGCGAGGTTCTCGTCCACGCGAACGGAAGGCCTTGATCCACTCGCCGATCACAGCGGTTTCGGCCAATGCACCTGCTGCAGGGCCGCACAGCATCGCCTCGGTGCTGCGCAAGCCCATCAGTGCTGCGCACAGGCCCACGTCCAGGAATACCAGCTTGCTGGCCTTGGCAACGCGTTTGCCGTAGTTCTCGAACCACGGTTGTACTTGCTGTACCACCTGGCTCGCTTCGAGTACCGACAGCCATCGCTTGGCGGTGGTGGGCGAAATACCGACGTCGCGTGCCAGGTCGGTGATGTTCAGCAAGCGCCCGGAGCGTGCGGCGCAGAGCACGAGGAAACGCTGGAAGGTCACGAGATCGCCGACCAGTAGCAGCTCGCGGACGTCGCGAGCCAGATAGGTATCGATGTAGCTGGAGAACCACAGCGAAGGATCGATCTCGTCGTGGAGCGCAGGCTGCGGGTAACCGCCGCGGCGCAGCCAGGGCCCGAGTTCGTGCTTGCGCCAGACAGCCGGTTGGTTGCCGAAGACGCTGGCCAGTAGCAGCTCGACCGAAGGAGCCGGCGCAGCAAGCCGCTCGGCAACCGAAAGTGGGTCGAGGCGCAGGACTGCAGCGCGGCCGGCGAGGGACTCGGCAACCCCGCGCATCAACGGGAACGACTGCGACCCAGTCAGCACGAAGCGTCCAGGGCGGCGGTCCTCGTCTACAGCTGCCTTGATGTACGGGAGCAGGCCCGGTGCGTGTTGGACTTCGTCGAGAAGCAGCGGCGTCGGGTGATCCAGCAAGAACGACACCGGGTCGGCATGGGCGCGAGCAACCAGGTCTGGGCGATCCAGGGTTGCGTAGTGGTGACTCGCCCCGAACATGCCCTGCAGGAGGGTGGTCTTGCCACACTGCCTGGGGCCAGTCAGCACCACCACTGGGAAGGTGGCGGCAGCCTGCCGAACGGAGTGCTCCAGATGGCGAGGTAGGCCCATGTTTGAAGATCAGCTTTTCAAAGGTGGATTTTCAAGAACAATCGGAAGTATTTATGCTTAATGTGCTTAGGGGAGTGATGGGCGCGGGGTTTCGGGCTTGGCCGTGCTGGTCTTGACCCGGCCGGACGTGGCGAGCCCGGACACCACATTCGCACGTCCTCCTCGTCCGGCTAGCCGTGGTCCTGGTGGTTCGCCAAGCCGGTCGCTTCGGCCATGATGACTCCCGGCGCTCCTCCCCCGCCACTCCCGGAACCAGCATGGCGATGATCACCGACATCGACGACTACTTCGCCAAGGGCTGTGGCCGTTGCGAACGCTTCGCGACCGCCGACTGTTCGACGCGCACCTGGGCCGCGGGGCTTGCCGAGCTGCGGCGCATCTGCCTTCTGGCAGGGCTGGACGAACGGGTCAAGTGGGGGCATCCGTGCTACATGCACGCCGGCCGCAACGTGGCGATCGTCGGCGCGCACCGCGGCGACTTCCGGTTGAGCTTCTTCGACGCGGCGCTGCTGCAGGACCCTGCCCAGGTGCTCAGCAAGCAGGGCCCGAATACGCGGCACGCGGATGCATTCCTGTTCACGGACGTGGCGGCGCCGCGGCGGCTCCAGGACGTGATCCTGGCGTATCTGCGCGAGGCGATGGATCTGGCCGAGCGAGGGGTGCGGCCGCCGAAGCAGGAGCAGGTGCTGGAGCTGCCCACCGAGCTGGTCGACGCGATGGTTGCCGATCCACAGCTGGCTGAGGCGTTCCGCGCGCTGACGCCGGGGCGGCAGCGCAGCTACGTGATCGCGATTGGCTCGGCCAAGCAGTCAGCGACCCGGGTGGCGCGGATCGCGAAGTTCCGGCCGAAGATCCTGGCCGGCAAGGGTGCGCTCGAGCGGTGAGGGGCGGCGGGCCGGTGGCTCGGTGCTGCTGCACTACGATTTTGGAGTGGGTGCAGAAGTGCTTGTGGTGTTCGTGGTTGCGATCGTCGTGCGCATTCGGGACCGGGTGAGGTATGCGCAGGGGCGCGGTGCCGGGAGCTCGGCTTGGCTTGGCCGGCGAGGGGGACTACCCTTGCTGCGTGCACGAGTCACGCCCCGGTACCGACACTTCGGCTGCGGCCGAAGAACTGCAGTTCGCGGTCTGGCGGCGCATGACGCCGATGGAGAAGTACGCGGCGTTCCGGCAGCTGCAGGACATGGCCGAGGCGTTTGCGGTCGCTGGCCTCAAACGCCGCCATCCGGGCGCCAGCGAACGCGAGCTGTTCTTGCGGCGCGTTGCCATGCACCTCGACCGCGAGACGATGGTGCGGTGCTACGGTTGGGATCCGGAGGTGGGCGGATGAGTGGCATCGCGCCAGGGGATGCGGTGGCAACGGTCATCGGCTGCTTGCAGCGACTTGGAATCTCCTACTTCGTCGGTGGTTCGGTGGCCAGCACCGTGCACGGCGAGGTCAGGACCACGCACGACATAGATCTCGTCGTTGAGCTGCAAAGTGGCGACGTTGCTGCGCTCGTCGAGTGCCTGCGGGCCGAGTTCTTCGTCGATGCCGAGCTCCTTCGTCACGCGATCGAGCACCGGAGCTCCTGCAATGTGATCCATCGGCGCACTGGCTTCAAGGTGGACATGATCCAACGGCGCGATCGTGCCTTCAGTCGGATGGAGATGAACCGCCGACAGTCGTTGGAACTCGTGCCTGGGTTGCTGACGTACCTCGTGTCTGCGGAGGACTGCGTTCTCTCGAAGCTCGAGTGGTACGAGAAGGGGGGGCGGGTGTCGGAACGGCAATGGCGCGATGTGCTGGGCATCCTCAAGGCTCAGCGTGGGTTGCTCGACGTGGCGTATCTGCGCCAGTGGGCCGCGGAACTGCAGGTGGCGGAACTGCTGGATCGCGCGCTCCGTGAGGCAGGCTCGCCAACCACGTGACCGAGCTGGAGTTCGCCCAAGATTCCGCGCCCTCGCCACGGGACACGCAACGATTGGATTCGCTCGGCCCCGGGCAGGGGGCCGTGCAGCTCAGCGCACGGCCGCGAGGGCGGCGCCGTAGTTCGGCTCCTGCGCGATCTCGGGCACCAGTTCGCAGTGGCGGACGGTGCCGTCCGCGGCGATCACGACGACCGCGCGTGCGAACAGCCCGGCCAGCGGCCCGTCCTGCATCGTCACGCCGTAGGCCGCGCCGAAGTCCGGCCCGCGGAACCAGCTGGCGGTCTGCACCTTGTCGAGGCCTTCGGCGCCGCAGAAGCGCTTCTGCGCGAACGGCAAGTCCTTCGACACGCACAACACGACGGTGTTCGGCAGGTTGCCGGCTTCGGCGTTGAACTTGCGCACCGAGGTGGCGCAGACGCCGGTGTCGATGCTCGGGAAGATGTTGAGCACGACGTTCTTGCCGGCGAAGTCCTGGTTGGTCAGCGCCTGCAGGGCGGCGCCGGTCAGGGTGAACGCAGGGGCCTTGCTGCCGACGGCCGGCAGGTTGCCGACGGTCTGCACGGGGTTGCCCTTGAAGGTGATGTTGGCCATCCGCCCAGCGTAACCGGCGGTCGTTGCGAACGCGCGGGCGGGCCGGCGATCCATTGTCGTTCGGTGGCGAAGTTCCGCTGGGCGTCCCATGCCCTGAGTACTTTTACTCAGTACGCTGAGTAAAATTACTCAGTGGCCAAAGCCGCCCGCCGGCGCCCAGACCGGCGGCGCCACCCCAGCGCGGCGAGCAGGCCACTGCCGACCAGCAGCAGCGTGCCCGGCTCGGGCACCGGTGCCCCGCCGGCCGAACCTGGCGGTTCGAAGCCGATCGGCGCGCCCGGGTCGAGGCCGTGCGCGGCGTACTGGCCTGCGGACTCGAGCACGACCGCGCCGACCCCGGCGGTGACCAGGCGGTAGCTCGCCGCCAACTGCTTGCCAGCGGTGGCGTCGCCACCGGCGACGAGGTCGCGTGCCGTGCCGGCCGCCCACAGGCGGGCCAGGTGGTCGCTGGCCGTCGGGATGCCGGCGGGCAGTTGGTCCGGTCGTACGAAGCGCCGTTGCCAACGATCGTCGACGAAACCGCTCGGGCTCGGGCCACCGCGGGCCAGCAGTTGGCCGAGGTGGTGCAGACGTTCGTCCGCTGTGACACCGAACGTCGCGTCGCGCACGAGACCGGCGAACGCGGGGTCGTCGCGCACCACGTGCACGCCGTCGGTCAGTGCGACGGCGAGGACCTCTCCCCGACGATCCGTGTTGGGGCCCCAGGGTTCGGCGACGCGCGGGCAGTCGCCATGCAACCAGAGCACGCGTCCCGAGCCGTTGCGGGCAAGGTCGAGTGCTGCGCGCAGGGCTGGGCGCGGGTCGACGCCGCCGACGTTCGGCTGTTGGTCGAGCCAGGCCCGCAGGTCGGGGGCGTCGGCGCGGCCGCTGCACTGCGTGAAGTGCTCGCCGGCGGCGACCAGGACCGTGCAGAGGGTCGTCGGCGGCAGCGCGTCGAGGAACTTCGACAACTGCGGCATGGCCCGACCCATGCTGCGCGAAGCTTCGACGACGACGATGGCTGCAGTCTTGGCTTCTGCGGTGTCGGTGACCGTCGCGATCGGCTCGAGTCGTTGCACCAAGGACCCGCGCGCATCGCTGCAACCCGCCAGCTTCGCGCCGGCGGGGATCGGCAACGGCCGGCGCAACGTTGCGTCGGTCCACAGGCCGCTGAGTCGGTCTTCCCCGATCGCCACCGACACGGTGTGGCCCGGCTGCGCCAGGGGGAGGTCTCTGCCACGGACCGTCGGCAGGTGCAGGTGCTGGTCGTGCTCGCCGAGCTGCAAGGGCACCACGAAGCGCACGCGGGCCTGCATCGGCGGCAGCAGGCGCGAGACCGGGAACAAGCGCAGGTGCAGTCGTCCGGGCCCGACCTCGGTCAGCAGTGCCGGGTCGCGAAGAGTCGCGACGATGGACTCGTATGCCTTGGTGGTGCGTTCCGCCGACGCGAACGCCGCCGGCCGTTCGGTGCCGGCGATCCACAGCGACAAGCCGGTCGCGGCCCCGCCGGGCGGCAGTTGGATCGCGAACTCGGCCTCCTGGTTGCGGTCGGACTTGGACCGCACCTCGACATGCCAGTCGACGACGGCCAAGGCGGCGTCGGGTTCGACGGTGGCTTCGTACCGCGACGCGGACCACTGCAGGCCGCCCGGATGGGGGGTCTGTTCGTTGCGCCAGTCGAAGCCGTGGGCGAGGTGGAACGCGCCGCGCAGCTCGACCGCATCGATCCAGGTGCGGAGTTCCTGGGGCGTCGTCGCCGTGAACCAGAAACGGCCTGGGTGGCGGTTGTGCCACATGCCGTGGTCGCCGCCGAAACCGTGCTCGCAGGCAGCGAGTTGCGGACCGAGCGGCGCCTCGCGGCAGGCGGTGAGCAGGGGCTCGAGTTCGGCAGGAGCCAGGCTGCGGCGCGTTTGCGCGAGTTCGGCAAGGCGGCTGGCCTGGTTCGGGTCGTCGGCCTGCCCGGCGAACGACGCCAGCACAGCCACCGTCGCCGCTCCGGTGAGCAGCAGCCAGTGGCTGGCCGGCCGCGGTCCGGGACGGCGCAGGAACCGACTCCACAGCACGAATAGGCCCACGCAGACCCAATAGGGCGCCGCCGCGAGCAGGCCGAGTCCGGCGAAGAACACCGCCGCGACGACCAGCGGCAAGGCTGGCGCGAACACGACCGCGTACAGCAGTGCGGTGGCGCTGACGTAGCCGAGCAGGGTGGCGGCAAGGGCCGGGCGGGCGTCGAGCCAGCGCGGTTGCAGGTGCAGCAGCACGTTGGCGAAGACGGCTCCCGCGACGAGCAGCTTGTGCCAGGGGCTCGGGAACACCGTGTGGAACTCCCCGAGCATGCCGGTCGCGAGTTCGGCGCACAGGCCGAGGACCGGCAGCACGACGAACAGGGCGATCGCACAACCAGCCCGATCGAACTGGCCGGGCGTCGGAAGCGGGCGTTGGGGTGGCGGCAGTGTGCTTTGCACGGCAAAGTATCTGAGGCGGCCGGGGAGGTTCTGGCAAGCCCCCTGATCCGGTTCGACGCCTGGTTGTCGGTCGCGGTGTGGGCAGCGTAGCATGCCGGTTCGTTCCGCCGCGTCGAGTGGCCCCGCAACCGACCATGAGAACCTGGGCCCTGCGCTGCGTGTTCACGGGACTGGGTCCCCTGCTGGTCGCGGTGTGCTTCCTCGGCGTTTCGCAAGACGCGACGATCGGCACAGCCGCCGCCGACGATGCCTACTTCTACCTGACCGTGGCCCGCAACGCCGCGCTCGGCCAGTGGTCGTCGTTCGACGGCACGACGCTCACCAATGGCTTCCATCCGCTGTGGGCGGCGCTCCTGGTGCCGCTGTTCTCCGTGGTCGCCGAGGCGGACACCGCGTGGCGCGTAGCCTTGTTGGCGTGCTGCCTGTTGCATGCGCTCTCGCTGCAGATCCTGTGGCGCCTGCTGGTGCGATGGGTGTCCTTGCCCGCGGCCTGCTGCGGCACGGCCTTCTACGTGCTGTTCGCGATAGTGCCTGGCTGGTACCTCGGCGAGGGCCCCTTGGCGATGGCGGCGTTCTTGTGCTTCGTCGAACGGCTGCTCGCCGTGGCGCACGACGACAACGGCCTGGCCAGGCCGGCGAGGGCCGGCGGCGCGCTCGGCCTGTGTGCCGCAGCCGTGGCGCTCGCGCGCCTCGACGCGATCCTGCCGGTGGCTGCCGGCCTTGGTTGGTTGGCTCTCACCGGCCACCGCGAACGGCGGATCGTCGCGACCGTTGCCTGGGGCGTCCTGGCGGTCGTGCTGGGGGCCTACCTGACCAGCAACGTGCTCGTGCACGGCCATTGGCTGCCGATCAGCGGCGCGTTGAAGAGCTCGTTCCCGCAGCTGTCGCCGATCAACTACCCGCTCGCGTCGCCGAAGTGGTACCGGCTGCTGTTGCCGTTGCCGGTCGTGCTGACCTTCATCGGTTGGACCGGCTGGGCGGCCCGTCGTGCCAATCGCGGCCGCGCCGCGATCGACCGGCCCCAGGGGGCGCACGCGGCGGGCATACAGGCCATCAACGGCTAAGAACAGCAGTTACAGAAGGACGCCGACAACGGGCTCAATTAGTGGC
>DAIMFJ010000257.1:0-783 GCA_036724695.1 Planctomycetota bacterium
CTTGGCCGCCGACGCGCAGCTGCAGGCGGGTCGTGCCGACGGCGACCGCGAACGGTTCGTCGCCGCCGAACGGTTGGCGCTGCGCTGCCTGCAGCTCGGCGAACCGAAGGCGCTGGTGTTCCGCCTCGCCGCCAGCGCGCAGCGCGAACTCGGCGATCCAGCCGCCGCGCTCGCGCACCTCGACGAGTGCCTGCGGCGCGGTCTCGACTTCCCGGCGGTGCGGGCCGAACGCGCCGCCGTGCTCGCCGAACTCGGCCAGCCGGCCGCCGCACGCCGCGAACTGCAGCAGCTGCAGCAGGCGCACCCGTTCGATCCGGCGGTGCAGCGCGCGGTGCGCGAGTTCGCCGCGCCAGGGCGCTGACGGTCAGCGCAGGTTCGCCAGCACGGCCAACTGCTGGGCGGCGACCGCGGCACTGGCGAGGTTGGCGAGCGCCCACTGGTGGGCCGTGCGGCCGGCGTCGCGCGCCAGCTCGGGCGAACGCAGCAGCCGCAGCGCCGCCGCGGCGAGGCCGTCGGCATCCTCGGCGAGCTGGCGGGCCGGAGCGGGCGCCGCGCAGCCGCGTCCGCCGAGCGCATTGGTGACCAGCGGCAGGCCGTGGGCGAGCGCCGCCGCCGCTTTGACGCGGAATCCGCCGCCGGAATACAGCGGCGCCAGCAGCAGGCGGCATTGGCCGAACAGCCCGCTGCTCCGGTCCAGGCTCCGACTCCGGTGCTTGCCGTACCGGTCGCAGCCGCGCCCGAGCCTGCGCCGGCCGTGGTAGCCCCTGTCGGCGATACGCCGCG
>DAIMFJ010000257.1:827-2127 GCA_036724695.1 Planctomycetota bacterium
TTTGGGCCGGCCAGCCACAGTTCGGCCGCGGGCACGGCGTCGCGCAGCCGCGGCAGGACCTCGTGGGCGATGCGCCGCGCGGCTTCTGGGTTCGGGCCGTGCCGGTAGTCACCGAGGAACAGGGCGCGCGGCGGCGCTCGACCGGCGTCGATCGGTTCGGCTGGCACCGCGAACACCGGCCGTCGCACGCCGACCGGTCGGTCGAGCAGGCGGCCCAGTTCGGCGGCGTCTTCGTCGGTGAGCGCCTGCACGGCATTCGCCAGCGGGTAGAACCGGCGCGCGTAGTCGTGCCAGAGCCGCTGGTCGCGCGCGTCGCCGCGCCGGCCGAGGCCGGTCCGGGTGTTCGCCGCACAGCCGGCTTCGTGGTCGGTGAACAGCGTCGGCAGGCCGCGCAAGTCGGGCAGGTACTGGGCCATCTGGCCCATCTCGACGCAGACCGCGTCCGGTCGGAACTCGGCGCGTGCGGCTGCCAGCACAGCGCCGAACCCTGGCGCAAAGGCCTTCGCAACCACCAGCGGCAGCTGCCGCCAGCGCCACAGCGTGCGCAGCTGCGCGCCCGCCAGCCGCCAGCCGCGCTGCCGCGGCGGCAGCTGGCTGGTACCGACCCAGCGCCACGGCGCACCCAGCGCAGGCAGCGCGGTTGCGGGTGGGCACAACGTCGCCAGCCCCAGTTCGGCATGTCCGGCCAGCGCCTGGCACAGCGTGCCGAGGTAGACGCCGCCGCCGTGCGCCGCATCGGCGGCGGGCGGGAAGGGGGTCACGAACAAGATGCGCATGGTCGACCGGGCGAGGTATCAGCTTACCGACAAAAGGTTTACAATTCCTTGTTCCGATGCCATGGGCGGTTCGTTGCCAAACTGGCAGGATCGCCGCGGGAAGTGGTGATTTCGGCGGCCGTCTGCCATAATCCGCAGCTGTACCGAGAGCTCTGTTCGCTGTGGCCACCGATTTTGGTGCTGCGTAAGTGGGGCGCTCGCTGATTGAGTCCCATGAACGACACGATCAAGGCAATCCTGGGCATGCTCGAGGCCGGCCGGCCCGAACTGCAGGTCGCGGCCGCCCAAGTCCTCGGCGAGTTGCGTCCCAAGGAGCCGGCCATCGTGCGCGCGCTCGGGGCCGCGATCCCACGTTCGCCGGTGCTCGGCCGCTTCGCGCTCGACGCCCTGGCCAAGATCGGTACGCCACCGGCACTTGCGGAGATTGCCCCGTGGGTGCAGCACCGCGACGCGCTCGGCGACCACGCGGCGCTGTTGCTCGCCGATGCGGGTGCAGCGGCCCACGAAGTACTCACTTCGGCGTA
>DAIMFJ010000257.1:2137-7829 GCA_036724695.1 Planctomycetota bacterium
GCTCCGAGTTGCGCCTGCGCGTGTTGTCGATCCTGGCCCGCGCGCCGGGCAAGGTGGCGGTCGCGTTGTTCGCCGAAGCCTTGGTGCAGCCTGCCACGTGCGATGCGGCCGCCAGTCTGTTGCTGGAGGCCCTCGGCGTCGCCAACGGGCCGTGGCAGGAGCCGCTGCGCGCCAGCCTGGCCAAGCAGTTGACGGCGAAGCTCGGCCACCTCGGTGCGTTGCCCGAGATCGCGCAGGCGCGCCTGATCGACGTGTTGCGCCATCTCGACCCGGTCGGCTCGCGGCCGGCCCTCGTCAAGCTGCTGACCGCCGAGCACACGCCGCTGGTGCGCGGCGCGGCGCTGCGTTCGCTGCGGGGCAGCAAGTTGACCGCGGCCCAGATCGAGGACCTGATGGGCATGCTGGAGGATCCAGCGCTCAAGGACCTGCACGAGCCGGCGCGCGACGTGCTCGCCGAACTGCCCGAACTGCCGCCCGCGCTGGTGGCGCCGCTCAAGCGCATGCTGACCGCGCGGCAGCCCGAGCAGCGCTTGTTCGCGCTGCGCATGCTGCGCACCGTCGGCGGTGCCGAGATGGCCAAGGTCGGCGTCAAGTTCCTCGGCCACGACGACAGCCGCTTCCGCGCGGCCGCGGCCGCCGCGCTGGCGAACAACAAGCAGGCGATCGAACCGGTCGCCAAGATCCTGGTCAGCGCGCACGACCTCGACCTGCAGGCCGCCGCTGCCGGCATCCTGCGCCAGCAGGGCGCCAACGTGCCGCTGCGGCTGCAGAAGAGCCTGGTCGAGAAGGCGGTCAAGCTGCTCGGCAGCAACGCGCGCCTCGGCGACCTCGTGCTCGACACCGCGCTGGCGATCGGCGGCGTCAAGCTGGTCCCCGAAGTCGTCGACAAGGCGGTGCGCATGCGCCGCGCCCGGCGACCGGTCGAAGCGCTGCACCTGCTCGCCAAGGTGGCAGCCCTGCCGGGCGCACCGCTCGAAGCGCGCTACCAGCTCGCGGTGACCAGTCTGCAGCGCGCTCGGCCGCAGGATGGCGCCGACGCGCCGGCCGGCGATCCGACGATGGGCTTCTTCGCGATGTTGGTGCGCGACGGCTTCCCGCTGCTCGGCCGGCTGGTCAAGGAACCGTCGGTGCCGGCCGAGGACCTGCTGCGCATCGCCGTGCACTTCGCGCGCAGCGTCGCCGCCGAGCGGCGCTTCGGCGCCGAGCTGCTGCAGCACCTGGCGACGCGCACCAAGGGCAGTGCCAGCGACGAAGCGCGCCTGGCGCTGCGTTCGGCGCAGGCCTGAGGGGCGTGGTCACGCGGTGGATGGCGCCAGCAAGGCCTGGCCCATGCAGAGCCGCAGTTCGGGCGGCAGTTCCGGCAGCGCCGGGCCGCCCGGACCGACCACCAGCACGACCGTCGAGCCGAACCCGAACTGGCCGACTTCGTCGCCTGGCGCCAGCGGCCCAGGGGCGCAGGTGATCGCGGTGTCGCCGACGTTGTAGGCGGCGACCAGCACGATCGCCGCCCAGCGCCCATCGGCGAGCCGGCAACGCACCACGTGGCGGCTGTTGCGCACGAACAGCCGGTCGATGCAGGCGACTGCCGGCGGGTTGACCGGGAACAGCGTGCCGGGCAACGCAGTCGTGCCGAGCACCTCGGCCGCGAACGGTGCGTGCACGCGGTGGTAGTCGCCCGGCGCCAGGTAGATCGTCGTCTGGCTGCCGCCGGCGATCGCCGCAGCGAGTTCGACGTCGCCGAGCAGTTCGGCGAGTGCGTAGTCACGGCCCTTGACCTGCGGCACGCGGTCGCCTCGCAGCGGGCCGCTGGTGACCACCTTGCCGTCGCAGGGCGACACGAACGGGCTGGCGGCGATCGGCCGGGCGCCGGCGCGCAGCGGGCGGCGGAAGAACGTCGCGAAGCTGCGGAACTGCGTCACCGGGCCGTCGATCTCGGCGAGGTCGGCGCGGTAGCGGCGGGCGAACCAGCCGAACAGCGGCGCCCGCAGCCCGACCGGCAGCGGCAGGCGCGTCGCCAACCCGCACAGGCGCGACAGCGCCACCTTCGGCAGCGAGTTCAGGACGATCCGGCGCAGCAGGGTCATGCCAACGGGCGTTGTCCAGGATCGGCCGGGCCGGCGCAAGGCCGAGCGTCGGGCGCGGCGTTGCGGCGGCGGCGCCGATCGCGACAATCCCGGCATGGGTGGCTTGCGGTCGTGGTGGGGCCCGTCGTGCCTCGTGTTGCTCCTCGCGGCGTGCGAACGCGGGGCGGCGGTCGTGCACGCCGACGAACTGGTGCTCGAGGTCGGCGGTGCCAGGCCGTCCCTGCGCGCCGAACTGCAATCGCGCGGCCAGACGGTCGGGCTGCCGCAGCGGGTGCGCGTCGAACCGGTGGTGCCGCCGCCCGCGCCCGTTCCGCAGGCCGATCCCGCGCCCGATCCGCAGCCGCAGGTCGATCCGCAGCCGCGCCCGATCCCCATTCCGCTGCCCGAACCGACGCCGCCCGCGTTCAAGGTCGTCAAGCTCAAGAAGCACCAGACGCTGATGCACCTCAGCCAGGAGCATCTGGGCACGACGCGGCGCTGGAAGGAGATCCTGGCCCTGAACGGTTGGAGCGAGGCGCAGGCCAACCGGCTGCGCGAAGGCCTCGACGTCAAGATCCCGATCGGCAGTGCGCCGACGGCACCGCCGCGATGACCGACGATGGCGCGGGGCCGTTCGCGGTCACCGCGATCGGGTTCCTGCGCAGCCGCCAGAAGCTGCACCACGAAGCGCCGCGGCAGAGCCGGCTCGGCCGCGGCGCCGACGGCTGCATCGAACTGCGGCAGGGCCTGCAGAACGCACTCGCCGACCTGGACGGCTTCAGCCACCTGTGGGTGCTGTCCTGGTGCCATCTGGCGCGCGGCTGGAAGTCGAAGGTGGCGCCGCCGCGCGATGGCCACAAACGCGGGCTGTTCGCGACACGCGCACCGAATCGCCCCAACCCGATCGGCCTGTCGTGCGTGCGCCTGCTCGGCATCGACAAGCGCCGGCTGTGGATCGCCGACCACGACCTGCTCGACGGCACGCCGGTGCTCGACGTGAAGCCCTACCTGCCGTACAGCGATGCGGTGCCGGACGCGGCGATCGGCTATGTCGCCGAACTGGCCGACACGGCGCACGACCACCGCCCGTGGTGGGAGCAGAAGGGGTTGGCGCCGCCGCGCGTCTACCGGCGGCCCGACGGCGAGGCGTGACCACGGGCCGCGGCCGTCACGTGCGGTAGTCGGCGTTGATCTGCACGTAGTCCTTGGTGAAGTCGCAGGTCCAGACGTCGGCCGCCGCGTCGCCCATCGCCAGGTCGACGCCGAGCACGATGCAGGTCTCGTGGACCAGGTGGTCGTGCGCAGCGCGTTCGCGTTCGGGGTGGCAGGTGCCGTGCTCGTAGACCATCGCCGGACCGACCCAGACGCGTGCGCGCTCGGCGTCGAACGGCACGCCGGCGCGGCCGGCCGCCGACAGGATGCGGCCCCAGTTCGGGTCGAGGCCGGCGACCGCGGTCTTGACCAGTGGGCTGGTGGCGACGACGCGGCCGACGTGTGCGGCTTCGTGCTCGTCGCGCGCGCCGCGGATCTGGATCGTGATCATCCGCGTCGCGCCTTCGCCGTCGGCGGCGATCTGCTGGGCCAGGCGCTGCGCCAACGGGGTCGTCAACGCGGCCGCGTCGCCGCGTCCGGCGCCGCTCGCCAGCAGCACGAACGTGTCGTTCGGCGAGGTGTCGCCGTCGACGGTGACGCGGTGGAAGCTGCGGTCGGCGACCTGCCGCAACAGGCGGTCGGCGGTGGCGCCGGCGGCGACCGTCGCGTCGGTGACCAGGAAGCCGAGCATCGTCGCCATGTTCGGGTGGATCATGCCCGAACCCTTCGCGAAGCAGGTGGCGCGCCGGCCCTGCAGCTCGGCGGACAGTGCCTTGGGGTACGTGTCGGTGGTCATGATCGCGCGCGCGAACGCCATCGCCCCGTCGACGCTGGCGCTGCCCAGCAGCGCATCGAGGCTGGCGACGATCTTCTCCTTCGGCAGCGGGGCCCCGATCGGGCCGGTGCTCAGCATCAGCACCTGCTCCTCGGGGCAGCCGAGCCGTTGTGCCAGCTCGCGGCAGCAGTGCCGCGCGTCGGCGATGCCCTGTTCGCCGGTCGCACAGTTGGCGTTGCGGGCGTTGACCAGCACCGCCCGCACGAGGCCGCCGCTGCGTTGCAGGTGGTCGCGGCAGACGTGGATGTGCGCGCCGACCAGCCGGTTCTGCGTGTAGATCGCCGCGCCCGGCACGGCGCGGTCGGCGAGCAACAGGCCGAGGTCGAGGGCCTGGTTCTTCTTGAGGCCGCAGTGCACGCCCGCCGCACGGAAACCGGCCGGCAGGGCGACGTGGTCGGGAACGGGCGAGAGTTGGACGGTCATCGCGGCCGGGAGCTTAGTCGCTCAGCGCCTGAGAGAGAAACCTCTCGAAGGCTGTGCGCGGCCGCGCAGGCGGCCGCCGATCAGCGGCCGCGAAACAACCTCGCCCAGCGGGTGACGCGGCTGTGCAGTGCCATCTCGCCGATCTCCGCGCCGGCGCGCAGGACACCGCCGGCGTCGACGAACAGCACGAACGGGAAGTGGCCGACCAGCGGCGCGCCGACGTCGTGCAGCAAGCGCGGCAGCGAACCGCCGCGTTCGGCCTCGAACTGGCCCTGCACGAGGTCCTGGGTGGCGGCCGGCAGCTCCTGCGGCAGCACGACGACCACCTGCTGCGGGTGCTCGCGCGTGTCGCGCAGCAGCTTGGCGACCTGCGGCAAGGCGCGCGGCAGGTTGTCGACCGGCGCTGGCGTGTCGCTGCGCGGCAGCCAGAGCACCACGGTGCCGTGGGGGGCGCGCGGCAGACCGCGCACCGGCAGCCCGAGCAGCTCGTCGAGCGTCTCGGCCCGGCAACCGTTCAGGTCGAGGCCGACGCTGGTACGTTCGTCGAGGCGCTGGACCAGGGCCTGCTGGACGCGGATCGTGCCGCGCCGCACCGCGAAGCCGAGTTGGCCTTCGAGGGGGGCCCCGTCCGGCCAGGTGTAGCTGCAAAGGTGCTCGCCGGCGATCGCGACCTGCACGGCCGGACCCCGCCCCACCAACGTGAAGTCGAACCACGACTGCCCGTCGGCGAGGTCGACCTGGGCAGCGCCCTGGCTGCCCGGCAGATTGCCGTCGCGTTCCCAGCCGGCGGACAGTTGCAGGTCGACGACCCCGCGCTGCGCGCCGCCGCGCGTCTCCGGGTCGAAGTCGCGGGCCGTGAACGACAGCAGGACGTTGCGGTCGCGGCGTTGGTGGCCGAGCACGACTGCACCCTCGACGTAGCTGGTCGTGAAATGCACGCGGCCGCGCACCGTGTACGCACCCGGGCCGTGCCAGGCGACCGAATGCACGAAGGCGTCGCGCACCGGCGCGTCGCGGTCGAAGGAGCCGGTGCCCGTGCGCGGCTGGTCGCGGCCGACGTGCAGGTCGCCGTCGGCCGACAGGTGCCAGAGCCCGGCGACGCGGTGCTCGTCGTAGCCGAGCAGTTCGCTCTCTTGCAGGCCGAAGCTGGCCAGATGGGTGGGCAGCGCGGGGGGGGGCACCACGTCGGCGGCCGGCGGCTCGGTCTTGCCGAACCGGGCCGCGATGCGGGCCGCCTGCTGGCCGAGTTCGGCCGCGGCGAGCTCGGCGCCGCTGGCGC
>DAIMFJ010000258.1:0-4671 GCA_036724695.1 Planctomycetota bacterium
GATCCGCCAGCCACGAGCGTTGTTGGCGCTTTCGGTCAGGCCCGACTCGATCATCGCCTGCCCGATCTCGTCGACCTGGGCGCTATAGAAGGAGATCACGCCAAAGGTGAGCTTCGGGTCGTGGTCGATGAGGCGGCGGACCTCCTTGGCGATGGCGCGGGCCTCGACAGGGCGGCACTTGCTGACCCCGCGCACCTCGCGGCCCCGGTCGCGGGACACGTCGAGCCAGGCCGCCACGCAGGGCACGCCCATTTTGACATAGCCGGGGAGGTCATGAGTGAACTGGTCCGCCGGGCGAGGGCTCTCGAGGGTGCCGTCGTCGTGCACCTCGTAGAACTCCCGGCTGACATAGCCGCCGAGCTCCGGATGCATCCGGTACTGCGCGTTCAGCTGGACCGTCCGCCGGATGCCGTCCTTTTGCTCAAGCGCGCGGAGGAGCACCCACATCCGCTCGAACAGGCTGGCCTGAACCGCGCTGAGGATCTGCTTCTCCACCGTGCCTTGGTCGACCCCTTCGGTGAGCTGTCGCTCCACGTCAGGTTCAAGGAGATGCGGCAACTGCCGGTGGTCGCCTACGAGCACGACCCGGCGCTTGGCCATGCTCAGGGGGATGAACAGGTCAAGCGGGTTGGCGCGGGCAGCCTCGTCGACGATGACGGACTCGAACTCGGTCTGACCGACCTCGATGCCCCGGACGCGGCGCATTTCGTTGCCGGCGGCCTGCTGGAGCGTCGCGGCGAGTACCACCGTGTAGCGTTCCAGCGCCTTACAGACCCCCTCGGGGTCAGACTCCAGGTCGCCGAGGTAGGCGGCCAGCACCCACTCGTCGCCGACGCGGGTGGTTGCCAGGCGGCGGTTCACCGCGTCGAGGATCTCCAGCAGCAGGCGCTCCGTGTCGTCGTCCAGACGCGGCGCGGCGGCGGAAGCTGGCTGGGTGAGGCGGTCGATGAGCGCGTCCCGCAGGGGTCGCCCTTCCGAGAGCCACGGCGGCACGCTCTCGGGCTCGACGGCGGCGCAGCGTTCGAGGAAGCCGCGCTCGTCGGGCGTCAGGATCGCGGCGAGGCGCTGGAGCGCGATCCGCGCCTTCACCGGGCCATCGTCGGAGAAGGGGCCGTCGTCCACGCGGATGCCGCGGGCGGCCTTGATGAGCTTTTCGGCCTCCTCGGGGTCACCGAGACCGACCGGGCGCTCCAGGCTGGCCGCTCGCTCGACAGCCTTGTCGTGCAGACCCGGCGGCAGCAGGCCGTCGAGAACGCGCACTAGGTTCCGGATGCGGCTGGCCTGCTCGGTTGGCAGCGAACGGGTGAGGACGCAGGCCAGCACGATGTTCCTGGCCTGGGACAGCAGCTCGGCCTCCGGTGGCACTCGGATCCGCGCACGGAGCTGTTCGGCGCGCACGTCTACGAACACCTGCGCCGGATCGACGCCCGTGTCCGATCCGCGACGGCTACGCCCGACCTTCTTCGTCGGTAGCCCGAACACCTCGGTACGCTGCGCGACGTTCTCCACGGCGTCGTGCTGGGCGGCGCAGCAGAGGATCCGGTGCGACGGTTCGACCCCCTCGTCGGCGAGCACTGCCAAGCATCGCGTGATGGCGGTGATGACCTTGGTCTTGCCGGTTCCGGGTGGCCCCTGGATCAAGCACACGTCCGGGGTGTTCAGCGCAATCTCGATCGCTTCGAGCTGGCGGCACGTCGGTCCGACCGCACCGAACACTTCGCGGATCACCGCCTTGAGCTTCGGTCCCTCAACGCTGATGCGACCTCGGCGTGCCGCCGGCGCGGGCCGCCCTTCCATGAGCAGCCCGAGCTGTGGCAGTGGGCAGTTGCCCGTCCGCAGCGCCTCCTCGGCGCGCTCCCGGCGCTTCAGTCGCGCCTCGTCGCCGCCGGTAGACAGGTAGAGCACGCCAGACTTGGGTGGCTTGGGCTGCTCGTCGTCCTCGTCGGGTCCGGCGAGGTCGATAAACCGCCTGGGCACGTTCACGTCCAGGATGGAGGCGCTGACGCGCTGCTCCTTCCGGCCGGACTTCTTCGTCGCGGGAGTGGGGTTCGACGGGTCCTCGTCAAGCATGGGGGCGTGCTCGCCGGCCTCCAGCTCAAAGCGGCCCCACTCACCGAGCAGAGCCAAGCGGGCTGCCAGATCCTCGATGGGGCGAATGTGGAAACGCCAGCCACCGTCGCGCCGCCGCTCGCAGCTCGCGTACTCGATCGCGCCGAAGGTCCGAGCCCGGCGCAGGACGCTCTCACGCTCCAGTTTGTGGTAGTCCTGCCAGGTCCGCAGGTAGCTGTCGCTGCCCGCGACAGCCTCGGAGAGCGTGGTCCTTACCGCACCGTGAAGCTCGGCGGCTAGCGTCGCGTCCACCACCGAGACATGCGCGTACACCAGCATGAGGCGGGGCTTGTTGCCCTTGCCGCCCCGCACGACTCGCTCGATGCGGAGCTTGTCGTCCACGCGCCGCACGTCGGCGGCGACCTTCAACCCGTGGATGCGGAAGGCGTCGAGCCGTCCCCGCGCGTCACCCGAGATCACCATCCGACGGAGCTCGGTGGACTCGCCGGGCGCGGGTGGGACGAACAGCCGATCCTCCAACCACCCGGCCACGTCCGCCGCCGTGCCGCCGACCTTGTGGCTGCGCCGCACGTCGTCCATCACCTTGTCGTCGAGGCCGATCTGCATCGGTTCGACGATGCGGAGCTCCTGGTTGAAGCGTCGCGTTTCCACCACGAGCGCGCCCGGTGCTGCTTGAGCTACGTAGGCGACGACTGGCAGCCCGCTTACCACGACGTCGGTGAGCTGGGTCGTGTCGGAGGGCGTAACGCCCTCGACCGACCACACGTCGGACTCGTGACGAAGGAGGGTCTGGTCGCCGGAGCGCACGAGCGCAACCTCCTCATCGCGGCGTGGGACGGGTCTAAACGGCTCGCCCGTGGACTTCACTCGCAGCGTCGCAGCGACGCCGCCGCTGATCTCGGCGACCTTCATGCGGACCTCCCGATCACCGCGACGCGCTGAGGTTTGTCCGGTTCCTCGAAGAACACCATCCAGCCATTCGGCGGGATGAAACTCGCACGATTGGACACGTCGTACCGCTCCTGTTCGGCATTGCCGACCGGCGCGACCCAGGCGGTGCAGCCGGCGAGGGCGCGCACGGACACGCCACGATCAACCGGCATGATCTCGACGTGGGGCGTCCGGCCGGCGAGCCCGGTGATGCCTTCGGTCACACGACGGGACAGGACCAGCCCCTCGCTCGTCATGGGAAGCTGGCCGAGGCGCAGCGCCCCCTCCACCAGTCCTTTGCCTGGCTGCCAGCGCGCGATTCGGACGGGAGCCAACGAGGGGCGAGGCTCTGGGCACCAGGGACAGGTCTCTTCGGTAACGAAGTAGCTTCCCGCGCACCCCGGGCACGCCACGGTCTGGTCGGCTGCAGCGTGGAGTCGGTCTACCCAATCGGACACACTCGTCCGGCGCTTCCGGTCGGTGATGCCCCCCTCGAAGGTCTTGCGCGCGAGCTCCATTAGCCTGCCGGCGAGCACGAGGTTGGCCGGCAGCCCCGTCGAGCAGCGGTTCCGGTCGTCGCTGCTGTGCCCGACCCACGGAAGCCGGCTAGCGAACGCCTCCCCCTCCAGCTCGGGTTCCCCGTCGTTCACAAGGTCACCAATGAACGGGTGGGTCAGGGTTAGCGTGTGCCAGACCAGCACCGCGAACGCCCACGCGTCGGACAGGGATGTGCAGCCCGCCGAGCCGGCGACCACCTCGGGAGCGCCGTAGCCGGGCGTGTAGATGGGGCGCTGGTGATCGGACTCGTGACTCAGGTTGTCGAGGTCGATCAGCCATGCCTCGATCGCGTGCGTCGGCCCGGACACGAACACGTTGTTGTGGGACACGTCGGCGTAGACGACGCCCCGCGCGTGCAGTCCATGGAGCGCCTCTCCCGCGTGCGCCAGCAGCCGGAGCCGACGACGCAGCCCGCCGGTGTCGATGTACCAGCGCAGGAGATCCGAGCCCTGCACCGCCATGAGCGCCTTGATCGACACCATGTCGCTGAGGAACTCGGCGACGTAGCCGACGTGGGGCGGCTTGAGGACCGCGATCGGCCTCGCGACGTGCAGCCCGGCCAGATCCAGCCGGCGCACGAAAGCGAACTGGCGACGCAGCGCCTCGGCGTCGCTGCGCAGGGTGAGAAGCTTGACGATGCGCCGGCCGCCTTCGACCAGCCATACCTCGCCCTGGCCGCCCGCCCCGATCTTCTTTGCGAGGGTGTGGACGGCGCCGGACTCGTCGATGACCTGCTGGATGGCGTTCATGGCTTCCACATGACAAGGAGAGTCTTGTCGTCTTGATGGTGCGGGACCGGCCAGTTGCGAAGCTCGTGGGCCAGGGCACGGGCGGGGCGCTGAAGGAGGCCAAGGTCGGTTACGACCCAAGCCGCGAGGTCGCCAAGGCGGTCGGGCTCGAGGTCGTCCGACACACCGTCCGTCGCGAGGAGGAGCACATCACCAGGGGCCAGGGGATCGACCAGCCCGAAGGACCAGTCGGCCAGCGTGTGCGGCGTCCCGAGCGCGAGCGTGAGCCCGAAACCCTCGCTTCGCGTGGGGTGGACCGCGACCCCACCATCGGGCGAGCGGCGCGCGATCAACCCGTCGCCGAGCTGAGCCTGTGCGGCGCGGC
>DAIMFJ010000258.1:4681-7823 GCA_036724695.1 Planctomycetota bacterium
CGTGGCCGTCCTCGGCGTAGAGGAGGCAGGTGGTCGCCGCCTCGTCGGCAGGGACGCGACCCAGCCGCAGCCGCCACGCGGCCTCGACCAGTCGAATCAGGTCCTCGACGGCGCCGACGGGCGAGCGACGCCACAGCCGCCAGGCGTCGCGGGTCGCCAGCGAGGCGGCGCGGGAGCCCTCGCGAGAACGCGGTCGGCTGCCCATGCCGTCGCAGACCACCGCGAGCGACGCGCGGGCATCGGCGATCGCCAGCCAGGCATCCTGGCAGGGCAGACCGTCCCGCGCGTGCGACGGGCCGCGCACGCTGCTGGCGACCACGCGGACCACTACAGGTCCCAGCCGTCGTTCGGCGACTTCACTGGGGCGCTGTTCGGGTTCGCGCTGCGCGACCGCGCCGACACGCTCATGGTGACGAGCTGGAAGAACTGGCGGATCTGCCGGGCCTCGTCGGCGCGGTAGACGCGCGCCTCGGGGTCGGCGAGGAACGCCTGGAGGACCGCGTGGTCAGCGTCCGCGCCGATGGCGAGGGCCATGCGGAACGCCTTGCCGCCACGCTCGCTGCCGAGGAGCGCCTGGAGCGGCTGTTGCCAGGCGTCGGTGGGCTGCCCGTCGGAGACGAGCACGATGGTCGGGCGGTATGCACGGCCCGGCACCACCGCCTTGTCCTCGACCATCTGGCGGGCGAGGTCGAAGGCGGCGCCCATCGGCGTGCCGCCACTCGCCCCGAGGTCGGTCCACAAGGCACCGTGGGCAGGGCCAAGGGGCAAGTGGACGCGGGACTCTCCGCCAAACGTGACGACAGAGACGTGGATCTCGGCACGCAGGTCGGATTCGTCCTGGAGCGCCTCGATCATCTCGCGCACGGCGTGGTTGAGGGCCTGGATCTTGCCGTCGCTGCCCATGCTGCCCGACACATCTGCGAGCAGGATCACCGGCAGCGGTCGGGCATTCTGGATCGTGAACTCCTTGAGTCGGCTCATGGTCGGTTGCTCCTTCTTCTTGTCTGGCACACTGACATTCCGGGCCGGGGCTTTCGCAGGCATCACGCTCGGCTGGGTGTTTCGGTCGTTGTTGAAGCGGCTGACGATGTCTTCCTGGTACTTGGCGAATCCCATGGTGCCTCCTTTAGGCTGCCTGATGACGACCCGCCTTGTCACGCAGAGCACGCGGGTTCTTGTTGCGGTAGACGGTGATCACTTCTCCACTTCGGGCGCAGACCACTTCGATGCCGACCCACCGGCTCAGATCGATGCCGAGTTCGGCATAGAGCCGCACCTCGCGCCAGCCGAGGGTGAAGAAGTCGGCCCCGCAGGTTGAGCGCATCATGCCAAACTCGATCGCAGCCTCGATCGCCCGGTGAGGGATTCCTCGAGTCCGCGAACGACGGAGTGCGTGGAAAGTGAAACGGAGGTCGAGACCGATGTCTCTCGTGGCTTGGTCGGTAGGAGATTGCATGGGGAGCCTCGGTGGGTTGGCCCTTTCTCGTGGGCGGACTCCACTCCCCAGTCCAAGTAGCGTGCCAAGTGTAACGAGAAAACCTAAGTGCTTTTCTGGCAAGGCTCAGTGCCCTCCGGTCGCCTCAACCGACCCGCGAGCGACGCAACCTCCTTGCCGAACCAGACTTTGAACTCTGCGATCACCTGCTCGGGGTCGAGTTGCCCATCGGCGATCAGGTCGGGGGCGATGGCCCGGCGATCGGCGAATGCGCGGGCCAAAGCCCTGTGGTTGGCCTCTGCCAAGCATGGCTCCCCTTCTTCTATGGCCTGCAGTGCGTAGTCGACGGCATCAGCCACGGTCATGGGAGCTTCGTCGTCGGCTCGCGCCGCAAGGAAGCGCCAAGCTACGCGGAACAGGTCGCGCACGTTGCCGGGCAGGCCACTGCCACGCAGCACCTTCACGATGTGCGCAAGATGCAGCTCACCAACCCTCGCGTACTTGTCAGGCGCCCCCGCTCGCCTCGCCGCCTCATCGAGCACCGCGGGCCAAAGCCACTCCAACTCTTCAGGCACTTCCCGCAAGGGCGGCACGGTCAAGGTGAACGCACTGATGCGATCCAAGAAGTCGGCGTCCAACCCCGTTCGCAACAAGTCCGGCGTGAGGTTGGTCGCGGTCAAGACTCGAAGGTCGGTGTACTTCACATCCGTGCTACCCAGTGGTTGATACGCACCTTCTTCGAGAACCTTGATGAGCAACCGCTGCAGGTCCTTCGAGATGTCACCGATCTCGTCAAGGAAGAGTGTGTCGCCCTTTGCCCGCCCCAGCAGGCCCTCGTGGTCGCGTACCGCCCCGGTGAATGCGCCCTTGACGTAGCCGAACAGCTCGGAGCGCATGGTCTCCGCCGTGTACTGGCCGCAAGGAACTGCTGGCCACTGCGTGTCCAGCTCAGGCCGCCGGAACGGGCTGCGGAAACGGATCCACGAAGCCAGGGTGGTCTTGCCTGTTCCGCGCTCACCCAGGATCAACACCGGCACACGGAGACCGGCCACGCGTCGCGCAACCTCGTAGAGGGCCAGCAAACGATGAGAAGGGAACTGGCGAGGGTCCCACAAGATGATCGGCTGCTTGTCGGTCGACGACGCCGGACGCGTCTCCTGCCACCGTTTGAAGAAGGTGTCGACCCCGAGCGAAAGGGGCACGACAGCGGGCCGCCCGCGCCTCTCGAGGACTCGTAACGACTGCACGGCAGTGAATGGGGCCTCGATGAACCCCGTCTCCGCCATCAGCACCCACACGGTGTGCATCGCTGCCGTGCCAGGAGAAAGGTGCACAACCAACTCCCGGTCGCGGAACTTACGCCGGATCTTCGGCAGTTCAGTACGGAGGTAATCGTAGATGGCCGCGTGATCGGTCGGGTCTTCGTGCTCCCAGATATTGGGATGGAGCCGGATGCTTGGGATGCGTTTTGCCAACTCCTTCGCCAACTCCTCATAGATGCGAGTGTGCATCGCGGCCTGCGGGCCACCCTGGCGGAAGATCACCAGGTCGGTGATCTTGCCGGCGTACGAGGAAGCGGGGTCCGTCAGCAGGGTCAGAGTTGGTCCCGGGACAGGCTTGCTCGGCTCGCGAACGGCACCGCCGCTGTCGACCCGTTCGAAGGGGTCGTTGCGCGTGGCGAGCCAGGTGAGCAGGACAGGACTATTC
>DAIMFJ010000259.1:0-2898 GCA_036724695.1 Planctomycetota bacterium
GTCGGCGGCCGCCTCGCTGGTTGCACCGACCAGGTCGGCTGCGGCCAGGGCGGCGATCGCCGTCGCCGCGGGGCAGGCGCGCGCCTGCCAACGCACGTCGGTCAGCAGGCCGCCGGCGACCAGCACGTGCAGCGTCACCTCGTCGCCGCACACCGGATGGTGCGCGCTGCCTGCCCCGATCCCGGGCGCGCCAGCCGGCAGCGCGCCGCAGCGGTCGCCGGCCAGCAGCAGTTCGTGCAGGCGGCCTTGCACCATCGCTGCGACCTCAGGGCCGGCCCGCGGTGCCGCTGGCCGCTTCGGCCGTGGGCGTCGGCGGCAGCCGGTCGAGCCAGGTGAACTCGTCGGCCAGGAAGCTGCAGGCCGGCAGCACCAGCAACAGCAGCAGCGCGGCGGCGGGCAGGAATCGGCGGCGGGTCGACTTCATGGCAGGATCTCGGCGGCGAACAGGTCGGCGAACGTCTCGCGCCGGCGCACCAGCGTGGCGCGGTCGCCGTCGACGAGCACTTCGGCCGGCCGGCGGCGGGTGTTGTAGTTCGACGCCATCGCCGCACCGTACGCGCCAGCCCCGAGCACCGCCAGCAGGTCGCCACGTTCGCACGGTGGCAGGCTGCGCTTCTTGCCGAGGAAGTCGCCGGTCTCGCAGACCGGGCCGACCACGTCGACGGGTTCGCCGGGGCCGGCCCCTGCCGCCGGTGCCACCGCGACGATCGGGTGCTCGGCGCCGTACAGGGCGGGCCGCAGCAGGTCGTTCATCGCCGCGTCGACGAGCAGGAAGCGCGTCGCCCCCTGCTGTTTGGTGCCGAGCACCGCGGTGACCAACGCCCCGGCGTCGCCGACCAGGAACCGACCGGGCTCGACGACCGCCCGCCAGCCGCGCGCGGCGAGCAACGGGCGCACGGCGGTCGCCACGGCGGCGACGTCGAGCGCGTCGCCCTGGCCATAGCCGATGCCGAAGCCACCGCCGAGGTCGTAGTGGGTGACGCCAGCCGCGCGCTCGGGCGCGCCGGCGACGAATTCGAGCACCTTCTGCAGCGCCTGCACGTACGGCGCCACGGTGCGCAATTGGCTGCCGAGGTGCACGTGGTAGCCGGCCAGACGCAGGTGCGGGTCGGCAGCGATGCGGGCGACGACCGCGCCAGCGCGCTCGAGGGCGATGCCGAACTTGTTGTCCTTCTTGGCGGTGCTGATGTACGCGTGGGTGTTGGCGTCGACGTCCGGATTGAGGCGCAAGGCCACCGACACCGGCGCACCGGCCCGGCGGCCGGCGGCGGCGAGCAGCGGCAGTTCGTGTTCGGACTCGACGTTGAAGAACAGGATGCCGGCGGCGACCGCCGCCTCGATCTCCCAGGTCTCCTTGCCGACGCCGGCGAACACCACGTTGCCGGTCGGCAGGCCCGCCGCGCGGATGCGTTCGAGTTCGCCGCCGCTGACGACGTCGAAGCCGACCCCGAGCTGGTGCATGCGGGCCAGCAGCGACAGGTTGGAGTTGGCCTTGACGGCGTAGCAGACCTGCGCGTCTGGTCCGAAGGCGGCGCGCACCGCGGCAACGCGGTCGGCGATCGCCTGGCCGCTGTAGACGTACAGCGGCGTGCCAAAGCGCGCAGCGAGCTCGGCGATGCGCAGCTCCTCGACCCAGAGTTCGCCGTTGCGGCAATGGAACGCCGGATGGCCGCTGCCGGGGCACGGGGTGAGCTGGTCGGTGGCGCGGGGCGAAGGGTCGGACATCGCCCCCCATCGTTGCGGGCCGGTCGGCGCCGCGCCAGTGGCGATCGGTACGGGCGACGGAGCGGCGGCCAGACCCGCCCATCTGCCGTTGCTTCAGCCCAGGTCGCCGACCGCCAGCTGCGCCTTCAGCCGGTCCAGCACCCGACCGTGGATCTGGCAGATGCGTGCCGCCGACAGTCGCAACCGCCTCGCCACCTGCTTGCCGGTCATGCCCTCGAGGTAGTGCAGCTGCAAGACCTTCCACTCCATCGGCTCGAGGTTGGCACGGACCAGGTTCAGCAGGTCCTGGCGGTGGATCGCCTCGATCGGCGACTCTTCCTGGTCGTCGGCCAGCGAGTCGACTTCGCCGTGTTCCTCGCCGCGATCCGGATCGCGGTCGGTGCGCACCAGGCTCGGCTCGAAGCGCCGCAGCAGGGCGGCTTCGCTGATGCCGAGCTCGGCGGCCAGTTCGCTCGCCGTCGGCTCGCGCTCGAGGCGCATCGACAGCATCGCCCGCGCCGCTTCGCGTTCGCGCAGGCGGCGTCGGTACAGCCGCGGCAGGAAGTCCATGTGGCGCAGTTCGTCGAGCATCGCGCCGCGCACGCGGATCCGCAGGAACGCGGTGAACTGGTCGCAGCGTTCCGGCTGGTAGCTGTCGATCGCCTGCATCAGCCCCCAGATGCCGGCGTGCACGAGGTCTTGCGGGTCGACGCTCGGCGGCAGCCGCGCGGCGAGCAGGTGGGCCATCGATTCGACGATCGCACGGTGCCGTTCGACCAGTTCGTCGCGCAGCGCCAGTTTGGTCGGCTGGCTGGCCGGTCGGCAGCGGTACCGCGCCAACAGCACGTCGGTCGGCTCGTCGGCGAACGAACGGGCGGCGTTCGCACGTTCCTCGCGCAGCCGGTCCGCCGCGGCAGCGTCACCGCCCCGGGCCGCATCGGCAACCGCGCGGGCTGCATCGACAGCGCCGTGCGCACCGCCGCGCGCGCCGCTCGACCGCGCCCCACGGCGCGGCTTGCCGGCATCGCTCGGCGGAGCTCCATCGAGGATCGGCGTTCGTCGACCGCGCAACCGGCTCCAGCAGCAGATCGGCTCGGTCGAGCGCACCTACGGCCCGCGCCTCCCGCGCTTGATCTCCGCCGTCTCGGAACGCTACTCGCTGGTCGGGGCGATCGACCTAGCCGATCTGCTGCT
>DAIMFJ010000259.1:2908-6058 GCA_036724695.1 Planctomycetota bacterium
TGAGATCGCACCGACGCAGTGGAACCTGCGGCGAAGTCGCCTTCGCCCGTCGCTTGCGCGAGCGCGATCGTGGGTCGCGCGACGGATCGCGCGGCTCACGATCGAGAAGCTAGCACAGATCGACGCTCGAGCGCAACGCCGTTTCGTCGGCGACGAATCGAGGTCGTCGATCGCGCCGCACGCGCGTCACTCGTCGCGCGTCACTCGCTGTCGACGGCGTGCACTCGCAGTCGCAAGCGCGCGAGCACGTCGCGCTCGGCGGCGCGCATGCGCACGCGGTCGCGCGCGCGCAGATCGTCGTAGCCGCAGCAGTGCAGCAAGCCGTGCACGATGTAGAGCGCCAGTTCGGCGCGTGCAGTGTGGCCGTGCTGCTTCGCGACGCGTCGCGCGGTCGCCTTGCTGACGACCAGCTCGGCTTCGTCGCCGAGGTCGAACGAGATCACGTCGGTCGGCGTCGGATCGTCGAGGTGCGCGCCGTGGATCGCCGCGATCTCGGCGTCGTCGGTGAGCAGCAGCGAAACCGGCAGCGCCGGCCGCTCGACGTACGCAAGTGTGGTCGCCACCACTCTCTGCAACCACTTGCGGTCGGTGCGCGGGGTGCCGCGTTCGACCACGGTGAGCTGCGGTCGGCGCGCGGCCGCGCGCCGCCGCGCCGGCGGCTTCGCCGTCACGCCGACCCCTTCGCGGCCCCGCGCGCGCCAGGGTCGTACGCATCGACGATGCGACTGACGATCGGATGGCGCACGACGTCTTCGGTGCCGAGCCGCACGATCGAGATGCCCTCGACCCCGGCGAGTTTCTGCGCGGCGTCGGCGAGGCCCGAACGCACGTTGCCGGGCAGGTCGATCTGCGACGGATCCCCGGTGACCACCATGCGCGACCCTTCGCCCAGGCGGGTCAGGAACATCAACATCTGCGGCACGGTGGTGTTCTGCGCCTCGTCGAGGATCACGAACGCACGATTCAGGGTGCGGCCACGCATGTAGGCGAGCGGGCAGACCTCGACGACGTCGCTCTCGAGCCAGCGCGTGCGGGTCCGCGCGTCGAGCAGGTCCTGCAGCGCGTCGTACATCGGCCGCAGGTACGGATCGATCTTGGCCTGGAAGTCACCGGGCAGGAAGCCGAGCTTCTCGCCGGCCTCGACGGCCGGTCGGACCAGCACCAGGCGTCGCACGATACCGCGCTTCATCGCCTCGATCGCCTTGGCGACCGCCAGGTAGGTCTTGCCGGTACCAGCGGGTCCGACGCCGAACACGACGTCGTGGTTCTCGATCGCGTCGAGGTAGACCTGCTGGCCGGCGGTCCGCGCCCGCACGACCACACCACCGACCGGCGCAGGGCGCCCGCTCCGGTCGCCGTCGGCGGCGACGCCGCCGGTGGCTTCGTAGGGCACCGTGGCCCGCAGCTTCTGGCCGACCTCCTGGGTCGAGAGCCGGCGACCGGCGCGCATCGCCGACAGGCATTCCTCGAACACCTGCTGGACGATCTGCACGTGCCCGGCGTCGCCGAGCAGCCGCAGGCTGCCGTCGCGCGCCAGCACGCTGATGCCGTGCAGCTCGCGGACCAGACGGGCGTTGCTGTCGAGCGGCCCGAGCAGCGTCCTCGCCTCGTCGACCGACTGCACCGGGATGTGGACGTCCGCGTCGCTCATGCCCGCGTCACTCTACCGCCAGCCGGCCGAACCTGCCCAACCGAACCGGACATCCAACGGTCCTGGCCGCCACCGGACGGGACCTCAGGTGAACCAGACCAGCAGCAGGAACCACGCGCAGAACGAGAACAGCAGGCTGTCGATCAGGTCCAGGACCCCACCGTGGGCCGGCAGCAGCTTGCTGCTGTCCTTCTGCCCGCAGCGGCGCTTGAGCAGCGACTCGATCAGGTCGCCGGTCTGCGTCGTGAAGTTCAGCACCACCCCGGCGAGCAGCGCCGCCCACAGCGGCAGGACCAGGTCCGGTTCGAGCAGGGACCCGCGCAACGCGACCGCCAGCACCACCGACAGCAGGAGGCTGCCGAGCGCGCCCTCGACGGTCTTGCCCGGGCTGACGTGCGGGATCAGCTTGTGGCGCCCGAACAGCCGGCCGAGGCAATAACCGCCGATGTCGCCGCCCTTGCAGACCAGCACGACGTACAGGATCGACGGCAGATGCCGGAAGCAGGTGCCGATCGCGAAGTACATCGGCCAGGCGATCATCAAGAAGCCGAGCAGCGTGGCGCCCTGCTTCTCGAGGCCGATCTTCATGTCGGCTTTGCCGAGCGATCGCACCGCCAGCGGGAACAGCAGCAGCATCGTCGCGACCACCGGCGGGTAGAGTTCGTGGTCGAGCTGGTGCCAGCCGAACACGAACGCGCTGGCGAGCAGCAGCGCCGTGTACCACTGCAGCGTCTTGCCGGCGACCGCGAAACCACCGGCGCGCAGCAGCCCGACGTACTCCCAGGCCCCGGCGACGCCGAGCAAGGCCAGCAGTCCGCCGGCCAGACTGCCGCTCGGCAGCCCGGTGAGCCCGGCGTGGTCGGCCCAGTACACGCCGCCGACGATCGCCAGCATGGTCGGCGCCAGCACGGCCCGGATCTGCAGGTCGCTGGCGGCCATCACAGCACCTTGCCGAACTTGCGGACCCGGCGCCCGTAGTCGCGGAACGCGGCGAGCAGCTGCGTCTTGCCGAACTCGGGCCAGCAGACGTCGCTGACGTGCAGTTCGGAGTAGCTGACCTGCCAGAGCAGGAAGTTGCTGATCCGCATCTCGCCCGCCGTGCGGATCAGCAGATCCGGATCGGGCAACTGCGGCTGGTAGAAGCGCGCCGCGAGCGCCGCCTCGTCGATCGCGTCCGGCTGCAGGCGCCCGGCGGCGACGTCGCGGGCCAGCGAGCGCACCGCGTCGACGATCTCCTGCCGACCGCCGTAGCTGATCGCCAGGCACAGCTGCAGGCCGTCGTGGGCCGCCGTGGCGGCGATCGTCGCGTCGAGCAGTTGCAGGACCTTCGGCGGGATGCGTTCGCGCCGGCCGGCGTGCAGCAGGCGCACGCGGTGCTGCTGCAGCGTCGGCAGCTCCTGGACCAGGAACTTCTCCAGCAGCCCGAACAGCAGCTTGACCTCGCGCTCCGGACGCTGCCAGTTCTCCTCGGAGAACGCGTACAGCGTCAGGGCCTGCAC
>DAIMFJ010000259.1:6068-7785 GCA_036724695.1 Planctomycetota bacterium
CACGCCCAGCCTGGCGCACTCGGTGACGGTGGTGCGCACCGCGTCGACGCCGCGTTCGTGGCCGAAGATGCGCTCGAAGCCGGCCTGGCGCGCCCAGCGGCCGTTGCCGTCCATGATCACCGCGACGCTGCGCGGCACCACGAGGGTCTCGTCGCTCGCGGCTGGCTGCTCGGCGCCGCGCTTCACCGCACGATCACCTGCTGACGTTCGGGCCCGACCGAGATCGTGCGCACCGGCAGGCCGGTGTGCCCTTCGATCGCCTCGACGTAGCGGCGCGCGTTCGCGGGCAGGTCTTCGTAGCGACGCACGCCCTGGATGTCCTCGGTGAAGCCGGGCAAGGTCGTGAACTCGGGCGTCGCGCGGTCGAGATCGAAGGCCGGGAACCCGGTCGTGCGTGTGCCGTCGGGCAGCCGGTAGGCGACCACCACGTGCAACGGATCGAAGCCGCGCAACACGTCGAGGTTGGTCAGCACCAGTTCGCCGGCCCCGGACACCGCCCCGGAGTAGCGCACCGCGACGCTGTCGAACCAGCCGCAGCGGCGCGGCCGACCGGTCGTCGAACCGAACTCCTTGCCGGCGACCCGCAGCGCGTCGCCGGTGGCGTCCTTGAGCTCGCTCGGGAACGGCCCTTCGCCGACCCGCGTCGCGTACGCCTTGGCGATGCCGACCACGCGCATCGCGTGCGGCGGCAAGCCGGTGCCGCTGAACGCGCCGCCGGTGCTGGCGTGCGAACTGGTCACGTAGGGATAGGTGCCGTGCTCGAGGTCGAGCAGGCAACCCTGGGCCCCTTCGAGCAGGATGCGGCGGCCGGCGCGATGCGCGTCGCGCAACATCGCGCCCGCGTCGACGATGCCCGGCCGCAGCCGTTCGCCGGCCTGCAGCAACCTGGCGCGCAGGCTGGCGAGGTCCTGGGCCGGCAAGCCGGCGGCGGCGAACCAGGCGTTCTTCTGCTCGACGAGGCTGGCCAGGGCCCGATCCAGGCGAGTGCCGTCGACCAGATCGCCGAGTCGCACGCCGATCCGCGCGCAGCGGTCGCTGTACGCCGGCCCGATGCCGCGGCCGGTGGTGCCGATCTTGCCGCTGCCGCGGACGCTCTCGGCCCACTCGTCCTGCTGGCGATGCGCGTCGACGATCACGTGGGCCCGTTCGCTGAGCAGCAGGTTGCGGCCCAGCTCGATCGGGATGCCGCGCTCGACCAGCCGGTCGATCTCGCTGCACAGGTGCAGTGGGTCGACGACGACGCCGTTGCCGATCACGTTGACCGTGTGGGGATGCACGATCCCCGACGGGATCAGGTGCAGCACCAGTTTGCCCGAGGGCAAGTAGAGGGTGTGGCCCGCGTTGTGGCCCCCGCCGAAGCGGACGATGTAGTCGGCATCGGCGGCGAGGTAGTCGATGACCTTGCCCTTGCCTTCGTCACCCCAGAGGATGCCCACGACACATGTGGTCGTCATGCAGCTGCGCGTAAAAGGCGAGCAGCATAGCGCCTCGTCGGCCGCGCGCACGAACTCCTGCCCCCCGTTCGCACACCTGCCGGCAGGAGGTGCCCGTTGCAACCGTTCGAACCGACCGACAACCCGACCGAACAAGCGCTCGCCGTCTTCGCCCCGTTCGCCCGCGCGGTGCTGCCGAGCACGGTGCGCCGCATCGCTGCGTGGAAGGGCCTGCCGCCCGGAGCCTGTACCGACCTGGTCGCCGAACTGCGCCAGGAACTGAG
>DAIMFJ010000260.1:0-7772 GCA_036724695.1 Planctomycetota bacterium
TCTGTGCCGACGCCGACCTGGACCTGGGCGCGACGTTCGGCGTACCGCGCGCGGACCTCCTGGTCCTGCAGACCGCCGGCGGCCTGCTCGACCGCGACGACATCGCCCTGCTCGAACACTTCGCGGCCAGCGAACGCCTGTCGCTGATCGTGCTGCTCGGCCACGCCGATTGCACGGCGCGCCAGGTGCACGGCAAGACCCGGGCACAGGCCGGCCTGGCCGCACGCTTGCGGGCCCTGGCCGACGGCGTGCCAGGCGAGGTCGCGCCGATCGCCCAGCTGCAACGCCAGCGCGACGCGCTGCTGGGGGCGAGCGAGACACTCTCTGGCCTCGCCCAGGACGACCAGCTGCGCGTGGTCGTGGCCCAGCTCGCCGCCGATGGCGCGATCGGCTGGCATCCAGAGGCTGCCAGCACGCTGCCGCTCGCGCCGGTGAAGTGAGCTGGCGGAGGCGAGCAGCACGCCCCCGAGGCTGCGGTTGAGCGCAAGCGCCCACGGTGTGGAAAACCGCCCAGGTTGTCCAACACCAGAACCTTGCGTCGGCTCTCAACAATCCCCACGGGATCGTGTTTCATCACTCCCCCCCTCTCGCCTGCACCGGCGTCCGGTGCAGCCGCACGTCGGCCCGGCCCGTACGACCCCGCGATGCAGAACCAACTCGGCACCTACTGCCAGACCTTCGACGCGACCCTGCGTCCGGTACTCGGCGAGCTCTCCAGCGCCCTCGCGGCGATCGACACGGCCAACCAGCAACCGACCGAACATGCCCCGGTCGGCAGGCAATTGCGCGGCCGCCTGGCCGAACTGCAGCACCAGGTCGCCGCCCTGTGCGACAAGGTCAAGGACCAGCATGCCTACGTGCTGATCTTCGGCCCGCTGAAGAGCGGCAAGTCGACGCTGATGAACGCGATCGCCGCCGCCTACGTCAGCGAGGTGTCGAGCCTGCCGGCCTACCCGTGCCTGGTGTTCGTCAGCCACGGCAGCCAGCGCGAGTACCTGGTCACCCTGTACGACGGCGCCGTCGAGCGGTTCCGCGACACCCATGCGCTGCACGCCCGCATCGCCACGGCCCACGGCGACCTCGCCAAGGCGATCCGTGCCGCCGAAGACCGCCACGAGGTCTTCGATCCGCAGGAGCACTTCCCGCAGGCGATCCGGCGGGTCGACGTGCTGGTGCCCGACAGCGCGCTGGACCAGACCGGTGCGGTGCTGGTCGACACCCCAGGCCTCTACACGCGCATGCGCTTTGGCTACGACCGCATGACGCGCGATTTCCGCGACGCCGCGGCCTGCGCGATCTTCGTCGTCAAGAGCGACACGCTGTTCCTCGAACAGGTGTTCAGCGAGTTCCAGCAGCTGCTCGACCTGTTCAGCAGGATCTTCCTGGTCGTCAACGTCGATGCGCAGAAGCGCGACCTCTCGCCCGACGGGCGACTGGTGCCGAGCCTCGAGCAATCCGATCCGGACGCGATCCTGCGCGCGTTCGAACAACTGGCGATGTCGGCACCCCTGCAGCGCGCGGCCCGCGAAGGCCGCGTGCGCATGTACCCGGTCGACCTGTTGCACGCCGCCAGTGCCGTGCTGCAAGGCCACGCCGAGGAACACCTGCCGGCGGGCTTCCGCAACTTCCGGCGCGACCTCGCCGAGTTCCTGGCCAGTTCGGAATACCTGACCGCGTTCCTGCGCGACTCGGTGCAGCGCGGCGAGACGCTGCTGGCGGAGGCCGCAGCGGCGGCGGCGAGCGGCGAGGTCGGCCAACTCGAGCGTGGCCTCGCCGACCTCGACGACCGGTTGCAAGCCGTTGCCGTCGAACAGCGCGCTGCGACCGCGGCGCTGGAGTTCGATTGGACCAGCGCGTTCGCCAAGGCCAGGCGCGAGCTGGAAGCCGAGATCGAGCGCTTCGCGCGCGACAGCGGCGCCAAGCTGCTGCGCAACCTCGGCGCGTCGATCGACACCTGGTTCCTGTCCGGCCACAGCTTCGCCTGGCTGAGCCAGGGCCAATGGCGGCCGCTGCTGCAGGAGTACCGCGAACAGGTGGTGACCGCGGCGTTGCGCGCGTTCGAGACGCAGCAAGGGCACGTCGGCGCGGGACTCGAGCTGCCGAACGGCACCGCCGAGCTGCTGCGCCGCGCCGGTGTCGACCTGCGCGAGCGCAAGGCCAAGGCCCTCGCCGGCCTCGGGCCAGTACCGTTCGGCGGCGAACTGACCGTGCCGGTCGACCTGAGCGCGTTCCCGGTCAAACGCTCGCTGGTCGACGTCGTCGCGTTCCGGTCGCTCGACAAGGTGCGCGAGCGCTTGTTCGGCCCCAGCCAGCACCCCGACGTCAAGATCCCGGGCAAGGACAAGGCCAGGTACCTGGGCGAACCCGGGCGGCTGTACCTGCACCAGCGCGTCAGCCAGTTGCGCACCGATCTGGTGCCGCAGACCGCCGCCAAGGTCGCCGAACACTTCGGGGTCCGCCTGGCGGCCGCGACGACGACCGCCGTGCGTTCGGCTCTCGAGCTCTACCTGCCCAAGCTCGCCGCTCGCGAGCAGGAACTGCGCGCCGCCCACCGCCGTTTGTCGGCGGTCGTCGCCCCGCTGCGCCATGTCGCCGCCACGGCGCGAACCGTGCAGCAACAACTGGTGGCCCTGGGCAGGCAGTTCGAACACGAGCGCGCCAGCAGCATGCCCGAGGTGGTCCTGCGCCCAGTACCGCGCGGCGCCGAGGCCTACGAGGAGTTGCCGGCGAATCCGGTGGCGCGGCGCGACCGCTGATCTCCGACTTCCGCTCCGCAGCCAGCGAATCCGGGCAGGACGCGAGGCAACGCGGCGGTGGCAGATCAGCTGCCGACGACGAGTCCGCTGGCGTCGGAGACGACCACGCCCAGGGTGTTCGCCTGCGGGTCGAGGACCAGAGCCTGGTGGAACAACACCAGGCCGGCGAACGCCGTGGCACTCGGGATCGCCAGGTTCCAGGTCGGTGCAGCCTGGAAGACCGAGGCGTCGATCGCGGCGTGCACGGCACAACCTGGTGCGCCGAACGCACCGAGATCGAGCGGTGTCGGCGCATAACGGCCGAGCCCGGTGATCATCACCATCGCCCCTACCGGCAGGTTGCTGGCCGCGAGCGTCAGCGTCGAACCGAACATGGGATTCCCGGTCGCGGTCAGTTGGGAGGTCGCTTGCGTACCGCGGCAGCCAAGGGCTGCGAAGCCGAACCGCCCCCTCCCGTCGTCGCCGACCGTCGTGTAGTGCAAGGCTCCGTTCCAGACCCGCGCATCGATGCTGCCGGAGCCGAACAGGTTGTACTTCGCGACCCCCGGCGCGACCGCCGGCTGCGGATTCAGCACGAGGTTGGGATCGGCGAACGGCCCCTGGGTCGCCGCGGCAGCCACCGAGTAGGCGACGAACGCCGTTCCCGACGGATTGGCCAACAACACCGCCAGTGCATACCGCCCGCGCGGCAGGTGCACGGGCTGACCGAGGGTCGCCAGCGACAACGCGCTGGTGAGGTTGTTGCCGCCAGGGGAATCGCCGACACCGATACCGACCAGTCGCCAGGCGTCGGGCACTTCGTGGCGCGGCAGCCCACCGAGCAGGTCGAGATGGCTGCCATCGCTGACGTAGAGATAGACCCGGTAGGGTCCGACGAAGCCGAACGGCCGGACTTCCAACGAGCAGATGGTCACACCCTGCGGCGCGAGCACCTCGGCGTCGAAGACGTTGCCGACCACCACCGCGCCACTGGTGCCACTGCCACCGGTGGTGTCGGCCAGCAGTTGGCGGGGGCTCACGGACACCGGTCGGGAACGACTCGAGACCGGCCCACAGTTCCGGCGTGCGTTCAAGGTCACCAGCACGGCACTGCAGGCGTCTGCGAACTGGTGGGTCGGGTTCTGCAGCGTCGAATCGACGACCGAGTCGCCATCGAAGTCCCAAGCCCAACTGGTGGCTGCGGGGGTCGACGTGTCGGTGAACTGCAGTTGGCCCAGGGACGTCTGCGCATAGACGAAATCGGCCTGCGTCGCGTCGACGGCGATGTAGTCGGTCCTGGTCGTGGTACGCGACCCGTGGCTGGCGTCACCGACGGTCAAGGTCACGGAGTACACCCCGCAGGCCGGGTAGACATGGGTCGGGTTCGCGACGGTGCTGTCGACGACTGCATCCCCGTCGAAGTCCCACGCCCATGAGAGGACGCCCTGCGGATCGCTGCTGTAGCTGGTATCGCTGAAGACGACGGTGAGCGGGGAGATCCCGGCGGTCACATTGGCGCGAAACGACGGGTACAACCCAGCGGCCGGTACGTAGTCGACCTCGCACACCAGCGCGTGCTGCAGGCCGATCGTGCCACTCACCGCCGTGGCCCCCGCGGTGCTGTAGACGCGGGTCCCCAACGGCTGCGCGGTCGCGCCTGAGACCACGTCACAGGCCCGGACCGTGCCTCCCGACCAGGTCGAGCCGTCGATCAGCACGTCGAACACCAGATCGCCCTGCGCCGGGTCGTACCGGAACGGCACCGCGAACGGCACCACGACAAGGCTCGGTACGACTCCGCCCGCGGCCGTCAACGCGCCCGGCGCGATCGAGCACGGCCCCGAGAGCACGGTCGTCCGGACCGGTCCGAGGGTGTTCGCGAACACGGCATCCGCCAACTGGAAGTCGTTCGGACTGGTCGAGACGTCGATCCGCAGGTTCGACCAGCTCCCGCCGCTCCAGGTCGCCGCCACCCCGGGGAACGGACGGAACCGCAGCGCCTGGATCAGGACCGGCTGTTGCACGCCCTGGCCGGTGAACAGCGACGCGTCGTAGATCTGCTGGAAGCGGGTGTCCGCGCTGCCCCGCGCCCAAGGATAGCTGTTGCTGCTGTTGCCCACCGACGTCCCATAGCCTTGGGGCACGGTCAGCGACGACTGTGCCAAGGCCGGCCCGGCGGCGAGTACGACCAACCCTGCGGCGAGTCCGGCGAGCAGGCAAGGATGGCAAGTTGGCGTCGGCATCGGGAGAACCCGTACGTACGAGCGACGAAGATCGCCAGGACTCCGGGAATCGTAGGGAACCGCTCCGGAAACGCCAGGAGAGCGTGAAACCCACGATACGCCGCGCCGCAACCCCAACCCGTGTCGCGACACATCCGAACTCGAGCCGCCGGGCCAGCAGTCGCCGAGGCGCACCTCGCGTGGCCACCGCGGGGCGGGCATCGCGACCGCACGAAGCACCGCTCGCAAGCACGCGGGCTGCGAGCGGCTGGGCGACTGCGTTTTTCAGCTACCGATCACCAGGCCCGTCGCGTCGGAGAGCACCACGCCGAGCGCGTTCGCAGCGGGGTCCAGGACCACGGCCTGGTTGAACAGCACCAGCCCACTGAAGGCCGGGGCGGCGGGCACGTTCAGGGTCCAGTTGCCACCCACCGTGAACGTCGACGCGTCGATCGCGGCCCGCACCAGACAGTTCGGCGCACCGAAGGCCGTCAGGTCGAGTGGAGCTGGCTGGTAGCGGCCGAGGCCGGCCACCATGATCATCGCGTTCAACGGCAGGTTGGTCGCCGTCAGCGTCATCGCCGTGCCGAGCACCGGTCGGCCGCTGCTGTTCAAGGCCGCCTGCCCGGCGGTACCTGCGCAGCCACTACCGGCGAACCCGATCTGGGCGCGGCCGTCGTCGGCGTGCGTCGCATAGTGGAAAGCGCCGTTCCACACGCGCGGCGAGTTGATGCCAGTACCGAACAGGTTGTACTTGGCGCCACCTGGAGCAACCGTCGGATTCGGGCTGACCACCATGTTGGCGTCGGCGAACGGTCCCCAGTTGGCGGCCGAACCGGTGGTGTAGGCGACATAGGCCGTGCCGACCGGGTTGGTGATCAGCAGCGCGATGCAGTAGTCGCCCTGCGGCAGGTGCACCGTGTTGTTGAGGGCGACCAGCGTGTTCGTCGCCGTCGCCGTCGTCCCCCCAGCCGACACGCCGGAGCCGGTCCCGACCAGCCGCCACGCGCTCGGCACCTGGTGCCGCACGACCCCACCGACCAGATCGAGGTAGCTGCCGTCGGAGACGTAGAACGACAGGTTGAACGGCCCGGTGAACGTGTACGGCCGCATCGACACCGCACAGATGCTGGCGCCTTGCGGATTCGTGACCTGCACGTCGAAGACATTGCCGACGGCGGTCGTGCTGCTCGTGCCGTTGCCACCGGCCGTCGCCGTCGGCAGGGTGTTCGGCGACAACACGATCTGCTTGGAGGCACTGACCGCCGGACCACACAGGCGATTCGCGGTCAGCGTGACGTTCACGCCGGTGCAGGGGTTGGGATAGAAGTACACCGGGTTCTGCGTGGTGTCGTCGACCACGTTGTCGCCGTCGAGGTCCCAAGCCCAGTTGGTGGCCGCCGGCGCCGTCAGGTCGGTGAACTGGAACACTCCCGGGGCGATCTGCGCATACGAGAAGTCCGCGACGACCCGGTCGGTGACGATGTACGCGGTGCGCGTCAACGTCTGCACGCCGTGCGTCGCGTCGACGACGGTCAGCGAGACGTCGTAGCTACCGCAGCTGGTGTAGGTGAACGAGGGGTTCGGCAGCGTGCTGTCGATCACCGAGTCGCCGTCGAAGTCCCACGCCCACGACAGCACCCCGAGCGGGTCGCTGCTGTAGCTGGCGTCGGTGAAGTTCACGGTCAACGGCGAGGCGCCGGTGCGCACGTCCGAGTTGAACGCCGGGTACAGACCCGCCGCCGGCACGTACACGAGATCGCAGATCAGCGAGTAGTTGACGCCGACCGTGCCGGTCGTCGCCGTGTGGCTGGCCGTGCTGTAGATGCGGGTGCCGAGCGCGGTGGCGCCGGAAGCGGCGTCGACCCCACGCATCGTGCCACCCGTCCAGGTGGCACCGTCGACGATCACCTCGAACAGGAAGTCGCCGAGGTTGGGGTCGTAGACGAATGGCGTCGTCAGCGCGACGTCGACGCTGGTCGGTTCGACCCCACCGCCACCGACCAACGAGCCGGCTGCGATCGTGAACGGGCCGCTGTAGACGGTCGTCAGGTCCGGACCGTGGTTGTTCGCGAACGTTGCGCTGGCGGCCAGGAAGTCGTTCGGGCAGGTCGTCATGTCGACCTGGAGCGTCGACCACGTGCCACCGGTCCACGAGCCGCTGGTGCCTGGGTAGGGTCGGAACTTCATGCCCTGGACCAGGATCGGGTAGGTGATGTTCTGCGTCGTGAACACCGAGCTGTCGTACACCTGCTGGTAACGCATGCTCGAGGAGGTGCGTCCCCACGGGTAGATGTTGTTGCTGTTGCCGACGGCCGCGCTGTAGCCAGGCGGCACGTTGACGGTGAACTGCGCGGCGGCTGCCACGGTGAGCAGCGACATCGCGCACAAGGTCTTGATGGGCGTCATGGTCGACCCGGTCTAGCCGCATTCCTGCCGCGCGGCTACCGCCGAACGGCCCAGGTGCCGGGCTGCGACGGAAATGTGGCAACGCCGCGCCAACTGCGGAGCGCCGCAAGCGGCTTGCGGCCCGACGTGGCAAGCGCCTCTGGAAGTCGATACGACGGCCTCGAAGGCTCGCAGGACGACTCGTCGCGCGCTGGTCCCCGGCAACGATGGGCCAGGGGACGGGCCGCAAGGTGCCTGGCCGCGGGGCAGCCGTTGCAGTGGTCGGGAACCACCGCACGACCGCCCCCACGGGCTCAGTTGCCGAGGATCATGCCGACCGCGTCGGAGGTCACCGCGCCGAGCGCGTTCGCGGTCGGGTCGAGCGCCAGCACCTGGTTCCACAGCCGCAGGCCGCTGAACGCCGGAT
>DAIMFJ010000261.1:0-7747 GCA_036724695.1 Planctomycetota bacterium
GGCATGGCGGACAGAGTGCGCAGTTGCGCGGGCAGCATCGCGATGGCTTCCTGCTGCTCGGTATGTGACATCAGCCAGGCTCGCTACCCCGGGTCGTCGAGCGGGTCGCCGCCGCGGTCGAACGCAGCAAGGAGCTCTTGGGGCAAGTGGCTCTTCATTCAGGCTCCTGGCGACGTTCGATCGCCCACAGGCGGGCGCGGGCCCGGTGCAGCAGGGATTTGATGGTTCCAGAGGTCATACCGGTTTCCACGACGAGCTCGGCGATCGTGCAACCGTCGCGATGGAAGCGGAGCAACAGATGACGCTCGCGCTCGTCGAGCTGGGCCAGCAACTCCCGAAGGTGCTCGCGCGCCGCAACGGCAGTCGCGGGATCCGGGGCTCCAGAGGCCGACTCCTCTCCGGCCGGCGCCGGCGGCGGCGCGGAGCGATGGTCGAGGTAGACCGTGAAGGTGATGCGCAGCAGCCAGGTGGCGAGGGGCCCCCGCTGGTCGTCGAAGCTGGCCCGCGAGCGCCAGCCACGAGCCAGGGACTCCTGGACGAGATCGTCCAGGCTGCTGCCGTAGGTCGGCCCACCGCGCTGCAGCCTGCCCAAGAACGCCCGCACCTGCGGCGCCAGCAGCAGGAGTCGACTGGCGAACGCATCGCCGACCGCCACGGGGCCACTGGCGGGTTCGGCAGGCGACGCTGGCGCCTGTGGTCTGGGGCTCGGGGACGGCGGCTGCATCCTGGACTCCCGCATACCCACTTCGCGCGGCGGAAGTTGCAGGAATCGCCCCGAGCGGGCCGCCGGGGCAGGGCCGAGCCTTGGCCGCGGCCGTCCTGCTGCCGGGAGCGTCCCCACCCAGTGCACCGCCACGCAACCGCCCACCACGGTTGCGCGCCCGCCGGCCGCAACGCACACTGCGAGGCCGCCGCCCCACACACCAGCAGCCGCAGCCATGCACCAGGCCACCCGTCCACCCCTCCTGTTCGCCTTCTGGCTGGCCGCGACAACCCCCGCCCTCGCCCAGGGCCTGCCCGACACCACCCGCCTCGCCACCTTCTGCGAACCGCTGGTGGCCAGCGAACTCGTGCACGGCCTGGTCGTCGGCCTGCTCGACGGCGAACAGCAACTGGTACGCGGCTTCGGTCGCTTGTCGCCCGCCGCCCCGACCACCCCCAGCGCCGACACGGTGTTCGAGATCGGCTCGGTGAGCAAGGTGTTCACCGGGCTGCTGCTCGCCGATGCCGTCGCCCGCGGCCTCGTCGCGCTGGACGACCCGGTCCAGAAGTACCTGCCCGACGGCGTCACGCTGCCGATGGCCAGCGACCAGCCGATCGAGCTCTGGCACCTCGCCACGCATTCGTCGGGCCTGCCGCGGTTGCCCGACATGCGCGGTGCGAGCCAGGCCGATCCGTACGCCCACTTCGACGCGGCGACGCTGCACGCAGCGCTCGCCAGACTGCGCCTGCGGCGCGAACCGGGCGAGAAGTACGAATACAGCAACCTCGGCTTCGGCCTGCTCGGCCACGTGCTGACCCTGCGGGCCGAGCAGCCCGACTACGCCAGCCTGCTGCGAGCCCGCATCACCGGCCCGCTCGGCATGCCGGACACCGTCGTCGACCTCGATGCGGACCGCAAGAAGCGGCTGGCACCGCCGCACGACGCCTCGGGCGAACCCAACCACCTGTGGCAGCTGGCGACCTTGGCGGGTGCTGGCGGCATCCGCTCGACGATGACCGACATGCTGCGCTTCGCAGCCGCGCAGATCGACCCGCCGGCGACCCTGGCGGCGGCCGTGCGGGCGACGCAGCAGCGCCACCACGACGGCCAGAACGGCATCGCGATGGGCCTCGGCTGGCATCTCGCCCGCGATGGCATCACCTTCGTGCACAGCGGCCAGACCGGGGGGTACCACAGCTACCTGGCGGTGGTGCCGTCGACGCGCCGCGCGGTCTGCATCCTGACCAACAGCGCCTGCGGCGAGGTCAGCCAGGTCGGCGAACGGCTGGTGCAGCTGCTGCACCGCAAAGACGTCGAGCCGATCCAGTTCGCGGTGCCGTTCGCCGTCGAACGCAAGGTCCTGGAGGGCTACGTCGGCACCTACCGCAACGACGACGGCCTGGTGTTCCAGATCACCCTCGGCGCGCGCGGCCTGTCGGCCCAACTGACCGGCCAGCCGGCCCTGCGCATCCATGCCACCGCGGCCAACTCGTTCCGCTACCGCGAGGTCGACGCCCGCATCACCTTCGAACCGGACGGCGCGACGGCCGAGGCCCTGACCTTGCACCAGAACGGGCGCAACCTGCGGTTCGTGCGGCACAGCCCTGGCAAGTGAGCGGGCCAAGGGCGGCGGCGGTTCCCCGGGATCCGACTGCGGTGGGCACCGGTCCCCCTCGGGGCGCTACGATCGCCCCTGCCATGTCCACCACGCCCGACGGCCACCTCGACGACACGGAAACCGACCCATTGCTCGAGCGCTGCCTGTTGGCGTTCGAGGAAGGGCAGATGCCCGGCGTCGAGAAGATCCTCGCCGAACACCCGGCCCGCGCCAGCGAACTGCGGGCGATGCTGCAGAAGCTCGGCGAACTCGGCATGTTGACGCCGTCGGCGGCGCCGCCGCTGCCCGAACGGCGCGGCGAATTCCGGCTGCTGCGCCAGCTCGGCAAGGGTGGCATGGGCATCGTCTACCTGGCCGTTCAGGAGTCGCTGCAGCGCGAAGTGGCGCTCAAGCTGGTGCGGCCCGAGCAGCTGTTCTTCGCCGGCGCGCGCGAACGCTTCCGCCGCGAGGTGTTGGCGATCGCCCGTCTCGACCATCCCGGCATCGTGCCGGTGCACACGTTCGGCGAGGTCGACGGGGTCCCCTACTACGCGATGGCGCGCGTGCACGGCGTCACGCTCGCCGAGATCCTGCAGGCACTGGCCGGGCAGGACCTCGGCGAGATCGACGGCCACGTGCTGGCCCGCGGCTTTGCGGCGGCGATGCAACAGAAGGGCGACGAGCCGGCGACGCCAGTCGGTTCGCCGTTCGAAGGCACCTGGGTCCGGGCGTGTTGTCGCATCGTGCGCGACATGGCCTTGGCGCTGCAGCACGCGCACGAGCAGGGCGTGCTGCACCGCGACGTCAAACCCAGCAACGCGATCCTGACCGCGCGCGGCAGCGTGCACCTGATCGACTTCGGCCTGGCCTCGGCCCACGGCGAACAACGCATCACCCGCTCGGGCGCGACGCTCGGCTCGTTGCCGTACATGGCCCCCGAACAGGTGCGCGGCGAGATCGACGCAATCGACGCCCGCACCGACGTCTACGCGCTCGGCGTGACGCTCTACGAACTGCTGACCTTGCGGTTGCCGCATGGCGACGGCAGCGGCACGACCCGCGAGCGCATCCTCGCCGGCAGCGTCGTGCCGCCGACGCGCTGCAACGCCCGTGTGCACGCCGACGCCGAGGCGATCTGCCTGCAGGCGATGGAGCTCGAGCCAGGGCGCCGCTACCAGAGCGCCGGCGAACTGGCGGCCGACCTCGGCCGCTTCCTCGACCAGGAGCCGGTGCTGGCGCGCCGCCAGACGCCGATGCTGCGCGTGCGCCAATGGTGCCGCCGCCACCCGGCCAACACGCTGGCGATCGCGCTGGCGGCCGTGCTCGTGTTCGTCGCGCCGCTGGTGTTCGCGATCCAGCAGAGCCTCGCCGCGGCAGAGATCCAGGCTGCCTACGTGGAGGTCAAGCAGCAGAAGGCGATCGCCGACGCCAACCTCGACGAGGCCAAGAAGCAGGAGACCCGCGCGCTCGCCAACCTCGACCTCGTGCTGGCGGCCGTCGACCAGATGCTGAGCCGCACCGCCGAGGCGCGCCTCGCCGACATCCCGCGCACGGCGGCGCTGCGCCGCCAACTGCTCGAAGACGCGTTGCAGTTCCACGAAGCGCTGGCCCGCGCCGAGACCGGCGCCCGCACCCAGGAGGAACGGGCCCGCTCGCGGCGCCGCGTCGGCCAGATCCGGCTCGACCTCGGCCTGGTGAAACCCGCCATCGAGGTGCTCGAACAGGCCCGCACCGAACTGGCCGCCTTGGCCGAACAGGAGCCGCAATCGCTGCGTCTGCAGGTCGAACTGGCGCGCGCGAACGGTTCGCTGGCCGAGGCCTATGCGCGTGTCGCCGACGCGCCCGCCCAGCACCGCGCCACCGCCCAGGCCGTCGTGCACTGGACGGCCGTGGTCGCCGCGCAGCCGGACAACCAGCCGTACCGGCGATCGCTCGCGCTGGCCCGCATCGACGCGGTCCGCCAGCTCGCCGAGGAGCAGCGCTTCGCCGAGGGCCACCAGGCCCTCGACCAGCTCGAGGCGGACCTGCGCATCGATCCCGAGCAGGCGCTGCAGGGCGAAGAACGCTACCGCTGGCTGGCCGTGCAGGCGCGGGTCGCCGATGCGCGCGGGCTGCTGTGGACCGACCAGGGCGAGACGCAGCGCGCCGAAGCGGCGTTCGACCTGGCCCTGACGCGGCTGCGCGAGGCCGAAGCGGCCGCTCCCGCCCTGCACGACGCGCGCCACGACCTGCTCGGGCTCACCGAACGGCTGGCCTTGCTGGCCCAGCAGCGCCGCGAGTGGCCGAAGGCGACGCCGCGCATCGAAGCGGCGATCGCGCTGCTCGAGAAGTTCACGGCCGACGAGCCCGAGATCCCCGAATGGCAGGCCCGCCTGGCGACGATGATCGGCTCGCGCGCCGACAACCGCAGCAAGCTCGGCGACGCCGACGGCGCGGCGCAGGACCACCAACGCGCCGTCGAGTTGCTCGACCAGCTCACCGTGCGCTTCCCGGACGAACCGCAGTTCCTGCGGCGGCTCGCCGCGGTGCTCGGCGAACGCGGCATGGCGCGCGCCGAACTGCGGCAGTTCGAGCTGGCCCGCGCCGACTTCGAGCGCAGCATCGCCACCTACGAGACGCTGATCGCCGCGCATCCCGAGGACCGGCAGTCGTTCGCGAACCTGATCGCCTCGCTCGCCAACACCTCGCAGTTGCAGGCGATGGCCGGCGAGGTGAAGACGGCCCGCACGACCATCGCGCGGGCGGTGACGCTCGGCGAACAACGCAGTTTCGGCGAAGTCGATCGTTCGCGCATCGAAGTGCTGATGACCGCCGCCGACCTGGCGATGCGCGACCTGGACGTCGACAGCGGCACCGCACACATGGGCAAGGCCCGCACGCTGGCCGACGCATGGCTGGCGCAGAAGCCCGACGATCCGCTGCGCATGGGCACCGTCGCGATGATCGGCGCCAACTTCGGCACCATGCAGATCCAGATGCGCGACCTGCCGGCGGCGCTGGCGACCTTCCAGGCGACGCTGCCGTTGGCACGCGCCGCGGCCCAGGGTGGCGGCCCGGCCCACCGCCGCGTCCTGGCCGTGCTGCTGCTGCGCCTGTGCGACGTCGAACTCCGCCAGGCGAACCTCGAGGCCGCCCGCACCTGGTTCGCCGCCGCGATCGCCGAGACCGGCGTCACCAAGGCCCGCATGGCCGGCATGCCGCCCCTCGACCAGCTGTTCGACCGCGAAGAGCTGGCCGACCTGGTGCCGAAGGCCACGCCGCAGCAGACCACCCCGCAGCAGGGTCGCTGAGCGGCCGGCGCGACCCTCGGGAACCGCCGGCGGACCGCAGCCCAAGATTATTCTTCAGAGAATTATTCCTGGGAGAATAATTCTTGGCAGCATAATTCTCGATAGACTGACTCCATGAACTGGGTCGACCGCCTCGAGGAGCTGGCTCGTCTGGACCGCCTGCTGCTGCGCCGCGACGGCGGTCTGGCGGTGGTCTGGGGTCGGCGTCGCGTCGGCAAGACCCGCCTGCTCGTGGAATGGAGCCGTCGCACCGGCGGGCACTACTTCGTGGCGGACCTGACCGACCCCGAACTGCAACGTCGACGTTTCGCCCAGTCCGTGGGCGAGATCCTGCCCGGCTTCGCCGAGGTCGAGTATCCGGACTGGGGCAGCCTGTTGGACCGCCTGGCTCGCGACGCCGCGTCGCTCGATCGCCGCGGCCCCTTCGTCCTCGACGAGTTGCCCTACCTGGTGGCCGGGTCGCCCGAACTGCCCTCGGTCCTGCAACGGTTCTTCGATCACGGCGCCCGTCAGGCACGCCTCTGGTTCGCAGTCGCAGGATCCAGCCAGGCGATGATGGAGGGCCTGATCCTCGACCGTACCGCGCCGCTGTTCGGGCGCGCCCACGCGGCCTTCGCCGTGCCGCCGCTGCTGCCTGGCTGGATCCGCGACGCCACCGGCATCCGCAATCCCGTCGCCGCCCTGCAGTTCTGGAGCGCCTGGGGTGGTCTGCCCCGCTACTGGGAGCTCGCCGCCCCGTACGCGACGCGGGACGACGCCGTGCACGACCTCGTGCTCGACCCGGGCGGCGTGCTCCACGAAGAACCGAACCGCCTGCTCACCGAGGAGGCGCCATCCGCGATGGCCCTGCGTTCGCTGCTGGACGTGATCGGTAGCGGTGCTCACCGTCCTTCGGAGATCGCCAGCCGCCTCGGCATGCCCGCCACCTCGCTGCCCAAAGCCATGGCGCGGTTGCTCGATCTCGGGCTGGTGCAGCGTGAGGTTCCGTTCGGCGAACCGGAGCGCTCGGGCAAACGCGCGCTGTACCGGCTGGGCGACCCGTTCCTGCGCTGGTGGTTCGGCCTGGTCGCGCCCCGGCGCCCGCAGCTGCATCGGCTCTCGCGTCGCGAACGGCTGGCGCTGTTCTTGGCGCGCGCCGCGCACTTCGATGCCAGCGCCTGGGAGGAACTGTGCCGGCTGGCCGTGCCGCACCTCGCCGAGCACCTGGGCCACACCTTCGGAGCGGCAAGCCGCTTCTGGCACGGTCAGGGGCCCGAGTGGGATGTCGTCGCCCGCAGCAAGGACGGGGTGCTGCTGCTCGGAGAGGCGAAGTGGTCGCCCACCGCGCTGGACGCGGGCGACGTGCTGTCGATGCAGCAGGACCTCGCCAGGAAGGGGGTGCCCATGGGTCACACCGGCGCGATCGTCCACGTCCTGTTCGCGCCGGTCCTGCCGCGGCGCCGGCCACGCGGACTGCCCGCGAACGTCTGCCTCGTCGACGGCAACATGGTGCTGCGGGCGCTGCGGTGAGGTGGGGCAGGCCTGCTCCCACCCCCACTTCCTGCATCGGGACACGCCCGCAACCGCCGTTGCCACCGGCGCGCCGCCGCGCCGCCTCGCCAATCCGACCCGCAACGGCCACCCGCGATGCGGTAGCCTTGCGCGGCCCACCGCATGCCCTTGCCCGAACGCCGCCTCCCGACCGCCGTGCTGCTGGCCCTGGCCATCGGGATCGGCGCGTTCGCGCTGAGCTGCCTCGTCGAACGTCCGCTCGGCCACGGCTTCAGCTTCGGGCTGACCTACCAGCAGATGTCGGTCGACCCGCTGGCGTTCGAGGGCCTGTTCCCGCATCGCGTGCTGCTGCCGCTGCTGGCGAACCTGCTCTCCCTGTCGGGACCGTCGTTCCACTACGCCGCGCACGGCAGTGCGGCGTTGCTCTTGGTGCTGGTCGCACTGACCGCGCAGCGCCTGGGCACGAACCTGCTCGACACGGCCTTGCTGACGCTGGCCTGTGCACTCGGCGGCGCGACGCAATTGTACAAGTCGCACGTCGGCTACCCCGACTCGCTGAGTTTCGTGCTGCTGCTGGCCGCAGTGCTCGCCGTGCGGCACGGCCCGCTGGCCTGGGGTCTGTTGCTGCTCGGCGCGTTCGCGCACGAACAGGTGCTGTTCTTCGCA
>DAIMFJ010000262.1:0-7645 GCA_036724695.1 Planctomycetota bacterium
CCTTGCCGGCGTTGCGGGCGGCGTCGTCGAGCCACAGCTCGGCGCCGCGGCCCGAACGGGCGGCGAGCCACAGGCCGAGCGCGGCCTGGGCGGTGGCCAGGCGCAGGCGGGCCGGCTGGTCGTTCGGTTCGGCCTTGAGCCGCGCTTCGCAGCGATCCAGCTCGGCCTCGATGCCGTCGCGGTCGTCGCCGTCGAAGGCGGCCGGTTGCCACGGATTGCGCCAGGGGGCCGGCAGCGGTTCCTGGCCGACGCGGTCGAAATGCGACGCCACCCTGGCCAGTGCCGGGTCGTTGCGGCCGAGTTCGGCGAGTTTCGCGACCAGCCGCGTCTCGACTTCGCGGTCGGTCGTGCGCGCCAGGGCGTCCTCGAGGTCGATCGCCTGCGCGGCCGTGGCCAGTGCCGCCAGGCTGCTCGCCGCCGCACCGAACACCGCGTCGTCGCGGTCGCGCAGACACCTCCGCAGCAGGTCGCACGGTTCGGCGGTCGCCTGGGCCGCAGCGCGCAGCAGCTCGACGCGCGTCTGCCGGTCGCCGGCGCGGAAACGATCCTCCAGGGCCCGGCGGGCCGCCGCGCCGCGGCGCTGCACGAGCTCGGCGAGCGCCGCCGGCACCGGGTCGGCGTCGGGTCGGTTGCCGCGGTGTTCGGCGATCGCCTTGATCGCCAGCGCCATGCTGTTGTCCAGGAAGCGGTCGAAGCGCTTCTTGCCGTCGGTGCCGACGGCGATGTGGCGCGGCGCCACGCGGTTGCCGTCGAACCAGCGGGCGTACAGCGCCGGTTCGATCTGGATGTGCTCGCTGCACGTGCAGCCGGGGAACTTCGGGCACTCGATGCGGTTGCCGTCGGCGTCGTAGTCGAGTTCGTTGTGGCGGTCCGGCGAGGCGACCACGCAGACGTAGCCCGCCGTGCTGTCGACGAACTCCGGATCGCGGTAGACGGTGCCGGCGAAGCGGTCGTTGAACACCTCGCCCTGGGTGTTGACGGCGATCAGCAGCGGCAGGCCGGTGCGTTGCTGTTCGGCCAGCGCGTCGGCGAGCGAACGCTGCCACTGCACGTGGCGTGGCGGTGGCGCCGACGACTGGGCCGCGACCGCCGCGGAGAACAACGACAGGACGGCGCCGGCGAGCGGCGGGAACGGCATGCGCATGGTTGGGCTGGGCGGTCGGGGCGCGGATCGGCCGCCGTCGCCTGGGCGACCGCGGCCGGTGCAGCAAGGAACGGTCAGGGCAGCGGGAAGGCTTCGCAAAGCTGCTGTACGGTCGGCCGGAACTTCTCCGGCGCGCCGCCGCGCACCAGGCCGACGATGATCTCGGCGATCGTGCGGATCTGGTCCTTGCCGAACCCGCGCGTCGTCACCGCCGGCGTGCCGAGCCGCAGCCCGGACGTGACCATCGGCGGCCGCGGATCGTCGGGGATGGCGTTCTTGTTGACGGCGAGGCCGGCCGCCAGCGCGCGCTCCTCGACCTCGGCGCCGGTCACGTTCGCCTTGCGGAGGTCGACCAGCACGATGTGGTTGTCGGTGCCGCCGGTGACGATGTCGAGGCCGGCCTCGACAAGGCACGCGGCCAGGTACTGCGCGTTGGCGAGCACACGTTCCTGGTAGCTGCGGAACGACGGCCGCAGGGCTTCGCCGAACGCGACCGCCTTGCCGGCGATCTGCTGCACCAGCGGGCCGCCCTGGGCGCCCGGGAACACCGCCGAACGCACCAGCTTGCCGGTGTCGCCCTTGGTCAGGATCATGCCGCCGCGCGGCCCGCGCAGGGTCTTGTGGGTGGTCATCGTCACCGCGTCGGCGATGCCGACCGGGCTCGGCACGATGCCCGCCGCGACCAAACCGGCCGGGTGGGCGATGTCGGCCAGCAGGTAGGCGCCGACTTCGCGCGCGATCGCCGCGAACGCCGCGTAGTCGATGTTCCGGCTGTAGCTGCTGCCGCCGGCGATCAGCACCTTGGGCTGGTGTTCCTTGCAGACCCGCCGCACCTCGTCGAGGTCGATCCGGCCGCGGCCGTCGACGCCGTACTGGCGGGCGGCGAACAGCATGCCGGAGTGGCTGCGGTCGTGGCCGTGGCTGAGGTGGCCGCCGGCCTTGAGCGCCATGCCGACGATGCGCCCGCCCGGGCCGGCCAGCGCGGTCAGCGCGGCGAGGTTGGCGGTGGTGCCGGAGTGCGGCTGCACGTTGGCGTCCTCGGCGGCGAACAGCTGCATGGCGCGCTGGCGGGCCAGTTCCTCGATGCCGTCGGCGGCCTCGCAACCACCGTAGTAGCGCCGGTTCGGATACCCCTCGGCGTACTTGTCGGTGATGCGGGAAGCGCAGGCCTCGCGCACCGCCGCCGAACAGTGGTTCTCGGACGCGATCAGGGTCAGCGAGTTGGCCTGGCGGCGGTCTTCGCGCTGCAGCCAGGCATGGACTTCGGCGTCTTGCGCCTGCAGGGGAGAGGGCTGGATCTCGACGTGGCTCACCCCGGCACCTTACGCGGCTGGGCGGCGGCGGGCCAGGGGCCGAAGGACCACCGCAAAAAAGCATGGCGAGCATCTGCCACGCCGGGGCCCGGTGGTGTGTAATCCGCGACCGGGCTCGAACGGCCGGCGCAGGCGCGGAGTGCGCGCCGGCGGCGCGGCCGTTCCCCCGGTCTGGAGTTCCGCTATTGAGCACGCCGCAGAAAGAACTTCGCGCTTGGACCACCCGCGACGCCACCGAACTGTACCAACTGTCCGCCTGGGGCGGTGACGCCTACTCGATCAGCGATCGCGGCGAGCTGATCGTGCAGCCGATGGGCAAGAACGGTCCGAAGTTCTCGTTGCCCGAACTGGTCGACGACCTGCGCAACCGCGGCATCGAGCTGCCGATGCTGCTGCGCATCTCCGACATCCTGCAGATGCGCGTCGCGGCGCTGGCCGGCGCGTTCAAGCGCTCGATCGAGGACTGCGGCTACCGCGGTCGGTACAAGCCGGTGTTCCCGGTCAAGGTCAACCAGCAGCGCGACGTCGTCGAGGAACTGGTCGGCTTCGGCAAGGACTACTCGCTCGGACTCGAAGCCGGCAGCAAGCCCGAACTGTTGATCGTGCTCGCGCACATGACCAACGCCGACGGGCTGGTGATCTGCAACGGCTACAAGGACGTCGCGTTCATCGAGACCGCGATGCTGGCCCAGAAGATGGGCCTGTACACGATCATCGTCGTCGACCGCTTCGAGGAGCTGGAGACGATCCTGACCGTCAGCAAGCGCTTCGACCTGCGGCCGCACATCGGCGTGCGCGCCAAGCTCGCCAGCCGCGGGGCCGGCAAGTGGCAGGAGTCGGGCGGCGAGAAGTCGAAGTTCGGCCTGACCGCCGGCGAACTGGTGCGCGTCGTCGAACGGCTGCGCGAGGTCGGCATGCTCGACTGCCTCGAGCTGCTGCACTTCCACATCGGCAGCCAGATCACCGCGATCCGCGCCATCAAGGACGCGCTCAAGGAGGCGACGCGCTTCTACACCGAGCTGATCGACCTCGGGGCCGGCCTGAAGTTCCTCGACGTCGGCGGCGGCCTGGCCGTCGACTACGACGGCAGCTCGACGAACTTCCACAGTTCGGCGAACTACTCGATGCAGGAGTACGCCAACGACGTCGTGTTCGCGGTCCAGCAGGCCTGCGACGAGAAGGGCATCCCGCATCCCGACCTGGTCAGCGAGTCGGGCCGCGCCCTGACCGCGCACCACGCGATCCTGGTGTTCGACGTGCTCGACGTCAGCTCGCAGACCGTCGAGGTGCCGCCCGACGCCGACAAGCACGAGGACACCACGATCGCCAACCTCGTGCAGATCCTGCGCGACGTGTCGCAGAAGAACTTCCAGGAGAGCTACCACGACGCGCTGCAGCTCAAGGAAGAGGCGATCAGCCTGTTCAACCTCGGCTACCTCGACCTGAAGGGCCGCGCGATCGCCGAGACGCTGTTCTGGGCGATCTGCGACAAGATCCGCCAGATCGTCAACACCCTGGAGTACGTGCCCGACGAGTTGACCGGGCTCGAACGTGCGCTCGCCGACACCTACTACTGCAACTTCTCGGTGTTCCAGTCGGCACCCGACCACTGGGCCGTCAAGCAGCTGTTCCCGACGATGCCGATCCACCGGCTCAACGAACGGCCGACGCGGCGCGCGATCCTCGCCGACCTGACCTGCGACAGCGACGGCAAGGTCGACAAGTTCATCGACCTGCGCGACGTCAAGAGCGTGCTCGAGGTGCACCCGATCACGCCGGGGCGGCCGTACTACATGGCGATGTTCCTGGTCGGCGCGTACCAGGAGATCCTCGGCGACCTGCACAACCTGTTCGGCGACACCAACGCGATCCACGTGTCGATGGACGACCACTACGGCTACCGCATCGAACGCGTCATCGAGGGCGACTCGGTGACCGAGGTGCTCAGCTACGTGCAGTACGACAAGCAGGACCTGATCCGTCGCATGCGCACGCAGCTCGAAGGCGCCGTGCGGGCCGGCCGCATCAACATGAAGGAGTCGGCGCTGCTGATGCGCCGCTACGAAGAAGGCCTCGCCGCCTACACCTACCTCGCCGACGACGACCGCGAGGAGTCGCCGCAGGCCACCGAAGCGGTCGTCGCACCGCTGGCGCGCATCGCGCCGCCGGCCGCCGCGCCCACCAGCCCGACGGTCTGATCCCTTGGCGCGACCCGCCCGGGTCGCGCCGGTTCTCGCGCGGCGGGCCCACGGCTCGTCGCGCTCGTCGCCGCACCGATTCCGTACGCCCAGATGAATGCCGCCGTCTTCGTCGACTTCGAGAACCTCTTCCTGAGCCTCAAGAACCGTCCGGAACTGACCGGCCAGCGGGTTCGCGAACTATGTGTGTCGATCCTCGAGAACCTGAAGGCCAAACTGCGCGCGCAGGGCTCGCCGATGGTGCTCGGCCGCTCGTACGCGGCCTTCGACACCTACCCCGGGTCGGACGCCGCGCACGACCTGGCGCTGATGGGCTTCGACCCGCAGTACGTGCTGGTCGGCCACGCCGGCAAGAACTCGGCCGACGTGCAGCTGGCCTGCGACGTCTGCCGGGTGCTGTACCGGCGCCCGGAGATCCACGCCGTCGTGATCGTGTCCGGCGACCGCGACTTCATCCCGATCGCGCGGCAGGTGCTCGAGGAGAACCGCGAGCTGCGGGTCGTCGGCATCCCCGACTCGACCAGCGGCGACCTGCGCATGCGGGTCGGTGCCGAGCGCTTCTGGAACGCCCTCGACCTGATCGGCGAGAACCTGCTGGAGGCCGCCAGGCTGGTCGAGACCGCCAAGAGCGGCCCGGCCGGCGCCAGCACGCCACCCGCTGGGGCGCCAGCGGCGCCGACCGCCGCCGCTGCGCCGGCACCCGGCAGCGGCACCGGGAACGGCACCGGCCATGTCGCCGCGACCGCCCCGGCCGCGGCCGTGCTGCGCCCGAAGGCGGCGATCGTCGGCCACATCCCGGTGACCTGGCGCGCCGGCGACGGCGAGCACTCCGAGGCGATCCACCTCGACCGCCTCGCCCAGGTCGTCGACCTGATCCTGCGCGCCCGCACGCGGCACGGCAGCGACGAGGTCTGGTTGTCGCCGTTCCTGAAGGGCGCGATGAGCCAGCACTTCAGCGGTCTCGTGCATCCCGAACGCCGCGCGTTGATCAACGACCTGCGGCAGCGCGGCGTGATCCGCATCGAGGAGCGCGAGAACCAGTTCGCCGACCACCCGTACTCCGTGATCGTCCTCGACGACAACCACCCGATGGCGGTGGCCGCGCACGAGCGCGCCAAACGCCGCGAAGAGAGCAAGTGACGTGAACCGACCCCTCGCCCGTGCGCCGTTCGTGGCGCTCCTGACCGTTCCCGCGGTGGCGCAGAACTACGTCGACTTGACCGAGGTGCGCTTCGCACCGCGGCCGTACGCGACGGTGTTCGAGATCGAGGCCGGCATGGTCGGCACGATGGCGAAGGACAAGGAGGCCAGCCTCGGTCTCGACAACGACCTCAGCTGGGACGGTCACCTCTACTACCGCGACGACGCGGTCGGCGACAACCGCAACCTGCTCGAGGCGTACGCCGGGCGCGACGGCGTGCTGATCTCGTTCGCCGACGGCGACCTGATCGGCGACGACACGACCTCCAAGCTCGAACTGCGCGCGCGGCCGTGGATGTTCTACCGCGACGGCTACTACACCCGCGACGGCTTCGTCGGCGAAGGGCTCTACGAAGGCAGCGACTACGAGGCCTACGCCGGTTTCGGCCGCGTCGCCCAGGGCGCGTTGTTCGTCGAACTGGGCCCGTTCTACCGCTGGAACCGCTTCGAACGCTCGGAGTTGACGCGCCCCGACTTCCAGGTGCCGGACGACTACAACGCATACGGCGGCCGCATCTACATCGAACAGGCCAACGTGCAGATGGACCGTCGCCTCGGCATGCCCCAGCAGGGCTTCGTGCTGACGCTGGCCGGCGAACGCGAATGGAACGACAGCGACGGCCAGATCGGCCGCAGCGGCTTCGCGAGTTCGCTGCCGAACGCGGTCTGGCGGGCGCGCGGGCGGCTGGAGTGGTACGTGCCGTCGTCGGACGAGACGACCTGGGAGATCTTCGCGACCGGCGGTTGGCAGGACGAGCTGGATCGCGTGCGCAACACCGAGGGGCAGAAGCCCCTGGGCCACATCTGGGCCGATGCGCAGATCCGCCTGCGCATCCAACTCGGCGACTCGTTCTCGGTGAACCCCTTCTAAAAATAACAATTCTCGAAGCTCGACAGCCAGGAACCGTCGGCCAAGGGCAACGAGTTCTTCGTCGGCGGCGGCGTCGAGTCGTACCTGTACCTCAGCGACGCGATCGCGTTGCACGCGTACTACTCGTACCTCGACAACGAGAACCGGCCGTCGATCCGGATCGACGAGGACGTGCACGGCGAACACATGTTCTACGTCGGTCTGGTGACCCGGTTCGGCGCGCGACGGCAGTGATCTCGCTTCGTGGGATGCCACAAGTGGCTTCCTCGCAGTGGTTTGCGGCGTAGCTGGAGCTGGAGTTGGGCTGGCTGGGAGTTTTTCCCAACCCGCTGGGTGCCGGGGGTCGATACCACGACCGCGTGGCCGCGGATCCGAGGAGCTCCGAACGGGCAGCGCCGGACCGCACTCCGGCGGCCGTACCCACGCCACCGGCGCCGACCGTGGTGCGGTGGCGCGGCGCCGCCCTCCGCGACGGGTTGCTCGCGGCGCTGCTGGTCTGGGTGATCGTCGCCGGCGCCAATTGGTCGTTCCGGCGCGAAGCCCACGTGCAGTTCCACGCCCAGCTGCTCGAAGGCCTGCAACGGGTCGGCCGGACCGCCGCAGCACTCGTCGACGTCGGCGCGTTGGCGGGATTGCAGGCCGCCGAGCAGACCAACGGCCTGTTGTTCGAACGGGTCGCCGCGCCGCTGCGCGCGGTGCGACTGAGTGCCCCGGAGGTCAAGTACCTGTACACGGTACGCGTCGTCGGCGACGAGGTGCGTTTCCAGGTCGACAGTGCGATGCCGGGCGATCACGACGGCGACGGCCGCGACGACCAGGCCAAGGTCGGCGAAGCCTACGACGAGGCGCCGGACGAACTGTTCCTGGCGTGGCGCACCGGGCAGACGACCTGGACCACCGAGCCCTACACCGACGCGTG
>DAIMFJ010000263.1:0-3950 GCA_036724695.1 Planctomycetota bacterium
CGGCCATCCTTGACGACGCCGGTCAGCTTGTTGCCGTTGCGCAACCGCAGGTTGATGCGCACGTGCGTGGTGACCTGCCGGCCGGCGCCGAGGTTGTCGCGCATCTGTTGCGCGCGCTGGTCGATCTTCTGCTCCTCGGTCTTCGGCGGCTCGGCGGCCGGGCGCGCGCCCGACTGCTGGGCAGTGGCGGAGACGGCGACGGCAGCGCCGAGAACCAACGGCAGGAAACGCTTCATGCCGTTCTTATCGGCAGTCCGGCACCGCGACCTCAGTCGGAATCCCATCCCTTGGGGATCCCGCAACACCTTGTTCCAAAGGATCTTGCGTTCATCGGGCCGCAGTTCGCCCGGCGCCGAGCAACAACATCTCGCAGCGCACGTCCGGCCGCGTCGGGTGCCGTGCCACCGCGGCCAGCACGCCCGCCCCGACCGCGAACGGCGGCGTCGAGTCGGCGACCACCAACTCGGCTTCGAGGGCTGGCTGGTCGTTGACGAACAGGCTCATCGGCACGCGCCACGCGCTGCCGAACGGCATCGCCGGATTCGGCGTCGCACACGGCACGAACCGATCGAGGTGCGGCCGCACCAACACGGTCGCGCCAAGATTGCCGATCACCGACCACAGCGACGGCTTGTCGACCACCGCCCACAGCACCGGCGCCAGCGCCCGGTCCTGGCGCACGGTCTCGAGCAGCGCCACCGCGCTGACCACGCCCGCGGCGACGTCGCGGGCGGCCGGCGGCTTGCCTCCGGCGCGCCGCGCCGCCCAGGTCGTCGCGCAGACCGAAGCGAACCCCCGGGCCAGGAACTGCTGCGGCACCAGCGGCTGCGAACGCGCCAGTTCACGGCCGTCGCCGTCGTAGACGCACGCGGTGACCCGGCACAGCGACGACTCGAAGCGCTGGTCTGTCCCGTCGACCTCGAACGTCCAGACGCGCGGCGGCACCGGCGGGGCCAGCTCGTCGACGACCAGCGACAGCAGCCAACGCTGCTCGACCCCGTCGCGCTGCAGCCGCAGCCCGTACAAGACGGCGTCGCCGACCTGCCAGGTCGCGTCGGCGCTGCCGTCGACGTAACCGGCCAGCAGTGCCTTGGCGGCCGGGAATTCCGCCGCCAGCAGCGCTTGGGGCACCACGTCGCCGGTGGCGACCCGCGGCGGTTCGGCGACCTGGCAGGCTGCAGCCCACAGTGCGAACCACGGCAGGAGCGGCGCTGCGCGCGAACGGACGCGCATGCGGCTAGTCGCCTCCGCGACCGGCCCCACCGCCGCTGTTGCCGCTCCCACCCGGCGGTGGGTCCCCGGCACCAGGCGCCTTGCCCTCACCCTTGGCCGCCGCGTCGGCGTTCGCCTTGGCCAGCCGCGCTTCGCGCTCGATCGCCAGCTTCGGCTTCTGCTTGTGCACGACCAGCTTCACCTCGGTGTCGACCGGCGGCAGCAGTTCGGTCACCAACCAGTTCTGGTCGTCGCGGGAGCGCTCGTGCACCATCGTGGCGAGGTGGTTGTCGGGCGACAGGTAGCAGACGCTGAACAGGTTGCCCTCGAAGTCGGCGATGTAGACCTCGGGCTCGTTGCGGTAGATCTGCGCCATGCGGCCGCCGAGGTAGATCCAGGCCGTCGACGCGACGGCCTTGCCTGCGCCGAGGTCGAGCAGCAGATCCTCGACGCAGCAGGCTTTGGTTTCGCCTTCGGCATCGGTCCAATGCGCGGTGATCCAGAACGGTTTGCCCTGCGGCGGCGTCACGATCACCGTCTCCGCCCCGGCCTGCACCTCTTCGAGCGTCGGCAGCGGCTCGACTTCCTTGTAGGTGGCGTTCTTGCCCTGTTCGAGGCCGAGCAGCAGCAACGCCCCGTTCAGCAGGCTGGCCTTCGCCGAGGTCCAGAACACCGCCTCGTGGCGCTTGCCGCGCCGGTGCACCAGCAGGTACTCGATCGGGTCGCGGGCTTCGTTGACGAACGCCTTGATCGACAGCGTGCCGGCCTTGGCGTCCAGCTCGAGACCTTCCTTGGCGAACTGCGCCTGCATCTCGGCGAGCAGCTGCTCGGCGGGCGGCGGCGGCGGCGTGGGCACCTTCGGACCAGGTTCCTGGGCCCCGGGCCGTTGGCCAGGTTTGGGATCCTGCACCGCGCCTGGCGGCAGGGCAGCGACGGACACGGCGGCGGCGAGCGCTGCGACGACGAGCATCTTCATGGCAAGGACTCCAACAACCTGGTGATCTCGGCCCGCGTGGCGCGGTCGTGACCGCACCGGTCGAGCGCCAACTGCGCCGCGTGGCGCGCGGTTTCGACGGCCCCGGCCGTCGCTGCCGCCTGCGCGGTCGCCAGGGCCGGCACCGCCGCCAGGGCCGCCCACGGATCATAGCCGCGGGTCGGGTCGCGTTCGTCGAGGAACAGCCGCGCGTCGCGTCGCTGGCCCTCACGCCCGAGCAGTTCGGCGACGGCCACCCTGGCCCAGTCCGCCGCGGCAGCGTGCCGTCCGGACGAACGCGCCGCCAGACACGCGAACCAGGCCGCTGGGCCGCGGCCCAGGGCCCCGGGCAAGGCCTGCAGACACGGCTCGGTCGCGATGCCGACCGCCTGCTGCAGCGCCGGTGCTGGCTCGAGCGCGCGCCACAACAACAGCAGCCGCTGCCGCGACAAGGTGTCGCGCCGTGGATCGGCCAGCACCTCGGCGACGACCGCGGCGAACGCCGCGGCGACGTCGTCCGGCGACGCCCGACGCAGCGCCACGGCCACCGCCGAGACGAACGGGAAACCGTGCGCGCCATCGGGCCAGCGCGCCACCAGTTCGGCTTCGGCGGCCGGTTCGGCGAGCGGCGCCAGCAGGACCAGTTCGGCGAGCAGGCGCAGGTCGGCCCTGGGGATCGGCTCGCCGAGCGACGACACGAACTCGTAGCGCAGCAGGTCGGCGGTCTCGTCCCACTGGCCGTCGCGCACCCGGGCGTGCAGCTGGGCCAGCAACTTCGGCCGATCGTCACCCGCGAACAACGCCCGCAGCGCCGCCTCGTGGGCCGCCAGGTCGTCGGTGTTGGCGAGCAACGTGCGCCAGCGCGGCGCCAGTTCGGCAGCACGGCACTGCGCGGCCCAGTCGAACAGTTCGGCGGCGACCGCTTCGCCGTTCGCGGCGGCCGCCGCGGCCGCCGTCAGCAGGGCCTCGGCCTGCGCCACCGTCAACGGCCGTTCGAGCGCGCGACCGCGCCGCACCAATGCGGCCGGCCAGGTCGGCGCTTCCTGGACCAAGAGCTCGAACGCCGACGCATCGCCACCGGCCGCCAGCGCCAGCAGCAGCGCCGCCCGCCGTTGCAGCAGCTGCGCCGGTTCGCCCTCCGGAGTCGCGGCAGCGGCCAGTTCGCCGCGCAGCAACTCGAACAACCGTGGCTCGCCGCGCGCGGCGAGGCCCTCGGTGACGCGCAGCAGTTCGGGGGCGGTGCGCAACAGCGGCCAGTTCGCGACCACGAACTCCGGTGCGGCGCGGAGCGCCAGCACGATCGCGGCCCGCTCGGTCCACCCCCCGGCGACACCACCGGCGTCGCGGATCGGCTCGAGCAGCGCCTCGGCCAGGCTCGCGTCGAGGCGCGAGCGGCGGCCCAGGGCCACCAACGTCGCCGTCGACAGCTCCGGCGCCCCGCGCAGCCACGTCAGCAGCCGTTCGGCCGGGATGCGGTCGATGGCGACGTCGAGCAGGTGCAGCACGCCGACCGCCGGATCGTCGCAGGCCTCGGCATGGTCGAGCACGACGTCGTCGATCGCCTTGGCCTGCGCCAAGGTCAGGTACGCGGCGCGGCGCAGTTCGGCGTCGGCGCGCGGGTCGGCGAGCGCGTCGCGCACGCGAGCGATGCGTTCGGGGCGATCCAGCAACGGCGCGGCGTTCTGCAGCCAGATGCGTTCGAGCGGGATCTTGCCGTCGAGGGCCTCGGCAGGCGGCTCGGCGGGCACGATGTCGATGTAGGTCT
>DAIMFJ010000263.1:3960-7642 GCA_036724695.1 Planctomycetota bacterium
CCATGTACTGGCACAGCTCGGTCGCCGGGCCTTGCGGCAAGGCGACCGCCAGCGCCAGCAACCGCGCGCGGCCGAGGTCGCTGAGCCGATCGAACCAGGTCGCCACGGCGCCGACCTCGACGCTGCCCTCGAGCAACGCCGCGTGGATGCGTGGCACCATGCGGTCGGCGAGTTCGGCCGGCAGCACGGCGAAGGCCGCGTGCACACCGTCGTCGGCCTCGCCGGCGAGCAGCACCGCCAGCACGAACTTGACCTCGTCCGCCGTCAGCGGTTCGCCGCGCGCCGCCAACCACAGGCAACGTTCGTCGCCGCCGATGCGTTCGTCGCGCAGCTTGCGCTGCACGAACGGCGACCACGACGGCCGCGGTGCGAGCGCCAGTTCGCGCCCGAGGGCGAGCGCCAGCGCTGGCTCGGCGACCAGCGCGTCGGCGACCGCCGCGGGCAACTCGTGCCAGGTGTGCCGCATGCGTGCGGCCGTCGCTTCGCGGCTGGCGGCACTGCCATCGCGCAGCGCGGCGAGCGCAGCTTCGGCTTCGGCGGGCGACGGCGTGGCCAGCAGCGCCGCCAACCGTTCGGCCGGCGTCGGCGTCTGGGCCTGCGCCACCGGCGTCTGCGGCGCCGCCAGCACCTCGCCCAACGGCAGACAACAGGCCAACCATGGCAACCAGCGGTACGCCTTCATCGCAGTTCCTCCGCGATCGCCAGCGGCAGATCGCTCGCCAGGAGCCCGGCTTGCCCGATCCGGCGGGCCAGCCGATCGCCGGCGCGGCCGTGCACGTGCACGGCCAGCCGCGCCGCGTCGAACGGCGCCAGCCCTTGCGCGAGCAGTGCGGCGAGCAGGCCAGCCAGCACGTCGCCACTGCCCCCGGTCGCCATGCCGGGATTGCCGGTCTGGTTCACGAAGCAGCGGCCTGCCGCACCGACCAGCGTGCCGTGGCCCTTCAGGACGACCACCGCCCCGCTGCGTTCGCACAGGGCCGCCAGCGCGGCGCCGCGATCGTGTTGGACCTCGCTCGCCGGGATGCCGAGCAGGCGCCCGGCTTCGCCTGGATGCGGCGTCAGCACGACGTTCGGCCCGAGCCGGCGGCGCCCAGCGGTCCGCGAACTCGCCGGCAGCGGCGCCAGCACGTGCAACGCATCCGCATCGACGACCACCGGCCCCGACGCCGCCTGCAGCACCTGCGCGACCAGTCGACGGGTCACCGGACCAAGCCCCAGCCCCGGCCCGACCACCACCGCCGCGGCCCGCGCGAGCGCCTTGCGCAGCTCCTGGCCGCGCCCCAACGTGGTTGCGCACGGCACCGCCAGCGGCAACAAGCTCTGCAACGGCTTGGGCAACGCCACCTGCACGAGCCCCGCACCGCCGCGCAGCGCCGCCGTCGCGGTCAGCACGGCCGCGCCGAGCATCGTCGCGCTGCCGGCGACGACCAACACGGTGCCATAGTTGCCTTTGTGGCCGTCCACGGCCCGCGCCGGCAGCTGCGGCACGCCGCGCACGTTCCGCCAACCCGTCGGCGCGGCGCTCATCGCGGCAACTCCAGTGCACAGCGCACTTCGCCGACGACCTTCTGTTGGGTGTTGCCGACCGGCGTGCGCCAGAACGTCGCCAGCGCCGGCGGCACCTCGGCGCCTGCGAACGCCCCGAGCCATCGCAGCACCTCGACCACGACCGGCGGGTAGGCTCGCTGGCTGCCATCGTCGATCTTCACGGCGACCCCGACTGCGCCAGGACAACGGCGGCGGCGCGGCTCGGGGGCGAGCGCCAAGGCGTACACCCCTTCGGCGCCGTTCTTGGCGAAACTCGTTCCAGGCAAAGCCTTTACGATCTCCGTGCAAAGCATGCCACGGCCCTCGAGCAAGCTCGGTGCCTGGGCTGCGGCGGCGAGGATCGTGCGGCATGCCTCGCTGCGAACGGGCGGCAAGCCGATCGGGTTCGCCAGTCGCGCAAAGGCCTTGGCCAACGCCACCAGCGGCAGCCAGAAGGTCGGCGCTCCACAACCATCCAGCCCGGTCCACGCCGGCTCGGCCAGACCCGCCATCGCCTGCACGGCACGAGCCACTTCCTGCTGGGCTTTGCAGCCAGGCTCCAGGTAGCCGGCCGGGTCGTCGCCGCAGGCCAGGGCCAGGGCCAGGAAACCCGCGTGCTTGCCGCTGCAGTTGTTGTGGATGCGACCGGGCCGCTGCCCTGCCGCGAACAACGCCCGCCGCGCCGCGTCGTCGAACGGCGCATGCGGGCCGCACTGCAACTGCTCCTCGCGCAGCCCCGCGCGGGCCAGCACCTCGCGCACCGCCGCGAGATGCGCGTCGGCCCCGGCATGGCTGGCGCACAGCACCGCGACGTGGCGAGCCTCGAGCTGGTACTGGCGATGCAGCCCCCGTTCGAGGAACGGCAGCGCCTGCAGCGGCTTGGTCGCCGACCGCGCGAACACCGGCCGCTCGACGTCGCCGCAGGCCAGCAGCACCTCGTCGTCGTGCCAGACGACGACCGCCCCGCGGTGCTCGGATTCGACCCGACCACTGCGGCTCACCTCGACGAGGACCGGATTCGCCTGGGCGTTCGGCATGGCATGGTTGTACCGCACCGGCGCGGCGGAGGCTCGCGTCGGCCGGGTCGGTCGGCTACAACCGCCAACGCAGCCATGGACCTCGTCGAAGTCGAACTCGCCCGCGTGGTGATCCACCAGAAGGGGGATCAGCAGTACATCCACCTGCGCGAACGGCACGGCAACCGCGGCTTCCCGATCGTCATCGGCTTCCACGAAGTCGAGGAGATCAACCGCAAGCTGTGCGGCATGAAGCCGCCGCGCCCGCTGACGCACGACCTGATCGGCCGCATCCTCGGCGCCCTCGACCAGCGCCTCTTGCGCGTCGAGATCAACGACCTGCGCGACGGCACCTACTTCGCCAACCTGGTGCTGGCGCCCAAGAACGGCGGCCCCGGGCCGGAACGCAACGTCGACTGTCGCCCGTCCGATGCCATCGCCCTGGCCGTGCAAACCGGCGCGCCGATCTTCGTCGACCGCGCGGTGTTCGAAGCCGCGGCTCTGGATTGAGTCACCGCCGCCGGCCGGCTAGCGTGGGCGGAGTCGACGGCGCCGACCCCGCGGAGGGATGGCAGAGCGGCCGATTGCGGCGGTTTTGAAAACCGCTGACCCCTCGCGGGGTCCGGGGGTTCGAATCCCTCTCCCTCCGCCATCTTTCTGCGGTTCCTTGCACGGCCCGGAGTCGGTGGGCCGTGGCTCGCACGGCGGCCGCTGGCGGTCTTCGGAAGCGCGGACGCGCCGCGGGCAAGTCCTCGTCGGTAGCCCGCGCGACGCTGGCGCCCCGATTCCCAGGAGATTCCGTAACCGTTGCCGGCCCCAAGGCACTTACCGGACCCGCACCCCACGCGAGTCCCCGTGCCACGCATCCCCCACGACGAACTGTTCCGCCACACCTTCGCCCAGCCCAGACACGCCGCCGCGCTGTTCCGGCTGGTGCTCCCACCCGAGATCGTCGCCGCGATCGACTGGTCCACGTTGGAGGCCTGCGACGGCACGTTCGTGTCCGGCCGGCTCAGGAAGCGCCATACCGACCTGCTGTTCCGCGCGCGCCTCGGCAACCGCACGGTACACCTCCACCTGATCGTCGAGCACAAGTCGCGCAGCGGCCGCGGCACCGTGCTGCAGCTGCACGGCTACTC